>CACYGY010000028.1 GCA_902774025.1 uncultured Eubacteriales bacterium
ATCCCGCATGGGATGGTGGCGCAGAAGGGTCCGGTTCAGTCCATGGGCGATCCGGTTCAGCATCATGCCCAGGGCGTAGGTGAAACGGGTGCCCACGTGGGGCGGGGTGCGTGTCCGGCGGATGGCCAGGAAGCTGCGCTTGCACAGGAAGGCCAGATGATCCGGAAATTCCATGAACAGGCGGCTGAAGGCTGTGGAGGCGAAGGAGATGAGCCGGTGCAGACGCAGGCTGTCCGGAAGGCGCATGGCAAACCGGAAGAAAGCGGGGATGAAACGGGGTACCCGGATACGGTCGGGCAGAATCATGATCCATCCGGTGAGAAGGGATACAGCCCGGGGGATCCACCGGCGGATCAGAGGCCAGTCACCGATGCCCATGAGCAGGCGTACAGGGAAGGAAAGGATGCGGGGAAGGAATGCCAGGAAGGGGCGGTACACCCGGTCTTCCAGGTCCAGGGAGACCGGCCAGCGCTGCAGATATGTGCCCCCGCGGTCCGTCATCCAGGGCCGGACCAGGGCAAAGTACACCAGAATGCCGATGGCCAGGCTTTCCCCGGCGCCCTTCAGGTTCTCCGGGGTGAAGAAGAGCATGGGATGGAAAACCGGGGAAATCTGAAAGAAGGCGGTGGAGGCATGGGCAATGGGTGTCATGAAGACGGAACCGAACAGGCCCAGCACCGGCAGGAGGCACCCGGAGAGGAGAAGGGCGGCAGCGCTCAGGGGACGGGCATAGCGCCGCATCCCGTCAAAGCGGGACTGCACTCCGGCGTCCCGGTTCTTCTCCAGAAAAAGGCACACGTACAGCTTGGTCATGTAGGCGATGGTGAGACCGCCGGAGACGAGAAAGAGGATCTCCAGACTCTTGAAGGCCCAGGCGGGGCCTCCCTCTTCCCGAACCACCTCCACCCATTCCAGGAGTCCTTCGTGGATCAGGGACTTGGAATTGAATCCGCTGCCCAGGGGAGGAAGACAGGCCAGGGAAAGAGCGCCCATGAGGAAGACGGCGTGAAACAGGGGCTTATGCCGGCCGAAGCCCCGGATCCGGTTCAGGTCCAGTTCTTCCGTGTTCATGAACACGCAGCCCGCGCAGAGGAAGAGACAGAGCTTGATGAGGGAATGGTTCACCATGTGCAGCACGGTGCCGCTCACGGCCAGGGTCGCTTCATGATCCAGCAGAACAGCCGAGGCCAGACCCACGGTGATAAAGCCGATCTGGCTGACGGATGAACAGGCCAGGGTGCGCTTCAGGTTCACGGAGAAAAGGGCCAGGAGCGCTCCGAGGAACATGGTGGCACACCCCAGGAGCAGGAGAATGATCCCGAAGGTGCGGTCCCCCTTCATCAGGCGCATGGAAAGGACGATCATGCCGAAAACACCGGTCTTGGTGAGCATGCCCGACAGGAGGGCAGAGGCCGGGGCCGGAGCCACGGGATGCGCCTTGGGAAGCCAGATATGCAAAGGGAACAGGCCCGCTTTGGCGGCAAACCCGAACAGGGTAAGCCATACGCCCCATGTGACGGCGGGAGAGCGGGCCGTGGAGGCCGACAGCCCCTGAAAGGACAGGGTTCCCAGCTCCTTTTCCAGCAGGAAAAGCCCCATGAGCGTGGTGAGACCGCCGATGACGGCTACCGCCAGATAGGTCTGCCCCGCCCGCATGGCGTGATCGTCCTCCTCCTGGACCACCCAGACATAACTGGCCAGGGACATGATCTCAAAAAAGACCAGGGTGGTGAACAGATCATCGGAGAGGAAGACCCCCAGTGTGGCACCCAGGGTCAGGAGATTGAAGAAGAGATAGCGGTGAATTTTCCCGTCATGCCTGAAATACTCCGGGCTCATCATCCCCGTGACCAGCCACATGAAGGAGGCCAGGGAGGCGTAGAAGGCACGGAAGAAATCGGCGCGGAAATGCAGGCCATGGCCTGTGAATCCCGGAAGGTCCAGCGTGGTTTCTCCCCGGAAGAGAAGAAGGACACTCAGGGCCAGGGAAAGGCAGCAGGTGACAAGAAACAGGGTCAGGGAAACAGCGCGATTCCGCCGCCGGAAGGCAAAGCACACGCCGGCCATCAGCATGGGCAGCAGAATCATTGCCGGGATCAGCATGAGGAATTCACCTCCCATATCAAGCATTTTCCTCCCGGAAAACAGGAGGATCAGAATCCGGTTCCCGCACCTGTCTGACGCAGGAAGGTGATCAGAGGCCGGGACCAGACACCCAGTGCAATGATCACGCAGGCCACAATGCCAAGAGGCAGAAGCATCCGCCAGCCGGGGTCCAGTCTCTGTCCGTCCAGATGCTTCCAGCGCTCATTGAGGGGCCGGAAGTAGAGGGGAAGAATGGTGGAAAGTGCGTAGACGGCGGTGGCAAGGCTGGCGGTGATGATGACAGCGGAAGCCACATGGCCCATGAAGGTTCCGGTATCCTCCGCGGCCATGAGGATTTCCCACTTGCTCACAAAGCCGCACAGGGGCGGAATGCCGGTAAGGGCGATGGCGCCCAGGGCGAGAAAGGCACAGGTGCGGGGCATGATTCTCCCCAGTCCCCGAAGGTCCCGCACCTCCTCAATGCCGGTGCGTACCATGAAGGCGCCGCAGCACCAGAACATGGTGATTTTCATCAGGCTGTGGCACACAAGGTGTGCCAGACCGCCCGCCATGCCTCCGGGACTCATGAGACACAGGCTCGTGAGCATGTAGGAAAGGTTGGAGACGGTACTCCAGGCCAGGCGGCGCTTGAAATGCGGCTCACGGATGGCCTGGACAGCCCCGAGAAGCACGGTCAGGCAGGTGACGCAGAGGGCCGCGGTCTGGGCCGGGGAGCCCGCGAGGAAGGCACTTCCGAAACAGTAGTAGATCAGGCGCGTCACCGCAAAGGTGCCGGCGTTTACCACCGCTACCGCGTGAAGCAGGGCTGTGACGGGGGTGGGAGCCACGGACACAGCGGGCAGCCAGGCGTGCAGCGGGAAGAGGGCGGCCTTGGTGCCGAACCCGATGAGGGCTGTGAAAAAGACCCACTGAAGGAGCGTTTCCCGCCCCGCGATGCTTTCCGCGTCCAGCACGCCCCCGAGACGGAACAGGGAGATGTCCCCGTAATGGATCAGGAAGATCAGTCCCACAAAGGCCATGGCGGCGCCTGTGATGGAAAAGGTCACATAACGGCGGGCAGCCCGGACGGAAGCTTCGTCCTTCCGGTGGGAAACCAGGGGAAGGGTGAAAAGGGTCAGGCACTCATAGAACATGTACAGAGTGAACAGATTGCCGCTCAGGGCGATGGCCATGGCGACGCCCAGGGACATGGTGTAGAAGGCGAAGAAACGGTCCGGTCCCGACTCATGTTCCATGTATTCCAGGCCGTAGAGACTGGCCAGAGGCCAGAGAAAGGCCAGGAGTCCGGCAAAAACGCAGCTGAGGCTGTCACAGCGGAAGACAATGTCCAGACCGTCCATGATGGAGTACAGCACCAGACTCTCATCCCGCCTGAGGAGCAGGAGCGCCACGGTGTGCGCCGAGCAGGCAAGACACACCAGGAGGGTGTACATACCCCGGGCCCGTGAGGAACGGAAACGGAACAGGGGGAGTATGGCGCCGCCCACAATGGGAATCAGGATGATTCCGAAAAACAGGTAAACCTGCATGGCGCCTCCTTATTCACAGCACGGTGCCGGCCAGACCCGTCAGCAGATTCAGGATGGGCGTGGGATAGATGCCCAGGGCAATGCTGAGAAAGGTCAGGACCAGCATGGGGACAAGCATGCCGGCGCCGGGCTCCAGCTTCTGGTAACCGGCGGGAAGCGGCGTGCGGGGAAAGAAGGCGTGAATGGACAGGGACAGGAGATAGCCCGCGGTCAGCAGGGCGGAGATGAGGAGGATCACCGGGCCCAGCCATGTGAAAAAGCCCGGCTGAATCACGCTGTTCAGGGAACCCTGAGCCAGGTACCACTTGGACACAAAGCCCAGACAGGGCGGAATGCCCACAAGGCCTACGGAGACCAGCGTGAAGCACCACATGACGCCGGGCATCTGACGCCCGATGCCTTCCAGTTCGGACACTCTTGTCTTTCCGGTGCGGTGAATGACAGCGCCGGCGGACATGAACAGGGTGTCCTTGATGAGGCTGTGGGCGCACACATGCAGCATGGAGCCCACAAAACCCAGAGGGTGCAGCGTGCTCAGACCGAAGAGCACATAGCTCACCTGGGACACGGAGGAATAGGCCAGACGTTTCTTGAACAGGTCCTCCTGATAGGCCAGGAGAGAGCCGGAAAAGATGGTGAACAGGGTCAGGGCCATGAAGGCGGTCTGAACCCAGGTTCCCCGGATCATGTCCGGTCCGATGAAGAAGAAGACCATGCGGATGACCCCCAGGACGCCCGCCTTGGTGATAATGCCGGAGAGAACGGCGGAGGCCGGGGCGGGAGCCACGGGATGGGCTGTGGGAAGCCAGCCGTGGAGGGGGAACATGCCCGCCTTGGTGCCAAAGCCCAGAATGGTCAGGAAAGCGGCGATGAGCATCAGGGTTTCATGGCCGCTGACCATTTCCTCTGTCAGGACACCGCCGGGCACAAAGGAGAAGGTGGGCACGAAGCGGGCCAGCATGAACACGGCCAGGAGCACGAGGGAGGCGCCCAGGATGGAATAGATGAGATACTTGATGCCCGCCGCCACGGCATCCTTTTCCATGGTATGCATCACCAGGGGAACGGTGAGCAATGTCATCAGCTCATAGAGCATGTAGTAGGTGATGACCGAGCCCGCGAAGCACAGGGCCATGAGCACCCCCAGGGTGGTGACATAGAAGCTGTAGTAGCGGCGCAGATGCTTTTCATGCTCCATGTACCCGAAGGAATAGATGCCCGCCAGGCACCAGACAAGAGCCATGAGGGCGGCGAAGCATTTGCCGGTGAGGTCCGTGCGCAGGAAGACCGGCAGGCGGTCCGACAGAGAAAAGAGGTGCAGTTCCATCTCCGGGGAAAGGAGCACGGGAACCAGAAGAAGCATGTTCAGAATCAGCACCGAGGTGACGGCAGCCTTCCGGGCGCGCACACCGTCCAGGGGGCGGAAGAAGGCCAGACACAGACCGGACAGCACCGGAAAGAAGACAGGAATCAGCAGATACCAGGCTTGTACCATTTTCAGATCCTCCTCGGAATCGGTTCGGGCCGCGTCAGCCGAACAGGGTCAGGCCGGAGCGCAGGACGTTGATCAGAGGCTGGGACATGACCCCCAGGGTGACATTCAGCAGGATGAGCATGACCAGGGAGAGACTGTAGCAGAAACCCCGGTGAAGATGCCCTTTCGATACGGTGTCCTCCGGACTGCGGCGGTAGATGGTGATGACCGCCCGGAGGAAATAGAGGGTATGGAGCCAGGTGGAGATCACCAGAACCGCCAGCACCAGGAAGGTCCTGGGATCCTGAAGGTCCACGGCGGAGAGTGCGAAGTTCACCTTGCTGGAAAAGCCGCCCAGGAAGGGGAAACCGACCATGCTCAGGGCGCCCACGGTGAAGGCGGCACCTGTGAGAGGCGCGCGGAAACCGCTGCCCTCCAGGTCCCGGAGACGGGAACTGGGACTTACGGCGATCAGTCCGTCGCAGGTGAGGAAGAGCATGCTCTTGCACACGGCGTGGGCGATCATATGGAAGACCGCCGCCATCATGCCCGCATCCGTGTTCAGGCTCAGTCCCATGTAGATGTAACCGATCTGTGCCACGGAGGAGTAGGCCACCATGCGCCTCAGGTCCGTCTGCCGGATAGCCAGGATGGAGCCCAGCACCATGCCCAGAAGCGCAAAGATGAACAGAACGGTATCCACGCCCGTGGCGGCGAAGTTCTCCCTTCCGATCACCCGGTAGATCACCTTCAGCATGAGGAAGAGATATCCCTTGGACACCAGGGCGGCCATGATGGCGGAGCCCATGGGTGTGCCCTGGCTGTAGCTGTCCGACACCCAGGCATGGAAGGGGAACAGGGCACTCTTGATGCCCAGTCCGACGGTGATGAGGGCCACCACCAGGGTGAGGGGCGTGTGGTACTGTCCGCTTTCCACCAGGGCGGAGACACTCTGCTGAATGGGACTCATGAGGAGGTGTCCCGTCAGGTCGTACAGAAGGATGACCCCAAGCAGGAACAGGGATGATCCCACCATGTTCATGATCATGTACCGGGCGGAGGAGAGGAGAGGCCGTCCGCCGGGCCGGGAGGCGATCTGGCTGACCGCCGCCAGGGTGGTGATCTCCAGGAACACATAGGCGGTGAACAGGTCGTTGGTGTACACCTGTGCGTTGAGACCGGAGGCTATGAGCAGGAGGGTGGCACAGAAGACACTGGTTTTCTTTTCGGGAATGTCATGATTCAGGCACCGGAGTCCCCCCAGAAAGGTGAGAAGCAGCACCAGCATGAAAAACCAGGACATCCGGGATTCCAGCGGTCCGGCTCGGAGCTCGTTGCCCCAGGGAGCCGGAAAATGCCCCATGGAATACGTATAGGAAGCCCCGAGGCTGGTTATGGCGGGCATGAAAATGGTGGCCGCCAGACAGGAAAGGGCCAGAATCCCCCCGCAGAACACCTGGGCGCCCCGCCGGGGAAGCGCCGGGCAGAGGCAGGCGCTCACCAGGGGCAGAATGACCAGGAGCAGAGGGATGGATTGCCACAGGTCCAAATCAATCCGCCTCCTCTGCCTGGGCCAGGCGTGTCATTTCATCCAGGTCCAGTGTGTGGTAGCGCTTGTAGAGCCGCACTGTAAGGGCCAGAAGAACGGCACTGGAGGCAACGGAGACCACGATGCCCGTGAGCACGAGACCTGAGGGGATGGGGTTGATGTAGGCTTCCATCGCCGTGATCCCGTTCTCCACAATGGGCGCCTTTCTCCCGCTGATGTAACCCTTGGCCGCCAGGTAGAGAAAGATGGCGCTGTCGGTCATGGAAAAGCCGATGATTTTCTTGATCATGTTCCGGTTCAGGATCAGCATGGTGAGGCCGATGCCGAACAGGATGACGGCGGCAATCTCTTCGTAATGGGTCAGGAGCATCACAGATCCCCCTTCCGGAACAGGGTATACAGAGCGGATATGGTGCAGGCCACCACAAGGCCCACGGCGATATTCAGGTAGGGAATGAGGCCGGCGGAAAAGAGACGGCCGGGAGTGCCGGGCGTGAAGATTGAGGGAAGATGGTTGGCACCCACAAAGAAGGAATAGGCCTTGGCCAGGCCGTAGAAGCACAGGGCGGTCCCTGTGACGGCCTGGAAGATGCGCATGTTCATGAAGCGGCGGGTGGATGAACTGCCGAAGGCGTTGGTGTGCAGGATCAGGGCAGCGCCCAGCACGGCACCTCCGGAAAAGCCGCCTCCGGGAGACAGATGGCCGTTGAGCACCACATAGATGCCAAAGAGCAGAAGCATGGGCATGAGAACGCGGGTCACGGTCTGCAGGATCGGGTCATGGCGCGGCTCATACAGGGTCTGGTCCGCCAGATCCTCCATCTCCTGACGGGGATCGCCTTCCCTGCGCTGCATGTGCAGGAGCATGATCACGGAAAGGACAGCCGTCAGCAGGACATTGCTTTCCCCCAGGGTGTCAAAGGCGCGGTAATCCAGGATCATGCCGGACACCAGGTTCACGGCGCCGGTTTCCTCCATGCCCTTCTCCAGATACCGCTCACTCACCTCGTTATGAGCCGGGTTCCCGGCCCGGCCGAAGGCTGGCAGCTGGGAGGTGGCGTAGAGGAGCACGGCGATGATGGACAGACACAGAAATAGGGAAAGAAAGGAATAGGTGCGGTTGCGAAGACGGAAACCCTGATGGGAACCCCATTCCTGCGCCCGGTCATAGACTTTCCTCTCCGCCATGACCCTTTCCATGTCCTGTTCCGGCGGGGCGGGAGAAGGGTCCATGGACCGGTCTGCCTGCATGCCGGCCATGTCCTCATCCAGTCTGTCGCTTCCATCCCGGACCCATTTCAGAAAGCGTGCGTACAGGCTGGACTCAAAGTCCGGACGGATTTTCGCCATGGGGCGCCTCCTCCCTTGATGCGCCCTTTCCGGCAATCCGGTCAATGGCGTGGATTTTCTTCAGGGTGGCAAACAGCAGGATGCTGTCGATGCCTACGCCCACGGCGGCCTCCGTGATGCCCAGGTCCGGGGATTCCAGCACGATCCACACAATGCTCAGGGCCAGGCTCTGCCCCATGAACACCACGGCGCAGGTGAGCAGGTCCCGGATCAGGGCGACCGCCAGAGCGCATCCGATGATGAAGACCAGGAGAAGAATACTGAGAATCTGCATATTATTCCTCCCGCAGCTGTCGGACCATGTCCGTCCGGTCAATCTGAACTTCCTTCCCAAGGTCCGGGTGCACCATGGTTTCCAGCCGGGCGATGAGGTGAGAGCCCACAGGGCTTGTGAGCCAGAGGAAGACGATGAGCAGCAGCATTTTCAGGGAAATGAGACGGGGACCCTGGGCGATGATGAGGCCCAGGAGCAGGAACAGCATGCCCAGCGTATCCAGGAGGGCCGCGGCGTGGAGACGGCTGAGGGAACTGCGGAGACGGTACACCCCGAGGATCGCGGAGGTGACCATGAAAAGACCCGCCAGGGTGCACAGGGCCGAGACCGCAAAACGTACATATTCCACCGGATCAGCACTCCTTTCCTTCATGCTTTTCCCGGTGATGGGACCTCCAGACCCCCATGCAGATGCGGGTCAGGATGACCACCGCCAGGAAGGAGAGCATGGTATACACAAGGGCAATGTCCACCAGATAGTCTTCCTGCATCAGGAAGGCGAGAATGCAGATGATCAGGACCACCAGGGTACCCATCATGTTGACGGAGATGATCCGGTCCGCCATGCGGGGCCCCCGGATGGCCCGGACGAGACAGAAAAGCAGGGCGATGCCGAGAATTATCAGCACGCCCTCATACAGATATCCGTATGCCAGGGTGGCTCCTGTCATCCCAGGGGCGATCAGACGGTTATTCAACCCTCTCCCTCCTCCAGGCGCCTGACGCGCCTTTCCATGCCGGACTGGCGCAGACCCTTCTTCAGTGATGTGTCCAGACAGTGGACGAGATAATGGCCCCTGTTCACCTCCACGGTGATGGTTCCGGGGGTGAGGGTGATGGAGTTGGCCAGGATCACCTGGCCCGCGGTGGTTTTCAGTTCCGTATCCAGGCCGGTGAGACAGGGCTCAGGATCATAGCGGGGGGACCAGATGAGCCGGACCGTGGCCATGGCGGAGGAGAAAATCTGGCCCAGCAGATAGACAATGTACAGGATCAGCCCCGGCAGGCGGCGCAGAAGGCGGAATTCCCGCCTGGGGGAAAAGCCCAGGAAGGCACAGGAGAAGCAGTAGATCAGCAGGGACACCACGGCGCCTGTGAGAAGAACCTCCGCGGTCCACTGTCCGCACAGCAGAACCCATAAAAAGAAAAGCAGCACAAGCATGCAGTCTTTCCCCCTAACCGGTCATAATCGGATGCTCACCGGAAAAGTCAGGGTTATTGTAAGCCACACACGCATCTTCGTCAATTCAAAAGGCGCGGCGTAGCGTGCCGCGCCATGTCTTTTCAGTGGGCCAGTGTTTCCGCTTCGGCTTCCCCGCCCTTTTCCAGGAAATGGTCCAGGGCCCAGCGGATTTCCCTGTCCCAGAAATCCCATTCGTGAGCGCCGGGAGCGGTGCGCCAGGTGAGGTCCGCCCCCAGCTCTCTGAATTCCTCGCAGGCCTTCTCGTTGGCTTTGAGCAGGAAATCATCCACGCCGACGTCCAGGAGGATCTTCGGCAGGGGTCTGCCCTCTTCCTTCCGTTTTCTGTAGATCCACACGGGATTCAGATCCGACTCCAGAACCTTCCCGGGATCGCCGAACATGGCCTTCTGGTAGTCACTGCTGGTAAAGCCGCTGCTTTCCGTGCCGCTGGAGGCGTATTCATACAGAAGGAGTCCGGAGGAGAGGGCCACGATCCGGGAGAAAGTGTCCCCGTACCGCAGACCGTTCACCAGAGCGCCGTACCCGCCCATGGAGAGTCCGCCGATCCAGGTGTCCTCATAGCGGTGGGACAGAGGGAAGAGGCGGCGGGTCAGGACGGGGAGCTCTTCACCGATGTAGCGGGAAAACCGGTTCATGTACTGGGGATGGTCCAGGTAGAAGCCGTTCTCACCATCGGGGATGACCACGGCAATCCGGTTTTTCTCGGCATAGCGGCGGATATTGGAATTGACCAGCCAGGAGGTGGAATTGCCGAAGATGCCATGGAGCAGGTACAGGGTGGGGTAGGCGCTGAGAGGCGCCTTCTCTTCATCCACCGGGAGAATCACGTTAAAGTGGACGATCCGCTGAAGACTCGCGGATTTCATATCGGCCTGGATCAGACCCATGAGATCCCTTCTTTCCTCATATCTGCGTGGAAGATGTATCCTTCCGTTTCATGGTAGCATAACGGGAGAGGAAAAGCAATCAGGGAGGAAAGACGCTCATTCAAGTTGCGCATCTGTCCTTCCTTGCGGTACAATGGCGGGGACACAATGTGACAGGAGGCAGATGTATGGAACGTTTCGCATGGATGGGACGCATCAGACCCGGAAAGACGGAAGAATACAAAAAGCGCCATGATGAAATCTGGCCTGAGATGAAGGAACTGCTGAAACAGGCGGGAATCCGGAACTATACCATCTGGTCCGACGGCAACGTTCTGTTCGGGTATTATGAGTGTGAACAGGGCATTGCCTTTGCGGAAAAGACCCAGGCGGGCAGTTCCGTTGTGGACAGGTGGAACGCCTACATGGAGGATGTGCTGGAACTGGAAATGGATCCGGAAACCGGAGCCCAGCCCAAGCTGCGGCAGATGTTTCTGATGGAATAAGGAGAGAGCGGAAGGTACATGTTTAAGTTCAACGGCAAGTTCATCATGTTTGGCACAACGCCTGTGGACAATCAGTTCCTTCTGGAATACATGCCCACGGCCACCGGGGAACAGCTCCGGGTCTACCTCTATGGCCTGATGGCCTGCTATCATCCCCAGGAAGGGATGAGTATCGAGCAGATGAGCCATGATCTGGATCTGAGCCGTGAGGAGATTCTCCGGGCCTACAGGCACTGGGAACGGATGGGGCTTGTGGAAAGGACGGGGGACAATCCTCTGTCCTTCTGTTACGTGCATGTCAATCAGGCCGTGTTCACGGGAGAAAGCCAGAATAACGACTGGGCTTATGAACGCTTTACGGATGCGGTTTATGCCGTCTTTGGCAATGACTATCACATTCACGGGCAGACCCTGGTCCGCTACTACGAATGGGTGGAGGAACTGGGACTGCCTCAGGAGGTCGTCCTGATGCTCATCCGGCACATGATCAGCATCCGGGGCAAGTCCTTCAGTTTTGCCTCCGCAGAGCGCCTTGCCGTGGAACTGAGCGAACAGCATGTGAAGACCATTGAAGACGCGGAAGTCGCCCTGAGCCGCAACCGCAGGAACCTGGAGGGTTCCAGACATGTGATCCGACGTTTCAATCTTCGCCGGGAACCCACGGAGGAAGAGATAAAACTGTACGGAAAATGGACCGATGAGTGGGGCTTCAGCGATGCGGCAATCCTGGAGGCCTGCAAGGACACCACCGCGTCCATGACGCCGTCCTTCAAGTACCTGGACGGGATTCTGCGCAATCAGATCAGGCACGGCAGCGCCAGCGCCGGTGACGCTCAGGCAGTGGCGCAGGAAAGGGCGGAAAAGGAAAAGAAGGCGGATCTCCTCAAGGAGATCATCCGGACCCTGGGGGGACGCCAGGCGGTGGTGAATGACGGCACCCTGGCGGTTCTGGACAGCATGCTGGCACTCTATCCTCAGGAGGTGCTCCTGCTGGCGGCACAGGAGTGTTCCGTGCAGCGGGATCCGCATCTGGAGGACGTGATGCGAATGCTGGAGTCCTGGAAAAAGAAGGGCATGGAAGGCCCCGATGAGATCCGGCAGTATGTGCAGCAGTTCCATCAGGAGAGGAATGTTCTGGCCACGCTCAGGGAAATCCTGGGCAGGGAGATCCGG
This sequence comes from uncultured Eubacteriales bacterium, assembly GCA_902774025.1. Classification (GTDB taxonomy): domain Bacteria; phylum Bacillota; class Clostridia; order Christensenellales; family Aristaeellaceae; genus UBA2943. Next base: position 12,032 of record CACYGY010000028.1, read on the forward strand.
TACGGGGAGGCTCAGCGCCGTGTGGTGCACAGATGGCAGACGCAGTACGGCATGAGCGAGGAAATGATCTTTCACTGTGCCGAGTTTGCCCGGGAGGCCGACAAACCGCTGGGGTATCTGGATCAGATTCTGAAGGACTGCTTTGAGAAGGGCATCCGGGACACCGCCTCCGCGGACATGAACCGGAAGGACTGGCTCGCCAGATTTGGCGGAAAGTCCGGAGGCGGCGGAGAGAAACGCGTGCAGGATCAGAAGTACGAACAGAGGGAGAACACGGAGCAAACCGGCGAAGATTTCCCGGAATGGCTCCGGAGTCGCCGGGAGGAGATGATGAACGGTGCGCAGGGAGATACTGGAAATCCTTCAGAATGAGTATGCGGAGCGGCGGGTGCGGAATGATCAGATCCTCATGGACCGCCAGGCGGAGGTGTCCCGGGTCTGTCCCCGGATCGGGGAACTCATTGCCCAGCGGCAGGAGCTCATCTATACCTCTCTCCGGCAGGCCATCCGGGGGGATACGAAGACGAATGTGCCTGAAAAAATGAGGGCCATTCAGGCGGAAATTGCGGAACAGCTCCTGAAAAACGGCTTTGCGGCGGATTATCTGGAGCCTGTGTACCGCTGCCCCATCTGCAAGGACACGGGGTATGTGGGGGATACGGTGCGAGAAATGTGCCGGTGCATGCAGGCGGAACTGAACAGACGCTTATATGCCGGCATCGGCCTTGACGCCGGGGAGGATCAGTCCTTTGAGCGCTTTGATCTGAACCTTTTCCCGGATACCGTCATCCAGAATCTGGGGTGCTCCCAGCGGTGGATGATGAAGGATATCCGGGCGATTGCGGAGGGCTGGAGCCGGCGGTGGCCGGAGGCAGAGTTCAACGGCGGCATCCTTTTCTCCGGTGCTTCCGGCCTTGGGAAGACCTTCCTCATGCACTGCATGGCCAGGGTCATGGTGGAACGGAACCTGAACGTGCTGGTGATCAGTGCCTACCAGGCTCAGGAGATCATGCGCAGGGCCTATTTCAGGGGGGAGGACCCGGAGATGGAAGCCCTGATGCATTCGGATGTGCTTTTCCTGGATGATCTGGGGAGTGAGCCCCTTATGCAGAATGTGACGATTCCTCAGATGTTCCAGCTCTTCAACGAACGGATGCGCATGAACAGGGCTGTGGTGGTTTCCACGAATCTCTCCCCCAGTGATCTGCGGGAAAGGTATACGGAGAGAATCACCTCAAGGATTCTGGACAGCAGACGGATGAAAGTGATTGAGATGCGGGGACAGGATGTCAGGCGCATGAGGAGCGGAAACGGATGAACGTACAGATCTACATCAGCAAGAAAAACTTCGACGTCCAGAAAGCGCAGCGGTTCTTTAAGGAACGCCGGATTCAGGTTCAGGAACTGGACCTGAAGAAACATCGGCTGGGGGAGCGGGAACTGCAGACCCTTTCGGGGAAAATCGGGCTGCAGGGCCTTCTGGACCTTCAGGACAAAAAGGTTCAGGAGCACAGTGCAGCCCATAATACGGATCCGGAATATCTCCGAGAGGCCATTCTGGAAAATCCGTGGCTGCTGGTATCCCCCCTTGTCCGGTGCGGGCAGAAGGTGACGGTGGGCTATCAGCCTCAGGTCTGGGAAGAGTGGATCCGGAACAACGGGTAAGGAGCAGGCCGATCATGTTCGCATTTTTCCGCAATCTGGAACCGGCGCAGAGACGTCTGATGCTGACCTGCTATTTCTCCTTTTTCGCATCCGGACTTCTGACCCTGATGGTGGGCTCTGTCATGCCGGACCTGCGCGCCTCTGCCGGCCTTTCGGATACGGCGGGCGGTCTGCTGATTTCCTCCTATTCCCTGGGCAATCTGGCGGCCGCTTTCGTGGCGGGCATACTGCCCCTGTATCTGGGCAGAAAGCGTTCTCTCCTCCTGACCCTTGCCCTGGGTGTTCTGGGCATCGGGCTTACCGGAGGCAGCGCAGCCGGATTTCTGTATCTGGCCTTTCCGCTGATGGGGCTGGCCAAGGGGAGCCTTGTGAATTTTGACAACTGGGCGGTGAACCGACTGTCCCTGGGGGATGCCGGAGCGGCCAATCTGCTCCATGCCTGCTTCGCTGTGGGTGCCATTCTGGCCCCTCTGATCTTTCTCCTTCTGTCCCGCCTGATCTCCTGGCAGGCAGCCATGCTCTTCGTAGGCGCATGCTTTCTCCTGACGCTTTTCCTTTTCACCCGGGTTCAGGTGCCGGACAACCGGCCGGACAGGCACCAGTCTCAGGTCCGCACCCTGCGCTTTCTGAGGGACCGCCATTTCCAGGTACTCTGTCTGATGATGTTCTGCTATCTGTGTTCGGAGTATTCCGTCAACGGGTGGCTGGTCACCTACATCCAGAGCAAGGAAAGCCTCATGGCCGCCTTTCAGGAACCGGGCAGCCTCAGCGCCTTCAGCCAGACCATGGCTGCGCTCCTCTGGTCCGTCATGCTCCTGGGGCGGCTGATCATGGCGCGGCTTTCCACTCAGTTCAACCAGAAAAAGCTCCTGGCAGCCGGGGCTCTGGGCATGACGCTGGGTTTTGCGGGCATGCTCTGTGCCTCTTCCGTTCCTTTTGTGATCCTGTTCATCGCCCTGATGGGGCTGAGCATGGCCGGCCTCAGTCCCATGATCACCGCGGATGCGGCAGTGTTCACGAATGCCTATCCTCTGGCCATGGGCACGCTTCTGGCGATTGCCTCCCTGGGAGGTGTCCTCATGCCCTCCATGGTGGGCATCCTGGCGGAACGGGCAGGGTTCCAGGGAGGCATGGCGGTGATTCTGGGCATGATTCTGCTGCTCCTCCTCTCCAGTATCCTGAATCTCCGGATGAGCGGGACGGAGAGAAAACGCGGCATTTCCGGATGATCCCCTGAAGTGACGGGATCGGAATCAGACAGTTCCCGCAGGGCAGTCACCCTGCGGGAACTGTCTGTTGATGGACAGGCTTTGAAAAAAAACAAAAAGACGAATGCCGCTGGCAGGATCGGAGTGATCCAGCCAGCGGCGGCTTAGTTTACAGGGGATTGACGAATTCTGCCGGGACATTTTCTTCGGCTCAGCTGCAGACACTGTTCATCCTGCCTACCTATGCCATGGGCTGCTCGGCCTTCAGACGTTCCGTGATTTCCTCCCGGTCCTTCGTCTGCTTCGTCAGCAGTTTCATCATGGCCTCGGCTTTCTCATTCGCATCCGCCAGCTGTCTGTAAAGGCTGCCGTTCAGGATCAGTCTTTCATACAGGCCGGGATGTACTTCCGCCAGGAATGCCCTGTGCATTCTGCCCATTTCCCGGTGAAGCACCGGTCGCAATCATCAATCGTCAGATTCGGACAATACATGCCGTCTTTACCCGGGATACAGGTTTTACCAGGTTCTTCAAACAGAGATTTCATAGTATTTCCTTCATCATTCAGTATTGCCAATCCTGCATTGGAGGCCATTTTCCCGGCTGAAAGATCTGTATGTCCATGGTGCGGCTGACAGACTCCTGAAGTACAGACATCCCGCAGGGCACCCTGTTCATTCCCCGGGTTTGAGGCAGTGACCCTGATTCCGGGCCTCCCGCATATGCTGCCATGTTCCCGTGTGCTTTTCACGGTGACCCGTTTCGCTTCTTCTGAGAAAGGGATCGCAGAGACGTTAATCAGCAGAAGGGGGCGAAGAATCGAAACGGATTTTCATGCCATCCGTCCTCATGATCCACATATCATCATCCGTTTCCTGCAGTCAGATCACCCTGCCGGACAAACCCATATTCCCCGGTGGCCGGGAACCAGACGTGGTACCACTTGTCTCCGATGATTCCGATCACCTTCATGATGCTCCCGTTTAAGTGCCAGATATATTGACCGGTCTGAGGTTCCCGGTAAACTTTCAGCATTTCGTCTTTGGCAGACAGCTGCGGCATGGCCGAGGTATCCAGATGCAGCGCACGGCCTGCCTGACCGAAAGCCAGATATCGTTTCATCATATATCCCCGCCGCCAGCTCTGCCAGTCGCCAAACACCACCAGCATCCAGTCGCCGTCCTGTGCGCAGATGCCCACGGGTGTCCCGGTCCAGTACTTGCCCTGTGAGCGGCTGGTACGATCTGCAAGCTCCCGCAGGTGCAGCCGGTCGGCAGGGTCTGGATTGACAACCATTGCATAACTGCCGGAATCCATTCGCACAGAGGCTTCATCCAGGCTGCGCGGCAGTGAGCTCCAGTCGATCCGGGTGATGTCGCCCCAGGGATGGTCACCAAAGAGGATAACCCGAACCGGCACCTCCGAACCGTCCCACACCGTCCGGTCGCCGAAGAACAGGAAACCTCCCGTTTCTTCCGAACCGGCGCTGTCGTCATGAATGGACTCAAGCCCTGCCTTGCCGGAAGCCAGCAGCTGAATGGTCACGCAGCGCCCGTCAATCCACAGGCTGTCGGTGAAATTCTCATAACCGAGTACTGTTCCCGCAGGAAGCGGTGTGCTCTCAATCAGTTTCACCTGTCGGTGGCTGGCATACTCGCAGATCACATACACCCGGTCGCCGTTGGGCTTTTGCATGAGAAAGTGCAGGGCATCATTTTTCAGCATGCCCCTGACGTAAGCAGAATCCGGCATCCATGCCGCAGCGGCCTCCCGGAAAAAGCGGTCCGTCCCGAACCAGGCGCCGTACTCCGGCCCCACCAGAACAGGGAAACGGGTCAGGTCGAAGTCTGCCAGATGAACGCAATCCGAAATCCAGCCTGCCGGAAGGACCTGCATACACTGGATGCCGTTGTCGTTGTCGGTTTCATCCGAGACGGAAAAACTGCGGATGATCTCGCCGCCGTTGGCATCATCCCACAAAGTGATCCATATGTGCGTGGATTCCCCGAAACTGCTGTCAGCGTGGAACTGATCCACCGCTCCCCATGTTCCCTCCGCATCCCGGGAACTGTGATATCGAACGATCTCCTGACCGGAAAGGATATAGGTCCAGAACACGCTGTCGTCACTGTCCAGCCAGAGCTGTGGCCAGTCCATGTTCTGGATCAGCGCTGTCGGGTTATTGATCACGATCTGCCATTTGCCCTCTTTCTTTTCAAGGACAAGGAACCGTTTCACATTGTCTGTCTCCGCGAAGCAGACAGCCGTATTCCCCCATTGCGAAAGCTGTACGGGCCGGGTGATGCCTGCGTGACGGAGTGCTTCCGTGATCGGCCCTTCGTCCCCGATCCCTGCCAGTGCTGAAGCACTGAACAGGATCAGCATCATGGCAATGACACAGAGAATCGCTTTCTTCATCGTGATGATCCTTCTTTCTGTCCTCTGCCGGTGTCCCGGTCTGCCTTCCATACATACAGACGAATGAGGCGATTCTTTTCTTTCATGAGGCACCGGTCCAATCTGCACGCATCGGAATATGTGATACAGCGGACTGCCTTGCCTGCATGGAAAGCACTTCTTATGGGATCACAGAGCAGGTCTGCGAATTCACTCCATACAATCCCGGAGGGGAAACAGAAATCCTCCCGCTGAAGGGCGAAGGTGATAAGGCTGACGGGCTTGAATGGATTCACCGCATGAATCAAAGGAAAGGCACTGTCCGGATTCCGGCAGTGCCTTTTCGAGTCCGATCCGGTGGATCAGAACATGGTCCTTGTCTTCATGGGGACGAACATCCGGCGCAGAATCAGGCGCAGGCGGTCCGTGGGATGCAGATGATTCTCCATCTCGCGGCACAGGGCACGGATCTCCTCCAGGTCTTCCTCAAGGGGTTCCCGGTGGCTGTAAATCAGCATGGAGGCCGTACCCAGCACCTGGCTCAGCCCGCTTCCCAGCACCCCGGAGATGTCCACTCTGCGGCCGTAGGCAACCAGCGGCTCGGCCTTTCCTCTGCTGATATGCAGGATATGCAGCAGATCCGCCATGTCCTGAAGCCACACCCGGTAGCGATCCGTGATGTCACGGGCACGCCGGGAGCGGGAATCGGGACGGGTGGCGAGATAGCGGAGTACCAGGGCGAGAATCAGCAGCAGGAGGAGGATGAGGATCCACCACAGGGGAGAAGGGGGAGCCTTTTCTTCTTCAGGCGGCGTCTCCCTCTCCGGGGTGGGCGTGGGACCCGGCTCAGACTCGTCCTGAGGCTTTTCCGTCTCCGGGGACGGGGTGGGTGTCGGACGCTCCTCCTGTGAGGGCGAGGGGGATGGCGATGGAGAAGGCGTCGGCGACAGTGTCGGAGAGGCGGACGGCGGCGGGCTTGTGGCGGCATCCGACGGGCCCGGGGTGGGCGGTGTGTCCTTTTCCTCCTCAAACCCCGGGGGGACCTGAGAGGGAGCACCGGAGGAGATTCCGGGGGTCGCGTCGAAGGTGAGCCAACCGAACCCGTCAAAATAGACTTCTGTCCAGGCGTGTCCGCTTTCCCCCGTCACATAGGCGTAGCCTGAAGCGTCCGGCCGGGCGAGATATCCTTCCACATACCGGGCGGGGATGCCCATCATGCGGCACATGACCGTCATGGCGGAGGCAAAATAGGTGCAGTATCCCTCCCGGCTTCTGAGCAGAAAATAGGAAACGAAGTCCGTGCTCTCAGGGATGGCTTCCACGTCAAGAGAATAGCGGCAGTTGGATTTGAGCCAGCCCTGGATGGCCAGAGCGCGCTCAAAGGGGGTCGTTCTGCCCTGAACCGCGGTGCGGGCCAGATCATACAGGGATGTCTGCAGATGATCCGGCAGGACCGTGTAGGTTTTCAGAATCTGGGCGTAGCGGGCGGGATCCCCCTGAGCGGCGGCGGCCTGGATGAGGTCCCCGATGCCCTGCGTGGCGGAAGTCAGAAGCGGGGCGGTGACCGTCCAGGTGTCCCCCATGGTGAGGTCCCGGGTGACAAAAACCTCACTGCCGATGTTGAAATAGGGGATCAGGTCGCCCCCTGCGGTGAGGTCACGGATACGCTGGGGCACAAAGATGGAGGAGGTGCTGTCGGAAACCATGCGGACGCTGATGGAATCCTCCTGAAGGAGCGGGGATGCCTGCAGGGAACCGCCGGGCAGGGACGCGTCAAAGACGGTTTTCCGGGTATCCAGCCATCGGGGACTGACCCAGAGATAGCGGCGGCCGCCGGTGGTGTCCAGCCATGCACGGCCGTTGTATTCGTTGCGGATGGACCCCCGCAGATAGACGTTCACGGGGGTTTTCACCACCATGACGGGATTGGTGCTGGGTTCGGCTTTGCCGCCCAGCTGTCCGGGTCCCGCCGGGTAGTACCCCTCACCGGCCAGGGAAAAGACATTGCGGGGTTCCGTGAAGAAGAGATAATCCATGATCCGCTGCCGCATCTCATCCGCGGCCTTCTTCAGGGGCGGAATCTCCACACCGCCGGCGGGCACGATGGCAAAGGACAGAAGGGTCAGGGCCAGGGCAGCGGGGATGACGGTATGCAGGCGCAGGTTCTCGTGAAGGGACAGGGAACTGACGGCAAGACAGGCCAGCACCGCCGGGAAAAGCATCCAGAGATGGCCCATGTCCTGGAACTGCCAGAGGAGCACCAGAACGAAGAAGACGCACATGAGAGAAGGAAGGATCCCGCTGGACCGGCTGCACGCGGCCATGGCGATGAGAGCGAAGAACACCGTGACCAGGATACAGGCTTCCTGCCCGAAAAGGGGCAGCGCACCGTGCACGCCGGAGGCTTCCAGGGCCATGGCACGCACCACGTCCAGCAGAGTGGAGGTCCCGCCCCCGGCAAGAAGCCAGAGGGCCAGAAGGCAGGGGGCAGCGAGGAAGAGAACCAGGCGGGAAATCCTGTGGGTGAGACTCAGGGAGACAAGGGGAATCACAAGGGCTGAAACGCCCAGCATCAGGGGGATCCAGGAGGAAAGGGACAGGACATGAAGCACCGGGAGGAGAAGTCCTGCGGTCATGAGAAAGGAGAGCAGGATGTGTTCCAGCCTCCCGCGCATTTCCTTCAAGCCGTTTCCCTCCCTTCACATTTTCAGCTCTTCTGAGCCGGGGTGACGTAACAGACTTCACACAGGGCATTCTGAAGCCGGACAATCATGGGCTGGATTTCCGGATCCTCCGGCTGAAAGGTGATCAGGTAGAGACGCAGGGTGGGACCCATGCGCCGCATGCTGATCATCATGTCCACCAGGTTGCCTGTGAGATGGCCGGTGATGATGACCGTACATCCGATTTTGCGCATCCGTCGGGTTTCCAGCGCCAGAACCTCCTCAAAGGGGCCGGTTTCCGGGAAATCCGCAAGACAAAGGTTTTCCAGAATCAGTGTGTCTTCCATTCGGGAGGAAAGCTCCATGGGATGGGAAGACTGGAGCGGCATGCGCACGCTGTGGTCCATGCGCTTCTCATGGAGCAGCACCGAAGCGGCAGTCTCCAGGAGAGCATCCCGGACGCGCAGACCGTTTTCCGTATCCGGGCTCAGGCGCGGGGAATCCATCAGTACCATGGCCTCCGGCAGCGTGGGCTCCTCGTAGCGGCGGACCACAAGCTCCTGCTTGCGCACGGACAGCTTCCAGTGAATTTTCTTCATGGGATCGCCGCTCTGATAGGACCGGAAATCCTCGGGACTGGAGAGATCCTCCGTGGCCCTCTCCATGGTGCCCAGACCGCTGTCCCCGGGAGCAAACTTCAGGCTTTCCACGTCAAAGGGCAGGGGCAGAACCTGGAGACGGGCGGTTTCCCCGCCGGGGGTGACGCGCCGGCACCAGAGTCCGGAAAGATCCGTCACCGTGCAATGGTGGACGCCGGGGCAGAGAAGGCCCACATGGGTGCCGTGGACCCGGCACTGAAGAACCTGATCCCTGCCGAACAGCACATGGCAGGTGAGCACTTCCTCCTCCACACCGGCGGAAAGACGCATGGAAAGGGTCAGAGGTGCCACCGGCAGAAAGCTCCGGGCGTGGAGTCTGACCTGCAGACCGGTGTCCTCACCCCGGCGGATCCTTGGATGCTCCAGGGCGGTTTCAAAGGTCAGGGTGCGGACACACAGATACGTGGACAGCCAGGCGTAAAGGAGCATCAGCAGAAAGAGGACGGCAGGCAGCAGAAAGACCGGACTTCCCGTGGAAAAGGCGCACAGGAGGAGGACCAGCGCGCAGAACAGGAGCCGGACACCCCGCCGGGTCATACGCGAAGCGGCACGGTGACACTGTTCATGATGGAGGTCATGACGCGTTCAGCCGTGACGCCCTTCATCCGGGCTTCCGGATGCAGTACCAGACGATGGCAGCTCACCGGGAGGAGCATGTGCTGGACATCCTCCGGCAGCACATAGTCCCGGCCGTCCAGGATCGCCACCGCCTGGGCGGCGTGGAGAAGCGCGATGGAGGCCCGGGTGGAAAGCCCCAGCTGAAGCGCATTGTGCCCGCGGGTACGGGAAGCGATGGTGGCCACATAGGAGCGCACCTCCGCGGAGCAGTAAACCTGGGTGACCATCTCCTGGAGGCTCAGGACGTCGGAGGCGGAACACACAGGCGTCAGGCTGCTCAGAGGGGTTCTGGGACTGGAATAGCGCTCAAGCACGTCCATTTCCTGTTCAATGGTGGGATAGCCCATGGAGATGCGCAACAGAAAACGGTCCACCTGTGCTTCCGGCAGGGGATAGGTGCCCACAAACTCTCCGGGGTTCTGGGTGGCCAGCACCATGAAGGGCTGGGGCAGGGGATGGGTGACCCCGTCCACGGTGACCTGGTGTTCCTCCATGACCTCCAGCAGAGCGCTCTGGGTCTTGGGGCTGGTCCGGTTGATCTCATCCGCCAGCACAATCTGGCTCATGACGGCGCCTTCCCGGAACTCCATCTGTCCCGTGTGAAAATTGACCAGCGTGAAACCCGTCACGTCAGAGGGCATCAGGTCAGGGGTGAACTGAATACGCCTGAAGGAGCAGTCCAGTGACCGGGCCAGGGCACTGGCCATGGTGGTTTTGCCCACTCCGGGCACGTCCTCAATGAGCACGTGACCCCGGCAGATCAGCGCGATCAGTGCCAGCTCAATGGCGTCTTCCTTGCCCACGATGACCCGGCTGACGTTGTCTTCCAGCATGGCGATCAATTGTCTTGGCTGTAACATGAAATGCCTCCTGTGATGTGGGTCGGTCGCTTGACGGTCCGGGAAAGGCCGGCGTACAATGCGCGTGAATCTCATAAAGGAGTCGAGGCCGGGATGGAAAGAGTTCTGGAAATCCTCTCACAGCGGGAAACGGTGAGCGGCGAGGAAATGTGCTGCGCCCTCAGCATGACCAGGGCGGGGGTCTGGAAGAAGATAGAAAGCCTCCGGCAGGCCGGCTGGGATATCCGGGGAGAAGGCCGGAGAGGGTACCGCCTGATTCCGGGGGACCGTCTGGAACCGGTGCTGTGGCGGAAAGACCTGCGGACCCGGTGGGCGGGCAGGGGCATCTGCCATTACCAGCGGGAAGTCACCTCCACCAACCGGATTGCCCGGCAGATGGCGCTGGAGAACGCGCCGCACGGCAGCCTGTGCCTGTGCGAGAGCCAGACGGAAGGCAGGGGCCGCATGGGCAGGAGCTGGGTCAGCCTGCCGGGAACGGGGCTCTGGCAGTCGGTGATCATCCGTCCGCATCTTCGTCCGGACCAGGCGCCGCTCCTCACCTATTCGGCAGCCCTGGCCATGGCCAGAGGCGTGGAGCAGGCGGGGGGACCGGAGGTGAGAATCAAGTGGCCCAATGATCTGGTGGCCGGGGGCATGAAAATCTGCGGCATCCTCAATGAGGTGAGCGCGGACCCGGACCGGATTGAATCCGTGGTGCTTGGGGTGGGTCTGAATGTGTACCGGGGCGCTGTGCCCGGGGAGCTCAGGGGACAGGCTGCTTCCCTGGAAGACTTCGGCGCGCCGCCGCTCAGAAGACGGATTCTCCTGTGCTACCTTGCCTGTCTTGAGGAAGAGGTGGACAGACTGGAAAGGGAGGGAATGGCGGGACTGCGCGAAGCGTACCGGGAGAGAAGCTGCACCCTTGGCAGGGAAGTCCGGGTTATCGGACCGGAGAGTTTCCGGGGAACCGCGGAGGATATGGACGAAACCGGCGCGCTCCTGGTGCGCAGGGAGGACGGACTGCTGATCCGGGTCCTGGCGGGTGACGTGTCGGTCCGGGGGGTGATGGGCTATGTCTGAAATCCTGGGGCTGGGACTGGATCTGTGCGAGATTGGCCGGATGGAGAAATGCATGGACCGGCTGTCCTTCATGAACCGCGTCTTTACGGAAGACGAGCAGGCCTACATTCACTCCAGGGGTGTCATGGCCGCTTCCTCCATGGCGGCCATGTGGGCATGCAAGGAGGCAGCGTTCAAGGCCCTGGGCAAGGGTGTCACGACCTCCATGAAAGAGGTGGAGATTCTCCATGAGGACAACGGCAGGCCCGTGATCAGACTGCACGGCAGGGCGCTGGAAATGGCCGGGGACGGGCATATGATGGTCAGCCTGACCCATGAGGCTGGAATGGCCGCCGCGGTGTGTGTCTGGGTAAGCGGTTCGTGAGAACCGCTTTTCTATTTCCGCGACTGTTCAGGGAGCCTCCGGCGCGGGCGTGGGGCTGGGAGAAGGCGCGGGCGTGGGGGAAGGCGCGGGGGTGACAGCCGGTGTCAGCTCCCGTTCATAGAGCTTCTTCAGGGTGGTGACGTCCGCCGTGCCCGTGACGCTCAGGCCCATGTCCTTCTGGAAGGCCCGGACCGCCTGGACGGTACCGTCCAGATAGGTGCCGGAGCACTTGCCGGTATAATAACCCAGTTCCGTGAGCTTTTTCTGCAGCCAGTAAACATCCTGGGAGGAACTGTTCCTGCCCAGTTTCTTCAGAGGCAGGGGCGGCTGAGCGCCGCTGACATAGATGGGTTCGGAGGTGGGGTGAGGCGTGGAGACGGGGAGCATGTTGGACCGGTTCAGCTCAGGTGCCGCCACGCTGGCCTTCAGCTCGGGATCCGCCTTCAGGGTATCCGTGATGGTCACCACGGTGCCTGCGGGGATATTGTCATAAATCCACTTGGCGTCATACACCTGAAGGCGTATGCAGCCGTGGCTGGCACGCTGTCCCAGCATGCGGTAGCTTTTCAGGGAAAGGGACATGGTGTTCACTTCACGGTAGATGACCGAATGGAAGGCGATGGACCCGTTGATCTTGGTCCAGTACTGGGCGTAATCGCCCCAGGTGGGGAAATAGCACCAGCGGGCCTTGCGGCCGGAGAGAACGAAGTCACCGATATCGCTGGGGTTCTTCTTGGTGCCGGTGGAGCAGATCATCTCCCGCACCACCACCGTGTACTCGCCCTTCTGGTCGCGGCTGTAGACGGTCACCACCTGATTGGTCACGTCCACCACGATGTGGAAGGGAACGGGATCGCCGGGCGCGGACTCCCTGGGTTTGTCCCCGGGAAGGGCCACATCCGGATCATTGAACAGGGCAAACCAGGTCTTTTCCCCCACCACGCCGTCCACCGTCAGGGCGTTCTGCTTCTGGAAGGCTTTCACCGCATTGCGGGTGTTGCCCTGGAAGGAGGAGGAAATGGGACCGGTGTAATACCCCAGTTCCGTGAGCCGTTCCTGAATCTGCCTGACGACTTTGCCGGAGGAACCATAGGATGTCTTTTTGGTGAAGGGAACGGTGCTGTCATCCTCCTCAGGATCTCCGTTGACGATCTCCTCGCCGCCCTCCGGATGCGGCGTCACCAGAGGGGCCCCGGACTTGGAAACCGCCTCATGGGAATACAGGGTTTCCTGGGTGCGGGCGTCCGCTTCACCGGTGGCGGGAATGCCCATCTTGGACTGAAAGGCGATCAGCGCGTTCTTTGTCCCATCCAGAAAAGTACCGCTGATTTTGCCGGTGTAGTAACCCAGGAGGGTAAGCCGTGTCTGAAGACGCGTGACATCCTCTCCGGAGGACCCGACCTTCAGGGGACGGTACAGGGTGGCATTGAGAAGGATCTGAGTGGGAATCCCGGCCACGCCCGTCGCCTCAAGACCAAAGTCTTCCTGAAAGCGCCGGATGGCATCGGAGGTGGCGGCGCCGTAGCGGCCGCTGATTTCTCCCGTATAGTAGCCCAGTTCGGTCAGGTGTGTCTGCAGGGCCATGACGTCCTCACCTGTGTCCCCCGTCTGAAGAACCCTGTCCACGCTTTCCTCCTCCGCGATCACATCATCCGGCGGATCCGGGAGGACAGACTCGGACAGGGCTGCGGACAGGATCAGAAACACGCCCATGAGCAGGGAAAGGCAGAGAGCACTGAGAGAGCGGCGGGTCATAAAGCACCTCACTGGTATCGTAATGAACAGGAAGGATTTTATGCGATTTCATGCCTGATGACAAGAACGGAACGAAATTGTTACGTTTTTCCGACTGAGGGACAGAGAACACAGGACATCCGGAACGGACGGAATTGTGAAAACAGCCGCAAAATGACCTGAATGGACAAACAGAGAAAAGACAGGGGAAGGATTGACAGATCAGGAGAGAATGTGATAGTTTCCTCCCATCACAGGAGGAAGGGGGGACTGTCGTGAAGTACGTGCAGGCTGTGGATATGTCCATGGAAATGCGCATGTGTGGCATGTGCATGTTTTGCGCGCGCTTTCCGATGGACGCCCCTGTGCCTTCCCGGGCAGATGCCTGAGGAAGGAGCGAAGAGGAAGCTTCCGTCGGGGGCTTCCTCTTTTTCATCCGGTGATAAGAACAACAGGAAGGGGATTGCTCTATGAAAAAACGGTTCTGTCTGATTCTTGCCCTGGTTCTCACTCTGGCGTCCGGTCTGGCTCTGGCGGAGAAGGTCACCATCGCGGTGCCCAACGACGGTACCAATGAAGGCCGTGCCCTGCTGCTTCTGCAGACGGCGGGCGTGCTGAAGCTGAAGGATGACGCCGGCATTCTGGCCCTGCCGAAGGATATTACGGAGAGCACGGTGGAAATCGAGTTCTACGAAGTGGAAGCGGCCAATGTGCCCAACGTTCTCCCGGACGTGGACTATGCCATCATCAACAGCAATTTCGCTCTGGACGCGGGCATGAATCCCGTGACGGATTCTCTGTTCATCGAACAGAATTCTCCCTATGCCAATGTGGTGAGCGTGAAGGAAGGCAATGAGAACACGGATGCCGCAAAGGCCCTCGTCGCCGCCCTGCGCAGCCTGAAGGTCAGGGAGTTCATTCAGAACACCTATGACGGTGCCGTTCTGCCCGTGGTGGAGGAACCCACCGACGGATACGATGAGACGGTGGATTACGCTGCCCTTGCAGGCACTGAGATTACCGTGGCCGCCAGCCCCACGCCTCATGCCCAGATCCTGGAGGTTGCCGCTGAAATCCTGAAGGAAAAGAACGTCAGCCTGAAGATCATCGAATTCTCGGACTATGTTCAGCCCAACATGGTGGTGGAAGATGGGGAAGTGTTCGCCAACTACTTCGCCCATTATCCCTATCAGGACAACTTCAATGAGGAGAACGGCACGCATCTGGTGAACATCACCGAAGTGCATGTGGAGCCCATGGGCCTGTACGGCGGCCGCCAGACGGATCTGACAGCCCTGGGAGCGGGAAAGTAAAGCGGAAAAAAGAAATCGGAGACGGGTCCTGCCTGCCTCCGGTTTTTTTTCCCTGTCAGCGTCTCCTGTAGACCTCCAGCATTTCCAGAATCTTCTTTCCGGGCCTGCTCAGCTCCGTCATGGACTCCCCCTGATTCAGGGTGTCGATGATGGCCGCCACATACCGGTCCATGTTGACGGACAGATAGTAGGGTCGGGTGAGAAGCTCCGGGCTCTGGTAAACCAGATTGGAAGTGAAGAGGCGGTCAAACAGCCCTTCCCTGTATGCTGCGTCAAATCCGGCAAGCCCCTTGCTGAACAGGCCGAAGGTGGCGAAAATGAAAATCCGTCCGGCACCCAGGCCCCGGAGCTGCCGGCAGACATCCAGCACGCTGCCGCCGGAGGCGATCATGTCATCCACCACGATGACGTCCATGTCCCTGACGGACCCGCCGCAGAAATCGTGGGCCACGATGGGGTTGGTGCCATTCACAATCCTGGCGTAATCCCGCCGTTTGTAGAACATGCCGATGTTCAGGCCGTAGAGGGAGGCCAGGAACACCACACGGCCGGTGGCACCCTCGTCGGGGGCGATGAACATCATGTGCTGACTGTCAATCTTCAGGTTCTCATATTCCGTGAGGAGGGCCTGGGTGAACTGCAGGGATGGTGAAATATTCTCAAGGCCCCGCAGGGGCGTGACGTTCTGCAGCCTCGGGTCATGGGCGTCAAAGGTGATGATGCTGTGGACGCCCATGGATTCAAGCTCCCGCAGCATGACGGCACAGTCCAGGGATTCCCGGAGGATTTTCCTGTGCTGCCTGCCCTCATACAGGAAAGGCATGATGACATGAAGACGGTCTGCGGCCCCGTTGCAGGCGGCAATGATCCGCTTCAGATCCTGATAGTGGTCATCCGGGGACATATGGTTGACCATGTCATTGAGTCTGTAGGTCAGGGACGCGTTGGTGACATCCGTGAGGATGAATATGTCCCTGTCCCGGACAGAGCCGTGGAGAATGGCTTTTCCTTCCCCGCTGCTGAACCGGGGACATTCCGCTTCAATGAGACAGTGCTCTCCGCGCCAGTCATACAGGATTCTGTCGATCCTCTCTCCCATTTTTCGACAGGATTCCAGCGTTATAATGCCCAGTCTTCCACGCATCCCCAAAACCTCCCTTGTTCTTGCGTGACAGGACGCACTCATGTGGAAATGCATTTCGCCATGTGCGGACAAAATCCTTTTCCCGGAGAGGAAAAACCTCATTGCCCTTCCATATTGGCATTCCATCCCGGACATGATAAGATGCTTCCCGGCCCGGGAGAGTGCGGTTTCTGAATCCTCCGGTTTTCCGGCAGTGCGTCCTGAAGGATCCCCGCGGTCCCTGAGGCGTCGGACGAGACGATTTCTGCGCTTTTGTGTTTTTCTCCGAATTGTGAGAGAATGCATGCGGATCCGAAACCGGGAGGCGACGCGGAGGGCACAGGATCTTCAGACGCCTTCCCTTTTGCGGAAGGGAGCGGTCCTGCCGGGGAATATTCTGAGATTTCATCGGTTTTCTGTTTCCGCATGGTTTGCATGGGATGGTCCCTTCATGCAGGGACGCAGGCGGGTCCCGCATCGGCGAAGCATCCCAGCTTTGATAATAAGGAGTGAGAGGCAGGCATGATCGAACTGCGCAATCTGTCCAAGAGCTTCATGACATCCAAAGGCAGCGTGGACGCTCTCAGACAGATCAATCTGACCATTCGTGACGGGGATATTTACGGTATTATCGGCATGTCCGGCGCCGGAAAGAGCACGCTGGTGCGGTGTATCAACATGCTGGAGAAACCCAGCGAGGGATCCGTGATCATGGACGGGCGGGATCTGAGCACGCTTGATGAGAAGGAACTGCGGTCCATGCGCCGTCAGGTGACCATGATCTTCCAGGGGTTCAACCTCCTCATGCAGAAGACATGCCTGGACAATGTCATGCTGCCCCTGCGCCTGTCCCATGTGCCCCGGGAGGAAGCCCGGGCGAGGGCCATGGAGATGCTTCAGATGGTGGAACTGCCCGACAAGGCAAAGAGTTATCCGGCTCAGCTGTCCGGCGGACAGCAGCAGCGGGTGGCCATTGCCCGCGCTCTGTCCACCAATCCCAGCGTGCTGCTCTGCGATGAGGCCACCTCAGCCCTGGATCCCAGGACCACACACCAGATTCTGGAACTGATCCGGGATATTCACACCCGCATGGGCATTACCGTGATCGTCATCACTCACCAGATGAGCGTTGTTCAGGAAATCTGCAACCGCGTGGCGATTCTGGAACACGGCACGGTCATGGAGGAAGGGGAGGTGTCCGAAGTTTTTTCCAATCCCAGGTCGGATGCCACCCGCGCCCTTGTTTATCCTGAAATCGCCAGCGCCATTTTCAACGAGGAGGATGACGGACAGAGGGTGCGCCTGATTTTCAACGGGGCTCCCGCCGCCAGAATGCCTCTGATTGCCAGCATGGCCATTGACTGCGGAATTCTGGCCTCCATACAGTCCGCCTCCACCCGCTCCGTGGGAGGCATGACCTATGGATATATGACGCTGGAGATTCCCGGTGGACCGGATGATCTGGCAAGGGCCGTCAACTATCTGCGGAAAACGCCGCAGATTTCCGTACAGGCGGATGTCCACTACAGCATGAAGGAGGGACAGGCTTGAATCAGTTCCAGCGCGCTTTTACCTCCGAGAGCCTGGCGGAGGCATGGGAGATCTTCCTGCAGGATTTTCCCCTGGCCCTGTGGGATACCGTGTATGTCACCGTGCTTTCCACTTTTTTTGCCATTGTCATCGGACTGCCTCTGGGCATGTTCCTGGTGGCGGGGGATGAAAAGGGAATCCGCCCCATGCCCAGGCTTCTGATGCGCATACTCAACATGGTCATTAATTTCCTGCGCTCCGTGCCTTTCCTGATTCTGATCGTCATGGTGATTCCCCTGACCCGCCTTATTGTCGGCACCAGTGTGGGCACCACCGCTTCCATCGTGCCTCTGGTGATCGCGGCTTTCCCCTTCGTGGCCCGGCTTGTGGAAACCAGCCTCCGGGAGGTGAACCCCAACATTATCGAGACCGCTCAGTCCATGGGCGCAACGCCCATACAGATCCTTCTGCGGGTGATGCTGCCGGAGAGCGTCCCCTCGCTGGTGAGCAATTTCACCCTGGCCATCACCACCATCCTGGGCTATACCGCCATGAGTGGTGCCATTGGCGGCGGCGGCATCGGCAAGATTGCCATTATGGTGGGATACAACCGTTACAAATACGCGGTTCTGTATCTGGCCGTCATCGTGCTGGTGATTCTGGTGCAGATTTTCCAGAACACAGGCTCCTGGCTGTCCCGAAAACTGGACAAGCGCCTGAAACACTGAGAGGTAAGAAGAAGCGTGCGCTGCGTTTCACATGGCAATGGCGCACGTAAACTTTGGGGCAGGAGCTCATTCATCCTTTTTGCTGTGCAGTGCCACCGGCCGTGTTTTGAGTTTTGCTGACAGATTCCGACGTTTTCCTGAAAAACCGCACCCGATCCGGGGCGCATATGATGTATCAATATGCATGCGAGGGTTTTCCTCTTTCGTCAATCCGGGCTGGTATTATCTGACATATGGGACATCCAGCATGTCGAGCAGCCGGGTAAACGTATCCTGCCCGCTACGACAGGCGTCCGTCAGCCAACCTTTTTCGTTTCGCCATTCTGAAAGTCCGCGATCATAGAACATTTTCCTGGAATCTTCAATGATGAACGGGATGATTCCGTGATGAAGACATTCTTTCAGCGCGATCAGGCGGCCAACTCTGCCGTTTCCGTCCTGAAACGGGTGGATATATTCAAACTCAGCATGAAGTTCGATCACATCCTCCAGAGAAACCGCTGATTTTGCATGATAGGCTTCCAGCAGCTTCTGCATCGTTTCCGTAACATCCTTTGGTTTTGTTGTCTCCCGTCCGCCGACAACATTGGCGCGTTTCTTATAATCCCCAACGGCAAACCAGGAAAGCTGAGAGTCCCGTGTGCCACTTATCAGAATAAAATGCAGGTGCTTGATGATTTCCTCAGACAACGTTTCTTCCGCAATATCGATCACATAATCAATCGCACGGAAATGATGAACCGTTTCCAGAATATCGTCTACCGGAATTCCATCGCCGACATCAACTGTGTTCGTTTCTAAAAATCATCCGTGTCTGATCCTCTGAAAGTTTGCTGCCTTCGATGTGGTTTGAGTTATAGGTCATTCTGACCTGCAGCTCGTGGTAGAGACCGCCGGAGATTCTTGCTTTTTTTTCATCCCTCAGGGTTTGCAGAATGGGGTTGAGAGATACCGTCTTAACCAGGGAACTGACATCACAGGAAAGAAAATCCGCGATTTTCTGCATGGTTCGCTGGGAAATCTTTTCACCTTTTGCAATCTTGGCAATTGTCCTTGAAGAAATGTGAAGTACCGTAACCAGATCTGTTTTTGTCATATTCTTTGCGGATAATACCTGAGACAATCCCTCATATGAAATCATGTCGTCATTCCACCTAAACCTTTACTATTTTCTCGTGTAAATCGCAAAAAAGTAAAGGATGATGACCCTCGAAGTAAAGGCTGTCTTCCCGAGTGCTTTGTACAGCCCTGACCCCATATCATGCGTATTCGTAAAGCAAAACGCTGCCTGCCGAAAGCGGAAAGTGTCGGAAAAATCAGTCAAATCAATGGATGTTCATTTCGAGTGCCCTTATCATAAAGCAGACTCGAAATGAAGAGAGATTTCTGCTCTGTGGCAGGACACGATACAGGCAAACAAAGCGTTTCCGTGTTTGAGGAAACAAGAACAGATGGTGGGATATGTGTTTATGGTTTAAATCTGGGGAGTCTCAGTTTGGTAAAAATTCACGTATAAAGCGAAAAGGTATTTTGCTGGCGGCGGCGCCATTGAGAGCGTCCATCGATACACCATGAAGAATCGTATGAAGCAGTCGGATATGCGTCGGAATATTGAAACCGGACAGGGTATTCCTGCAATGAAGAGCCGCTATGAATCCGGAAAATGGAAAGAAATCGCAGAACTTTGCAGATTGGATTCTGTGGAACTGCACAGAAAAAAGGGTGAATGAGCCCAGAAAAGATGTGCGCCTCATGGCAAGGCAGCATGGACGAATCAGACGGAAGGCTGCATCCGGATTTCATCCTCCCGGGACCGATTCCCCGGTGCCGGTCTGGCGGAGGAATTCCTTCGGGATGAATCCCGTCAGAATCCGTACCCGGCGGATCATTTGCCCGGGTTAAAAAAGTGCGGCTCAGAGGGCCGCACTTTTCAAATCATCATCCCTGCGAATGAAGAGAAAAGGAAGGATTCCGCCAGGCTGAATCCTTTCCTTTGGGGTCTGTTTCCGATTTTCCCGGTCAGTCCGGAATGCCGGATCGGATCTTTTCCTCTGTGTCCTTCAGGATTTCCTTTCTGAGCTGTGTGAGGTAGGGAGAAAAGGCCACTGCATCAAAAGCGTAGGTCCGGTTCAGGTCATACTCATGGTCCTCCCAGGTACTCAGGGGGGACTCATTGTGCTGAATGACCGCCTCCAGTTTGTCCAGTGCCTTGTACAGTCTGGCTTCTTCCGTATCCATCCGTTCCATTTCACCGTAGAGGTCTGAAAGATCCCGGGATACCTCCTCAGGAAGGGAACTCACCCAGGCATTCAGGAGGTCATCCTCGTTCTTTCTCTCGGCGTCTGTTTTCAGGAAGGTGGGAATGTCCCCGGTAAAGCATTCTCCCAGGTCATGGATCAGGCACATGCAGATCACTCTGTCCATGTTAAGACGGGGAAACTCATGGCGCAGCAGCATGGCCATGAGGGCGATGCGCCAGCTGTGTTCCGCCACGCTCTCCCGCCGCCCCCGGGAGGTGGTACAGTGACGGCGTGTGTCCTTGAGACGTTCTGCCACATGCAGAATTTCCAGCAGTTCCCGGGCTGTCATGTCATGCTCCTTTCCGGTGAAGAGGTGAGATCAGTCCAGATATCCCTCCCGCGCCTTCATGCCGAAGCGCTTTTCAAGCTGATGCATCTGCTCATCGGTGATGACGTTCTTCCAGGGCAGGTGAGCAATCTTCATATAGATTTCGGCGGCCTTTTCCGCAGTCTCAATCAGGCCGAAGGTCTCGTCCAGGTCCTTGCCGGCACCGTAAATACCATGCTGGCTCCAGACCACCAGACGGGCGGTTTTCATCTTTTCGGCAGTGGCCTCACCGATCTCATTGGTGCCGCACAGCATCCAGGGCAGGACGTTGACGCCTTCCGGGAAGACGACGATGCACTCGGTGCACATCTGCCACAGCGTCCGGGTGAAGGCCTTTTCATCCAGGTCATGGACATAGGTCATGGCCAGGAGGTTGGCGGGATGGCAGTGCATGATGACCCGGTTGTCCGGGTCCACCTTCAGGCGGGCCACATGGCTCATCATATGGGCCGGGAACTCGCTGGTGAAGCGCCCGCCGTCACTGAAACCCCAGAGCAGCTCGGCCTTCTGTCCCTGTTCCGTCAGCCGGACAAGGCCCAGATTCACCTCCGGGGCATACTGTACGTTCTTGAAGTACTTCCCCGTGCCGGTGACCAGGAAACAGCGCCCGTCCAGCTCGGGAGCGGTGAAACCGGTGTCCAGTGTGCGCAGCACCCTGTGGGTATCCAGGTACTCCGCCACATCCTTTTCCTCCAGCATCAGGGAGACGTTGCCGCCGTTGCGCTCGTCCCAGCCGTGGTCATACATGTTGGTGACCGTCCGGATCATTTCAATCATAAAGGGGGCTTCCAGAATGCAGCTCATGTTTTTCATCCTTTCCTGTGTCGTCATTCATTTCTCATCCGCAGCAGAGGCTTCCATCTGAATCTTCAGATTTCCCAGGGCAGTGGCTTCAATGGGCAGGGCAATCACCTTCAGACCGGTTTCCTCCTCCGTCAGGCGGTTCAGGAAACCGTTGCGGGCACCTCCTC
>CACYGY010000029.1 GCA_902774025.1 uncultured Eubacteriales bacterium
ATTTTAATATATATCAATTGTATCATAAAAGAAGGATTCAATCAAGCTTCTAGCTCAATTGAATCCTTCTTTTTTTTCGGGGACTTTTTTCACAGCCCCGTCCGTCTTTGTACCGTGTGAGTGCGTTCTCAGCCCTTCACGCTTCCCAGAACCATGCCCTTGACAAAATATCTCTGCAGGAAAGGATACACCAGCAGAATCGGCAGGGATGCCAGGAAAATCTGGGCGCACTTGACCGTCTTGTCGGAAACCAGCACCAGCGCCTGCCAGTCATTGGCGCCCATATTGGTCAGTTTCATGTCAATGACAATCGTGCGCAGATAACTCTGCAGGGGATACTGATCCGGATTGGACATGTAGAGAATGCCGTTGAACCATTCATTCCAGTGGTACACGGTGGACAGAAGGGCCACGGTGGCCAGCGCCGCAGTGGAGGTGGGCACAAAGATCTGCCACATGATGCGCCACTGGCTGGCACCGTCAATAATGGCGGCATCCTCCAGCTCCCTGGGGGTCTGGCGGAAGAAGTTCAGAAGCAGGATCACGTTGTACACGGGCACGGCACCGGGCACCACCAGCGCCCAGAAGGTCCCCATGAGACCCGTCATGCGGATGACCATGTACAGGGGAATCAGACCGCCGGACACCAGCATGGTGAGGAAGAAATACCATGCATAAAGCGTCCTGTGACGGAACTGATCCTTTTCCTTGCTCAGGGGATAGGCGCACAGAACACAGAAGAACATGTTCAGGCCCACGCCCACCACCACGCGGAGCACGCTGATGCCCATGGCCCGCCAGAAGGCCGCGCGCCGGGCCACATAGGCATAGGATTCCGTGGTGAAATCCACAGGCCACAGTGTCACCAGGCCGCCGGTGGCAGCCGCAGAGGACGACAGGGAGATGGCGAACACGTGGATCAGGGGCACCAGGCAGCTCAGGGCCAGAATTCCGATCAGGAGATAGTTCAGAACATTGAAGAGCCGGCTGGGCCAGGTTTTGGACTCTACCATATCCTCGCCTCCTCAGAATATGCGATAGTCCGCAAAGCGGTACGCACAGTAATAGCTCACGGAAATGAACAGGGTGGAGATGACGGACTTGAACATGCCCATGGCCGTGGCCACACCGAACTGTGCGTCAATCAGGCCGATCCGGTAAATGAACGTGTCCAGGATATCGCCGGTGGAGTACACCTGCTTGCTGTAGAGGTTGAACACCTGGTCAAAGCCCGCGTTGAGCACATTGCCCAGACTCAGCACCATCATGAGCACGATGATCATCCGCATGTTGGGCAGGGTGATGTAGATCATCTTCTGGAAGCGGTTGGCTCCGTCAATGGTCGCCGCCTCATACTGGTTGGGGTCAATGTTGGTAATGGCCGCGAGGTACACAATGGTGTTGAAGCCGAACTCCTTCCACACGTCGGTGGCAATGAGGGTGAAGCGGAAATAGTCATTGCTGCCCAGGAAGAAAATCGGCTGCACCCCGAACAGCCCCAGGATCCGGTTCACGAAACCGCCGTTGGGCGAGAGAATGTCAATGAGAATACCGCCCAGGATAATCCAGCTCAGGAAGTGCGGCAGATAGATCAGGGTCTGTGCCGTCCGCCTGAAGGCGGAGCTGCGGATTTCATTGAGCAGGATGGATACGGTGATGGGAATGATCAGGTGCAGAATCATCTTGAAAAAGGCAATGATCACCGTATTGCGCAGGGCGGATATGGCCCCCGGCAGCTGGTACAGATAGATGAAGTTGTCCCATCCGATCCACTTCTGATTCCCGAAAAGTCCCTTGGCGGGAATAAATTTCTGGAAGGCAATGATCAGCCCGCTGAGGGGGATATACATGTAAATGAATACGACAATCACGCCCGGCAGCAGCATCAGGTGAAAGGGAAGTTCCCGCTTCAGTCTCCCGTTTCTGCTCAGAGAGGGGGCTTTCGCTGTGTTATGCATCGTCCATTCCCCTTTTTTGTTGGAAAGGGGGGGACTGATCTTCTTGCCAGTCCCCCCGGATTTGACCACTCAGGATCGGATTACTTCACGGTCGCGTACCATTCGTTGACTTCCCTGGTGATGTCCGCGCCGCCCAGGGTGTTGAAATCGCTGACAAACTTGTCGAAAGCGTCCACGTCTTCCTCGCCCAGAATGATCTTGGTGAAGACTTCATCCTGCAGATCGGTGAGGGTGGACATCTTGCTGGTCATGGTCTCGGTGGGAGCGCCCACGAACAGGTTGTCCTGGGTCATGCCCTTGGCGTCATAGTCGATGAGCACGCCATAGGCGCCTTCCGCACCATAGATGCGCTCCCAGCCCCACAGGGCGAATCCGTCCTCGGAACCGGACTCAAAGGCCTGCAGCTTCTTGAGAATGCTCAGGGCTTCACCCTGCACCTTGCTCTCGTCGCCGTCCTTGCGATACTGTTCCAGATCCAGGAAGGCACCGTCGTTCTTGTGAGGATTGGTGGGCACCACGGGGCTCAGCTTCCAGATGGACTCGGAATCCAGGGGCGCATAGTAGATGCCGTTCTCGTTGTCGGGACCCCAGTTCTTTTCGATGAAGAGGTTGAACATCTTCATGACGGCCTCGGGATGGGCCACGTCCTTGCGGACCACGGTCCAGCTCAGGGTACCCACGTTGGTCTGGGCCTTCAGGGGCTTGTCGGTGGCGCTGACAATGGACACAGCGCGCCACTGGGCGTCCTTGTCCAGGTTCACGCAGCTCTGCAGAGGATAGATGGAGTTCCACTGCGCACCGTAGAACAGACCGCACTTGCCGGCCGTGGTGGCCTCAGCGACCTTGCCGCCGTCCTTGACGCCGAACTCAGGATCGATCAGGCCCTTCTTGTACATTTCGTTCAGGGTCCGCAGAGCGTCCTTGGCGCCGGGCAGCGTGGAGCCGTACACCAGGTTGCCGTTCTCATCTTCCACCCAGATGCCCGGATAGGCGTCAAAGGCATTGAAGAAACCGCGCAGGCTGAAGAGCTGTCCCCACAGATCCTTGGCGATGGCGATGCCCAGGGTGTCCTTCACGCCGTTGCCGTCAAAGTCCGCATTGGCGAAGGCTTCCGCGGTGGCCAGAACTTCGTCCATGGTGGTGGGGATGGGCAGGCCCAGCTTTTCCAGCCAGTCCGTGCGGACCCACAGCAGGTCAGCGATCATCAGAGGGCTGTCCACATTGGGCAGGCCGTAGAGATGGCCGTCGATGGTGGCAGCATTGAAGGGAGAGGGACCGGTGGATTCCATGATCTCCTTGGCGAAGGGAGAAGCGTACTTCTCATAGATCTCCTCCAGGGGCATGATGGCGTCGGCTTCCACCAGCTGCTTGAGCTGCAGGGTGCTGACGTTGACGAACTCGGGAATGTCGCCCACGGCGATGGCCGTGTTCAGCTTCTGGTCGTACTCGTCACCGCTCTTGACGATCCAGTCGTATTCCACGTTGATGTTCAGAACATCACGATACAGGTCGCACCAGAGGTTGTCGGTCATGGTCTTGTCCGGATGCTGGGAGAAATAGTTGGCATCCAGGGTGTCATCGGTGTCGCGCACAAAATGCACCGTGATCATCTCGTCATACTTGCCCAGGGGATCCGCTGCCTCCGCCAGGCAGGCGGAAGAAAGCAATGCCATGGCCAGCATCACAGCCAGAAAAACAGACAGCTTTTTCATGAAACAGGTCCTCCTTATTCGTTTTTTCCGGGTTCCGCGGCGGAACCCTGTCGCTGCCTGCATTATGGTCCTTTCCATTTTTCCTGACAATAGGACATCTTCAACATCCATAGCACTTTCTTAACCGGTTCGGAAAGCTCAGTAGTACATGTCAAAACCCTCTTCCAGACGCCGGACACAGGTCTTTCCGGCCTCTTCCCGGACAGGAAGCACATCTTCCAGGGTGCAGCGCACCAGGGAGAAACGGTCACAGACCCGCATCCCCACATGCGTAAGTCCCCTCTCCATCTGTGTGAGGCATTCCAGACTTCCCCGTCCGGTGCCTCCCGCACAGCCACAGGGAGACAGCGCTTTCCCTCCGGAACCCGGTTATGCCCGGCCTCACAGCGGCGGATCCGATCGAAGAAAGCCCTGAAGCATTCCGTCATCTCAGACCGGTAAACCGCGCTGACCCGGACAATGCCCTCCGCTGTCCTCAGCGCTTCATGGATCGGACCGAAGTCGTCCTGAACAGCACACATGCCCCATCCGTTTCGCAGGCTCTGCAGTGTTCCGGACGCTTCCGGTTCAGATGGATTTTCTCCGCCTCCCCGCCCGCGGAACGGATCCCCCCGGGCGAGCTGCCTTACGGCCTGGGCCGTCAGTCCGTCCTCATTGGGACTGGATCAGAAAGTCACGTTTTTCGTGCGCGCCTCCCTCAGTCAATCCAGGTCACCTCATTGCCCGTCAGTTTCATAAGATTCCGCGCCGGCTTTCCCGCAGCGGGCCAGCCCAGACTGACCGCTCCGTAGATCCGCTCCTCCTCCTTCATCCCCAGTGCCCGCATCCGGGCAAGGAGACCCGGCTCCTCATTCAGCCACCGCAGCTGGTTGATCCAGCAGCTTCCCAGATCCAGGGCGTTGGCGGCAATCATCATGTTCTCAATGGCGCAGGCCACGTCCGCCATGTGATTGCCGTAATCGGGACGGTTGGCCACGGCGATGAGCACCGGGGCGTTGTAGCAGAACACATATCCCCCGCGCCTGGAGGCCTCAATGGAATGCCTCAGGCTCCGGTACATGCCCTCCGTAACCTCCATTTTCGCAAAGGCCTTCTCCACCTGCTCCACAAGCTCCCGGATCACATCCGCTCTGCGGATCACCAGAAAATGGTTCAGCTGACTGTTGCCGCCGCTAGGCGCCTGCCGCCCTGCCTCCAGGATCTTCTCCAGTTTATCCTGTTCCACCGCCTCCTGCCGGAAATTCCGGGTACTCCGCCGTGTCAGGATCGCTTCCATGGCTTCCATCATCATCCGCCTCCCTGTCCTCAGAAGAATTTCACCGTTTCCTCAAGCTCTTTCCGGGGCCGCGGTCCGGGGTTCTCCCCCGCCCTGCCCACGGCAATGACGGACATGATCTCCTCGTTTTCGGGAATGCCCAGCTTCTCCCGGATCACTCCGGCGTCCCGGATGCCCATGATCAGCGTGTCATATCCCAGGTTTTTCGCAGCCAGGATCAGGTAGGCGTCATGAAGTCCCAGATCGTAGGCACCCCAGCCGTTGCCGATTTCATTCTCAGGTCCCTCCGCCCCGAAACCCACCACGTTTTTCACATAGGTGGTCACCACCAGGGCCGCGTGCCGGGAACTGTTCCGGTTGAACGCAGGCAGGGCTGCATCCCCCAGTGCCTCAAGGACTTCCGGGGTTTCCACCGCGTAGCAGCGGGCCGTCTGCTGGTTTTTCCAGGACGGTGCCTGCCTGGCCTGGGTGAGGATGGCCGCAAGATCGTCGTGATCAACGCCGCCGGTAAACCTGCGCACACTGCGGCGGACCTGGATCAGTTCACGGAATTCCATGGATCATTCCTCCTTTTTTCAATTCGCGCTTTTGATATCTGCAGCGCATATCCCGGCCCCATTGTGACACACACTTTCCGTGCCCGCAAGGACAGCCGCGATCAAAATGAACGCCTTCCGTTCGTCTCAGAAAGCCGGCGCAGAAAAAGCGGAAACGATCCATGACCCTCCGCAAATGCAAATGCCGCCGGCGGGATCGGAGTGATCCGGCCAGCGGCTGCCTGGTTTACAGGGTATTGAAGATTTTTTCCACGGCGTTTCTTCAGTCCGGCTGCGGAACCTGTCTGCCATGGGCTGCTCCGCAATACCTTCCCGCTTTGCCTGGCTTTCAGGCATCGCTGCAGCTGTTTCCTCTGCGTCTCAGGGGATCTCTTCAGAATGCGCCGCTGATCAGGGAATGGTTTTCAGGATGGAACGGTCCGGCACACAGATGCCTTTTCCGAATGACCGGCCGGTCCTGCCGGATGGAAGCCCCGTTCCGCCTCTTTTTCCTTTATGAAAGGGTTGTCAGAAACCGTTCATAGTCACTGTAGAGTTTTTCGGCACCGGCATTGCCGTAGGCCGCGGCGGAGCCGGGCCTGGACAGCATGCCCGGATAAGCGTAGACGATGATCTTCTCCACATGGGGGGAGAGGGCTTCCATCTGCCTGCATATCCGCTCCAGATCCGCACTCAGCAGCGCGCTTCCGTAGACCCTGCCCTCAAAGCGGAAGATTTCCATGTCTGCCCACAGACGGCTCCTGCCCGCCAGGTCATGGGCTTTCCGAAGGCCCGCGTAGTAGGCCCCGGTTTCGTCCGGTGTGGACTTCTCCACCCCCACCTCGTCCTGATAGGCCACGTAGTCCACATCCAGGGAGCGGAGCTGCTCCACAAAGGTGTCGTCGGGACAGATCTTGTTGGTGCCGTAGGGGGCGATGAGGATTTTCCCCTGCGGGGTGAGCTCACGCAGGAAAGCGCTGTAGCGCCGGACATAGTTCAGGAACACGGGGCTGAAATAGGGCCCCGCCTCCGTCTCGTCCGGGAGATACCAGCCCTCCAGGCACCGGTAATGCCCGTACCGCTCCGCCATCTGTCTGCAGGCCCGGAAGGCCCGCTCCTGCACCTCCAGGGAGCGCATGTTGTCCTCGGGATGGAGCCATACCCCGTAAAAACCCGCCGACAGATAAACCTTCAGGCCCTCCGCCTCCGCGGTGTCCATGAGCACATCCATGGGGTTTTCGCAGGCCATGGGCGCCCTGGGGAAAACGTCCACCGGAGGATAGCTCTCCGCCCCATCCTCCTCCATGATGGAGGAAGCCATGAGCACCAGGGTGTCCATGCCCAGGCGCTTCATGTCCCGGATCATCTCCGCCCACTGCTCCCCCGTATAGGCGAGGAGGGCCGGATTGTAGTATTTTCCCTCCACTCTGGAATGGTGGCGGAATTCAAAAAAGGATCCTGTTATGCGCTGCATGTCATGCCTTTCTCACAGAGCGTGCTCCCGGGTGAAGTTCACCAGCTCGTCCACCGTGGTGAATGCCAGGCCCGTCACCGTGTCCGCGCACCCGTAGTACACGGCGATTCTTCCCGTGTCGCTGTCGGTGAGGGCGGCGCAGGGGAAGACCACGTTGGGCACATCGCCCACGCACTCATAGATCTCCCAGGGCGCCATGAGATAGTCCGCGGACCTGGCGATGACCTTCCAGGGCTCCTCCAGATCCAGAAGAGCGGTGCCGATGCGGTACACAAAGCCGTTGCATGTGGTGATGACCCCGTGATAGATCAGCAGCCAGCCCTCGTCCGTCTCAATGGGCGCGGGTCCCGGTCCCACCTTGGTGGACTGCCAGGCGCTGTCATTGCCGCTGAAGGTGCCGAAGACATACCGGTGCCTGCCCCAGAACTCCAGGTCCGGGCTCTGGCTCAGGTAGATATCCCCGAAGGGGGTATGACCGTTGTCCGAGGGGCGGGAGAGCATCATGTACATGCCGCCGATCTTCCGGGGGAAGAGGACGCCGTTGCGGTTGAAGGGCAGGAAGGCGTTCTCCAGCTGATGGAAGGTCCGGAAATCCTCCGTCCAGGCCACCCCGATGGTGGGCCCGTGATAGCCGTTGCACCAGGTCACGTAGTATTTCCCCTCCAGGGGAATGATCCGGGCGTCATACCGGTACTGCTTCTTCAGCACCTCCTCCGGCGCCCCGGTCATGACAATGGGCTCGTCATCGATCTCCCATTTCAGCCCGTCCCTGGACCGTCCCGCGAACAGGTCCATGGAAATGGAGCGGCTGTCGCAGCGGAACACGCCGGCATACCCGTCCTCAAAGGGCACCACGGCGCTGTTGAAAACGCTGTTGGAACGCCTGTTGCCGTTCCGTCCGATGATGGGATTGCCGGAATAGCGCCAGATGGCTTCCCGGCAGCCCTGGGGCTTGTCCTCCCAGGGCATGTTCTTCAGGGGTTTTCCGATGATCCTGGCCATGTTCTTCCTCCTTCATCCTTTCGGTTTTTCATCAGAAATCAGAATGCACCCGTGCGCACCCATTTCTCAAGCAGTTTTTCCATCTCCGCCGGGGTCTGCGCCCGGACATCCGCCAGGGCGTACTCCTCCTCCGTGCCGTAGCCGTAAGCGGCCGCCAGGGTGGGCAGGTGCTGGCCGATCCCGGCCTCCATGTCCCCTCTCCGGTCCCCCGCCAGCACGGAGCGCACCGGCTTCATCTCCTCCAGCATTTTCCCCAGCACTTCTGTTTTGCCCAGCCCCGGAATGGATGCCTGAATGCGCACAAAATATCCTTCCAGGGAAAACTGCATGACGCTGTGTTCCACATAGTCCTTCTGGCCGTTGGAGACAATGGCCAGGTCCGCGATGCGGGAAAGGCGCTCCACGATCCCGTCCACCCCGGGGTAGAGCTTCAGGAGCACCGGAATCAGCTCCAGTTCCGCCCGTCTCCGCTCCCGGAGAAAGCGCTCCCCCTGCTCCGCGTCCAGTTCCATGATCTTCACGGACTCCTCATGGGTGGGGCCGTTGCAGGCCCGGATCCGCTCCTCCTCCACCTCCGCATGCCCGATGCGCTTCAGGGCCTGCCGGATTTCCCCCAGGCACAGGTCCATGCTGTCTCCCAGCGTGCCGTCCCAGTCGAAAAAGATCACCGGGCGCTCCGGATGCCGAACTGCCATGTGTGTTTCTCCTCCCCCACCCGCCTGAGGCGGTTTATGACTGCCTTTTCACCAGCAGCCTGCGTTTGGTCAGATAGTTCCAGATCATCACCAGGATGGCGGCCACGCACTTGTTGAGCATGTACATGGTCACGGTTCTGCCGGAAAGGGTCAGGAGAACCCCGTCTTCCCCCAGCAGCCATCCCATCAGGGCCATCACCGCTTCATTCAGGGCAAGGCCCATGAGGCTGGTGATCAGAAAGCCTGCCCGGGTCCTGCCGTTTCCGCTGGCTCCCCGGAACACCCATTTCAGGCAGGCCAGATAATTCAGCGACACCGAAACCACGAAGGCCACGGCGTTGGCCAGAAGCGTGTGCAGATGCAGAGAATCCCGCAGCAGCACCAGCAGGGCGAACTCCACCAGAAAACAGGCCACGCCCGCCACTGCAAACCGGATCATCTCCGCGGTTTTCCCGCTCTCCGTTCCGTTTTTCACTTTGCCGTCTCCCTGATTACCACATTCTCCTCCCCGAATTCCCGGTACAGATTCGCCATGCAGGCGGGACTGCCGTCACACCAGGCTTCCCGGTTCATGAGCAGCACGGAGGTCCTGTCATCGGCCTGCACCATATAGACGGGGATTTCCCCGGGAAAAACCCTCGTGATCTCCCGGCAGTGCTCCATTTCTTCCTTTTTCAGGCGCACGTACAGTTTTCTGGGGGAAGCTGCGGCCATCTCCCGGCATGAGGGTCTCGCGGTACCGCGCCGGGGACTCCCCTGCCACTGATCCAGGGGCTGAATCGTGTCCACCAGCAGCTTGGGATCCTCATCCTCCCTGATGGAAAGCTTTCCGGTGAGCACCACCATGTCGTCCACCTGGACCTGGCCCTGGTAGCGCTCAAACACCTTGGGAAAGACCAGGCACTCAATCTCCCCGGTGAGATCCTCCAGGGTGAGGAATCCCATGTATCCGCCCTTCTTGGTCACCTTGCCCTTGACGGCGGTGAGAATGCCCCCCATGTGGACATTCCTTCCGTCCAGATCAAACCCGGTCTTTTCGGGGTCCATCACCTCCGCGGTGGTGATGTCCATGTCCGACAGCCTTTCCCGCCAGTTGTCCAGGGGGTGGCCGGTGATGTAGATGCCCGTCAGTTCCCGCTCCCTGGCCAGGCGCACGGCATCGGGCAGGTCCGGGATCAGATCCGGCAGTTCATATTCGACAGGAAGCATCTCATTCCCGTCCTCTTCCTCGTCGAACATGGTGATCTGGCCCTCGGAAGACTTTCTCCGCATCTGGGCATGGCTGTCCAGCACGTCCTCATACACCGCCAGCATCTGGCTGCGTCTTGCGCCGGTTGTGTCAAAGGCGCCCACCAGGATCATGTTTTCCACGGTCTTCTTGGGGATGTTCATGTGCATGCGCTGGCAGAAATCGAAAATGTCCCGGAAGGGGCGGCGCTTCCGCTCCTCCATGATGGCCGCCACGCCGGCTTCGCCGATGCCCTTGATGGCGCCCAGTCCGAAGATGATGTCCAGTTTTCCGTCCTCCCCCGGGTGTACGGTAAACTTCCAGGCGGACTGGTTCACGTCGGGAGGCAGAACCCGGATGCCGTGGCTCCGGCAGTACTGAATGTAGGTGGCCACCTTGGGCACATTGCCGAAGGCGGAATTGATCAGGGCCGCCATGAAGGCCGCGGGATGATACTGCTTCAGCCAGGCGGTCTGCATGGTGACCACACCGTAGGCCGCAGCGTGGGATTTGTTGAAGGCATAGGAGGCAAAGGAGATCATCTCGTCATAGATGGCGTTGGCCGCCTCCTGGGAAATGCCGTTGCGGACACAGCCGGGAATGAGAACCTTTCCGTCCTCGTCCGTCTGGCCGTACACGAAATTCTGCCGCTCCTCCTCCATGACCTTGTGCTTTTTCTTAGCCATGGCGCGGCGCACCAGGTCACTGCGCCCCAGGGTATAGCCCGCAAGGTCCCTGACAATCTGCATCACCTGTTCCTGATACACCATGCATCCGTAGGTGACCTCCAGAATGGGCTGCAGTTCCGGGGTGATGTATGTAATGCTCTCCGGTCTGGCCTTGCCGGCGATATAGCGGGGAATGGAATCCATGGGCCCCGGCCGGTACAGGGAAATGGCGGCGATGATATCCTCGAAGCAGGCGGGTTTCATTTCCGTCAGGAAGGAGCGCATGCCCGAGCCTTCCAGCTGGAACACGCCGTCCGTCTCCCCCTGGGAGATCATGGCGTAGACCCTCTCATCGTCCAGGGGAATGTCCTCGGGGGTCAGCCGGATGCCCTCCACCTGTTCCACCATGTCCAGGGCATCCCGGATCACCGTCAGGGTTCTCAGGCCCAGGAAGTCCATCTTCAGCAGGCCCAGATGCTCAATGGTATCCTTGGGATACTGGGTGGTGATCACCTCATCATTGCGCTGCAGGGGCACGTACTCCACCACGGGACGGCCGCAGATGAGCACGCCGGCGGCGTGGGTGGAGGTGTTCCTGGGCATACCCTCCAGTTTGAGGGCCGTGTCGATGAGGCGCCTGACATGCTCGTCCCCCTCATAGAGGTTCATGAGCTGCGGACTGGTTTTCAGGGCCTTCTCCAGCGTCATGCCCAGCTCGTTGGGCACCGCTTTGGCCACCACGTCCGTCTCCTGATAGCTCATGCCCAGCACCCGGCCCACGTCCCGGACCACGCCCCGGGCGGCCATGGTGCCGAAGGTGATGATCTGGCACACGTGGTCGTGGCCGTATTTCCGGGCCACATAGTCAATGACCTCCTGCCGCCGCTCATAGCAGAAGTCCACGTCGATATCCGGCATGGAAACCCGCTCCGGGTTCAGGAAGCGCTCGAAAAGGAGCTGGTATTTCAGGGGATCCAGCATGGTGATCCCCAGGGAATAGGCCACAATGGAGCCGGCGCCGCTGCCCCGTCCGGGGCCCACCATGATGCCCTGGGATTTGGCGTAGTGAATGAAGTCCCAGACAATGAGGAAGTAATCCACAAAGCCCATGGAGGAGATGGTGTCCAGTTCATAGCGCATGCGCAGGTAGGGCTCATCCCCCTCCGCCGAGGCGGGATAGAGGCGCTTCATCCCCTCCAGGCACAGGCGGGTCAGCATTTCCAGGGAGGTTTCCCCGGTTTCAATGGGATAATGGGGCAGACGGGTTTTGCCGAACTCAAATTCCACATGGCATCTTTCGGCAATCCTGGTGGTATTCTCCAGAGCGTCGGGGACGTTGGGGAAGAGCTCGCGCATCTCCGCCTCGCTCTTGACATAGAGCTGGCGCGTTTCCATGCGCATCCGGGTCTCATCCTCAAGGGTTTTCCCCGTCTGAATGCACATGAGCACGTCCTGGGCGTCCGCGTCCTCCTCCCTCAGATAATGGCAGTCGTTGGTGGCCACCAGGGGCACTTTCATATCCCGGGCCAGTTTGACCAGTCTGGGCAGCACGGTTTTCTCTTCCCTGAGGCCGTGGTCCATGATCTCAATATAGAAATTGTTCTCGCCGAAAAGGGCCCGCATGTCCCGGACATAGGCCCGGGCATCCTCATCCCGGCCGTCCAGAAGCGCCCGGGGCAGTTCCCCGGACAGGCAGGCGGTCAGGCAGATCAGGCCCTCATGATGGTCCTCCAGCATGTTCCGGTCGATCCGGGGCCGGTAGTAATAACCGTTGATGAAGGCTTCCGAAATCAGATACATCAGGTTCTGGTAACCCTGATTGTTTTCACACAGAAGAATCAGGTGGGACATGTCCCGGCCCTGGGGGGATTTGTCCAGATGATCCCGGGTCACGTAGGCCTCCACGCCGATAATGGGCCGGATCCCCGCCTCATTCATGGCGGTATAGAAATCCACACATCCGTACATGACGCCGTGGTCCGTGATGGCGCAGCTGTCCATCCCCAATTCCTTCAGGCGCTCCACCAGGGCGGGAATGCGGCAGGCGCCGTCCAGAAGGCTGTATTCCGTATGCAGATGCAGGTGCGTAAAGGCCATCTTTCTTCGTCCCTCCCCCGTCAGTCCCTGCCATTATATCCGCTTGAAATGAGCCTTGCAAGGATGCGCCTGAGAGGGGCTTGCTTTGTCCCAAGGACATGATATACTCCGCCTGCGCTTTCATGCCCTGACGGAGGAGGTCGATGACATGGAGAAACTGCGGGGGCACCTGAACCGTGAACTGACCAGCGATCTGTTCACCTGGGACGAAATGAAAAAGATGCTGATCACGCTTCTGCTGGATCAGTTCTGCATCAATCTTCTGGGACTCCTGTCCACCTCCCTGGTTTCCTCCGTCGGCCCCGCGGCCATTGCCGCCGTGTCCATGGTGGGCACCATCAACAACATGGTCTCCCTGGTCTTCACTTCCCTGGCCAGCGGCGGCGGCATTGTGGTGGCCCGGGCCAAGGGCCGGGGGGACGCGCTGGAAATCCGGCGGACCATCGGCGAGGTCATTGCCCTGTGCGGCCTGAGCAGCATCTTCCTCTCGGGATTCCTGTACGGTCTGGCGCCGGTTCTGGTGAACACCCTCTACCCTTCCGTGGAAGCTCAGGTGACGGAATACGGCATTGAATACATGCGCCTCATGGCCATTTCCTTCCTTCCCTACTCTGTCTTCTGCGCCATCTTCAATATTTTCCGGAACCTGGGAGATACCCGTTCCGGCCTGTTCCTCACCCTGGTGATCAATATTGTCCACCTGCTCCTGAGCCTTCTGTTCATCAACGGCATGGGCCTCGGGGTCACCGGTTCCGGTTACTCCTACATCTTCGCCCGCATCATCGGTATGGCGGTGGCCCTCCTGTGGATCCTGAAGGTCCATAACCCTTACGCCGTGCGTCTCACGCATTTCTTCCGCTTCAGCCGCCATGTGACCCATGAGATCATGCAGCTGGGACTGCCCATGATTCTGGAAAGCCTTCTGATCCAGGGCGGCATGCTCCTGGTGCAGGTCTATCTGGCCCGCCTCACCACCGAGGACATGGCCGCCCACGCGGTGGCCGGAGCCCTCTACAATCTCTTCCAGTCTCCCACCGGGGCTCTGACGCCTCTGCTGGGCACGGTGTGCGGTCAGTGTTTCGGTGCCGGGCAGCTTGATCTCATGAAGCATTACGCCCGGAAAATCAACAGCCTGGGAAGGTTCGTGATCCTCTTCATGGATCTGGCCCTTCTGCCGCTTCTGCCCCTCATGCTCCGGCTGTACAACGCCTCCCCCGGAAGCTATTCCACCATTCTCACGGCACTGGGCATCGGTGTGGCTTCCACCATCCTCCTGTGGGGAGACGCCTATCTCAACGCCATGCTCCTCAGGGTTACGGGAGACGGCATGTACACGAGCATTGTGGCCTTCATCACCCTGTTCCTGGGGCGGTGCCTGTGCGGCTATCTCCTGGCGCTTCCCCTGGGTCTGAGATGCATAGGCATCTGGATCGGACTGGCCATTGAGCATCTTCTGCGGGCCGTCATCTTCCGTCTTCGTCTCCGGGGCAGCCGGTGGCTTCATGTTTCCCAGGCCTGATGGAAGAAAATGGTGGAACAGGAAATGTCCAGGGGACGGATGAAGACGCTCCGCGCGTGTCCCCGCAGGACGATCTGATGATGTGATCCTGAAAAAAGGACAGAAAGAATTCATTCTTCCTGTCCTTTCTTTCCGTGTATTCAGCAGGCCGTGACCGTGGGTGAAGACCTGGCCGTACGGACGGCTGCCATTTTCGGCTTCCCGTATCCTTCCCCGCATCAATGCCTTCCCGGCGAAAAGACATCCACCAGAAGAATGCCGGGATTTCCGGCGGCTTCATCCCTGAGACCTTTCGAGAAGCCGGAAGGATTGAATATGACATAACTGCTGCAGGAATACCCGGTTTTTGCCTCCAGTGCCCGGGCTTTTTCCTGTAATGCGTGCAGAACGGTCAGGCCCTTTTCTGCTGCAGAATACCTGCACTCGCCTATGATCATGTTCCCGCCGGCCGAATCAATGCCGAGGATATCCACTTCCCCGCATACCGGCCCCCAGTACCTGCCCAGCCTGTCAAACCGGAAAATCCACAGATCCATGGATGAGAACATCCACTTTTTTTCTCTGCACAGGTCTTCATAGACAGATGAAACACAGTTGTGAACAAGCCTTTTTCATATCTGCTCCATCACATGTGCTTTTTCGCCCCGTTCCAGAAATGCTCTGTAAGGATAGACAAACTGAAACCAGAAGGTGAAATAGTGATCTGTAATGCGGTAAAGACCGCTTTTGCATTTTTCCGGATTGTTTTCCGTAACCGGAACCTCACGTTCCACCTGGTCCAGATCCATCAGCGTCTTCAGATATTTGGGGACGTTTGTCTGCTTCACACCAAGCCGTGCGGCAATCTCAGACCGTTTTCGGCAGCCCGATGCAATCACCTGGGTCAGAGAGAAAAGCTGCCAATCTCCGATACTTCATTCTGCAGAAGAAAACAGGGTTCTTCATACAGGTATCCCTGCGGATTGAATACATGCTGATCGATACCGTCCTCGACGCTCCGGCAGTCGCTGAAGGTTTCCATGTACATCGGAACACCGCCCGTAACGGCATAGAACGGAATCAGTTCCTTTTCGCCTTTTCCCGGATAAAAGAGCGGATACTCCGGAAAACGGATCTGCCTTAACCGGATCTGTGCAGTGCGCCTGCCATAGAGCGGGCTTGAGTAATCCAGTGTCTGCTGCTTCATCAGCGGAATATAAGAACCGCAAAGAATCAGCATAATATTGGCATCCTTCAATACGGTATCCCATATCTTCTGCATCACCGACGGAAAGGCAGGACTGGATTTGCCGATAAACTGGAATTCATCCATTACGACGATTTTTCGTTCTGCCGTTGTATACTCTGAAAAGAGTTTAAAGATCGTAAGCCAGTCCGCATCCACAGTCTTCAGCGGCTCATTTCCGATCAGATCTGCCACCTGACCGCGGAAAACCTTGCGGTTCTGTTCTTCAGATTCCTGCGTCGCCAGAAAATACAGACTGCATCCTCTGTGACGGGAAAGGAATTCGTTCACCAGTGCCGTTTTCCCGATTCTGCGCCGTCCATATATGATGACGAATGAAGCCGCCGCCCTGGCAGATTCTTTTTCCAGCGTTGTCAGTTCTTCGGCTCTGCCAAAGAATGGTTTTTCATTCGACATGGACGCGCCTCCCATCCCTCCTCCCGAGATTATACTTTCGAGTATAATAATTCCAAGTATTATTTACTCCCCTTTGCTCTTTTCCTGAGATACCGGTGGAATACGCCAGTTCATTCATCATGAATACGAGTCCCCGAGGAAAAACAGTTCCTCCGGTTCATCCGTGAAAAATGACACTCAGCACACACATTCCCGTCAGAACAGGATACAATCGTCAGCTATACAGGAAGCTCTTGTTGGAACCTTGTTAAATGAAGCTTCCAGCAAGGTTCCCTGATCCCCAGAAAAGCCCGTAAAACCGGGCGGATTGTCATATACCTTACGGGAATCCTGCAGGAACCTTGTTGGAATCTTGTTGTAATTTGCAGCTTCAAACAAGCCCGGCAAATCCCTGAGACCGCTTTGAAGGAGTGCCGCCAGTCATCCCCTTCGCACCTGCAGCCCGTTTCCGTGACAGTCTGATCGATGATCCGGTCGGACAATTCCCCGGCCTTTTCAATCAAATTCGATCCCTTGAAAACAGCATGTCATATGGGTACACTTAATCTCCACCGGTGAACAGGCGCATCGGACGATCCTCAGAGAGGGTACCGTGAAAGAACACAACCGTACGTGCCGGACATCGCGGTGGATGCCTTCGCGGAGCCCTTGATGAACGTATTCGTGAACCTGTCCTCATGATCGCATCAGCGCTCGAACCCGGGACTCATTTCATTCCATTGTACAGCGGGATCACGAATCATCGGCGCCAGCCAGGGAAAAAATAGCCGGGTTTGCCGCAAGGCAGGAACGGCCGGTAAAGGAAAGAAATCTTCCTCTGTCGAAAGAGGAGATGGCCCGGCTGCGTACCGAACGGAAGGACGGGACCGGGAAACCGGATCGGCTTCTGCTGTCGCTACAGGCAAAGGAAAGTCCCCTGACAACCTGACCGATGTTTGATCGGTATAATAAGGAAGGAGCAGTGCTCAGTGGATCGACTCGAAGAATTGATGGCTCAGGTTGTCGCCTTCACAGAAGAGCGTGACTGGGATCAGTTTCACAGCCCGGAAAACCTGGCAAAGTCCATATCCATTGAAGCCGGAGAGCTTCTTGAATGCTTCCAGTGGAGCTCCGACGGCAAACCGGAAGCCATTGAAGAGGAACTTGCGGATGTGCTGAACTACTGCCTGCTTCTGGCCAGCAAGCTTCATCTGGATCCAATTGACATTGTCAGGAAAAAACTGGCCATCAGTGCTCAAAAGTACCCCGTTGAAAAGAGCAGAGGGAGGAGCACCAAGTATGATCAGCTCTAATCTCCAGATCCGTGATTTCCCCTTCAATGCTCAGAGCCAGGCCGCCATAGAGGCCTGGCATTCAGGCCGGAGGAGATTCGGGAGCAATTGGCCGGTAGTCTATCTCATTCACAATGATGAAACACGGGAAGCCTATATCGGCGAAACACTCAATGCCGGCAGGCGTGCGGCTCAGCATTGGGACAATCCCGACCGGCAGCGCCTGAAGGTCATTCATATCATGACGGATGATACTTTCAACAAATCCGTCATATTGGACCTCGAAGCTTTTCTGATCAAATACATGTCCGCCGACGGCAAATATCACCTCCAGAACGGCAATGGCGGACTGGCCAATTTCGATTATTATGCCCGCGATGAGTATGAAGATCAGTTCCTGAAAATCTGGGAAAAACTGAAAGAACTGGGACTTGTACAGAGCGGGATTGCCGATATTGAAAATTCCGATCTGTTCAAATACTCTCCGTACAAGTCGCTTACCGGGGACCAGCAGAAGGTTCTTGATATAGTACTGCATCATCTGGCTGGATATTTACAGTTTGAATCAAAGGAAACCATCGTTGTCGAAGGCGGTGCGGGGACCGGAAAAACAATACTGGCTGTTTTCCTGCTGAAGCTCCTGACAGATCTGGCCAGCAATAACTTCGAAGTCGACAACTCAACGGAGGCCACAAACGCCGGTGACATCCGGCAGCTGATCAAACCGTCAAAACCGTTGAAAATTGGTTTCGTTGTTCCCATGCAGTCACTCCGTCAGACGCTGAAAAATGTATTTAAGACGGTCCGCGGTCTGCGGGAGGAAATGATCTTAAGCCCGGTGGATGTGCCAAAGGCTGCTCAGAATGGCATGTTTGATCTCCTGGTTTGTGATGAGGCTCACCGGTTACGTCAGAGAAAAGCCCTTTCTCAGTATCCTGCATTTGATAACAATAATAAGCTGCTCGGTTTACCTCAGGACGCAACAGAACTTGATTGGCTCCTCAAATGCAGCCATATGCAATTACTCTTCTATGATCCGGAGCAGTCCGTAAAACCTTCAGATATTCCTTCAGGGATGTTTGATCGTATCTTCGGATACAGAAGCATCATCCGCATTCCGCTGACTTCTCAGCTCCGCTGTTTGGGCGGTGACGACTATATTGCATATGTGAAAGATGTGCTCAATGGTCGTGCATCTGCACCTCATGGACCTTTTGAAAACTACACACTGCG
Organism: uncultured Eubacteriales bacterium; assembly: GCA_902774025.1. GTDB lineage: Bacteria > Bacillota > Clostridia > Christensenellales > Aristaeellaceae > UBA2943. Next base: position 18,312 of record CACYGY010000029.1, read on the forward strand.
GTTCTATGACGATGTTGATCAGATGATGGATGAAGTCAACCGGCTTGATCAGGAGTATGGCCTGTCATGCGGCGTTGCAGGCTATGCCTGGAGTTGGCCATCAAGAGGAGAAACGCGGGATACTACTGTCCGTGATATCCTTATTGGCCGCGGATATCTGTGGAATCGCAGATCTACTGACTGGGTTAATTCTGATCGGCTGCCATATGAAATTGGATGCATTCATACCGTCCAGGGATATGACCTGAACTATGTTGGTGTCATCTTTGGCCCTGAGATCATATACAGCAGCAAGAGCCATCGTGTCGAAGTGATCCAGGAGAACTACAAGGATACTCTTGGTCGTGCCGTCAGTGGCAATTATGAGGCTCTCCGGACGTTCATCATCAACATCTACTCGACACTGATGACTCGCGGCATTCATGGTGCTTTTGTGTATGTCTGTGATCCTGCGCTCCGGGAATACCTCCGGAAGTACTTCAGCACATCAGTAGAGTGACCCATGCGGCACCATTCCCTTGCTGAATCACATGAACCACTCAGGTTGAACCTCTGCGTTTCACTGCATCATAAAACAGGCGAAGAAGGCCTGATCAGACATGAAACCTAACAGGGTTCCCCTTGCCTCTCCCCGAACCGCACAGGCATTCCTCAATGCATACGGCTCTCTGTCAGTTTTTATATCGGCGGAATTGTGAGCTATTGATGAAATTGAAACAGACCGGACGGACGATGAGAGTTTTACACTTCAGGCTTTGGGTAAGTTGGTTTTTTTCCATGGCTCGTTTACACGTTTTAGACAGATCTATGTGGTGAATATTAGAAAATCAGAATCAAAACAGCGATGAGGATCAAAACAAACATCATTACTGAGACCAGACATCCCAGACACGAATGGGGATTCTTGTGGTACTTAAAAGGTCTGTTTACAGCAGCACGGGTTTTCTGGTATTTTCCATACATTCCGCCCGTAAGCATATTATAAGCTTTTCTCTTTCTTCCTGCCTTGGTAGTGGGAATACCAGTAGCACGGCCGAGCTTCCGTTTTGCCTTGGTGATGCCCAGGACTGTCTTCATGCTTGGCTTCCTTCTGCGTACTAATTTCATATTTCTTATCTTTCCTCCGTGCTATCATTCTTTTTTTCGCTGAACATAGGAATATAACCGCGTTCAGATAGTTGCTTGCCGACTTTCCCCTGCAAAGCAAGAAGATCTTCATCGGACATTTCTTCTAGTGTATCTTTATCCTGTCCTTTGTTAATCACCTGATTGAAACCAGCGGCTATAATGCCTGTAGGGATAGCGATAATTCCTATGCCCACCAGACTTATGATAGAAGCAAAGAATCTTCCAACAGCAGTGATAGGATAAACATCACCATAACCGACGGTTGTAAGAGTACAAATTGCCCACCAAAGAGATGAAAGCACATTTGAAAACTGTTCTGGTTGGACAGGATTCTCAACTTCATACATGATGATCGCAGAGAAGAGCATCACAAAAAAGCAGATCACAACCGACATAATCAGTTGCGGCCCTGACGTTCGAATGACCTTCACAATTACCCGGAGGGCATCAAAGTAGCGACCTAGCTTGAGGACACGCAAAAGCCGGAATAGCCGGAAGAGACGTAACATCCGCAAGAAACGTAGGTCTGCGGATATGAACGGAAGATAAAAAGGCAGAATAGCCAGTAGATCAACAATCGCTATAAAAGAAAAACAATATTTTAGCCGAGGATGTTTTGCTTCTGGATAAAGTAGATCCGCAGTCCATATCCTAAGGATATATTCAATAGTAAAAACAATAACGGTAAGGATCTCAAATGCTTGAAAAAGCCCTTGGCAACTCTCATGTATCCTTTGGAACGAGTCCAATATAATCGTAAGGATGCTAAGAGCAATCAATATCATTATCGACCAATCGAAGACTGCGCTTAAACGATCGCCATTTTCTGCTTTGCTAATTATCTCAAATGTACGCCGCTTAATTGCAGAACATTTCGTCATTAGGTTCTCCCTCCACGCCCTTTTACCCCTAATTTGCCTTGATTCTCCAGAATCCAACCAAGCATTTCTTCATGATTTTTTACGCTGACAGTTTTTTCAATTTGGCTAGCTGAACCTCAACATGATATGCGTTCGTCTTTGTTTTATTATGGGCAATCTGTTTATATACTCGCGAACGAAATTGGCTGCCGATTGAGTGGTGACTCCGCAGTCTATACGTTCCCACAAGAGCTTTGCCTCCGGCAAATTCAAACGTGAACCAGTATAATAACCTCGAAATCGGACGCAACAAGAATTGCCATATCATCTACAACGATCTGCCACTGAGCTTTATTACCTTTTTTCATAGAGTTGATCAATTTCTCTGTGGTAACGAAATGATCATTGTGGGTATTCCTCTGGTTGTTTCTGAAGAAACAGAACTCTGTCTTTTGACCTGAGGAGGTTCGGTTCATTCATGTGTCACCTCCGAGTCGTTATAGGTATTGTTTTTACAAAGAGCAAGAGCTGCAGCCAAGCCCGCTATTCCGCCGCCAATGTGACTTTGCCAACTAACGCCTGCGCTAAAGCTGTAAATCAGATTTATCACAATGCCACGCAGAGCATAGAACGGACTTAGATCGTTCCGTAGATTGTAAATCAATGTTGCAGTCATAAGTCCCCAAATAGCACCACTGGCACCTGCGTGAATACCAGTACCGCCTGCGAAATTTATAAGCAAAGCGGAGCCAATAGTTGCTATGATGTATATGAGAGCATATTTTGCCGATCCCATCTGATTCTCAAGACTGAACCCATAAATCACAAGGCAAATCATATTACTTGCAAAGTGAAAAAATCCAAAATGAAGGAAAGCACTGACGACCATACGAAGATATCCACCGTCCTGTATGGCACCTTCGTACATGCCGTATGTGAAAATGGCACGGTTCTGGCCTACTTTGAATTCATAGATCAGACCTAAGATATTCAAACAAAGAATGGTGGCAGTTACTACTGGCAGTTTTTTTCTCAACATGATTACCTCAACAACGAATTATCTGACATCTTCCAATAAGGAAACGAGGAAAAATAACCATCAAAATACCCATATGAGATAGCAACTGTTTCATCAGAGAAATAACTGTAAGATGTATATCTTTTTTCATCAAGGCCATTTTCATAATAATATGTAAGTGCATTAATGATGCCAGCCGAATCTAACGAGAGAGGAAAAACTTCCTCGCTGAAAATGCTGGAACATCGTTTTGTGACGCAAACCAAAGGAATCCAACTGTCTTTTGAAAGTGAATACACCTCTACAGCATCCAAACCTGCTTTTGTGGTTTTAACATTTTCCTTGTCGGTTGACAACAGAAGAAGTGCGACAGCTGAGCTGCTTTCTGGATAAAACCAGGCAACATGATATTCATCGAAATCGGTCCACAATACAGGCTTGTCAAGAGGCTTATAGGGGGCATCGAGTGCGGTTGGTACGGCATTGTATTTGATAATGAACTCATCCAATGGTCATCCCCAGCTTTGGCGAATATGAACTTTCCGAAAGTGAAACAGTGGGAATAAGAAGAATCACAGCGAGAAGCAGAGACAGCATACCAACGACTTTTTCCCTCATGACGAACTCCTTTCATTTAGTCACATCTTTTACATATTTCAGCGGACATCCACTACAGGGTTTATACTTCTCCCCGTTTGCTCCATCTCGGAAGAAGAAGCTGTTTTTATTCCTTGATAAAAAACCGTAAAAGTAAACTCTAAATGGGGTTTGACGGAATAAGTATCTGATCTGTACAGGGGGAATGACCGCTGTACTATACAGACGATGCCGCCATTTTCGCGTGTAGGGGCAGTTTTCTCAATCGCGTCAAATATGTGGGTTTCCTTCTTCCCCTGATTCGCACTCATTTTGATTTCAAGAGGATGAATGCTGGCGTTTTCTGCCACAAACACATCGATTTCCCTCTCCATAGTGTCAAGCGAAAATCATTGCCCTTCTACGTTTTTTTCTTCCCATACAATGGGAATTGTAGCAGATAATCCTCGGCTTGCTTTGTCGTCCCTTATAGAACGAAATGAGAACTTGCTGCGGTGCATAAGCATAATTCTTTATCAATTCCATCACAACATAGTTTTCATAATAATGACCGTTTGCCTCCCCGCTTTGCAGCGTATCAACCGTCAGCCAGCAGCTCAGATACGCACAAAGCCCAGTATCACAGAAGTACAGCTTGGGCGTTTTCGCCAGGCGGTGCAATCCATAGTTGGTATTAGGCTCCAGCAAACAGATGACTGAAGAATGTCAACCCACTTTTTCGCGGTGGGCTCTGAGACCGCAGCGGTTTCTGCCAGGGTATGGTAGTTGACAAGTTGCCCGACCGATGCCGCGCAGGCACGGATCAGGCGCCTGAAGCCGGCGACATCCTTGATCCCTTCGTCAGTCACGGCGTCAGCCATCAGATAATGATCGATGTAGGACTGATACTAGTCCTGCATCATCTCCACAGATGCGGATTGAATGTCAGCAAACCCACCCTGTCAGATATGCTGGAAGACCTTCTGTAAATCATTCTCCTGCATACGCTCATGCTTTTCCCGAAGGCAGGTCATGGAGAAATCCAGGGCAGAGGCATTCAGATATCTGGCTTTTCCCGCTGCGAAAGCCCGTACAGGCGCATGACGCCCAGGCAGCCTGGCAGCGTTTCCTGTGAACGCTCCATCCGTTTATTTCTCCGGGACCCAGTCAGCCAGAAGCGTCCCCGCCCATCGCTTTCATCACACATGATCCTGATCTGGTTCAGCAGCGCTAGTGCTTTCTGGATTTCATCGATCAGGATGGGAGGCTTATAGGTCTGGAAAAAAGCCCCGGATCTGTCAGTGCAAGCTCCCGATCCATATCGTTATCCATTGTCACATACGTTCTGTACTGCTCCTGCGCCATATACTTAAGCATCGTGGGTTTCCCACCTGGCGTGCGCCAGTAACCAGCACTGCCTTGAAAAAACGACTCGCTTCCGCAATCTTACGCTCTAATTCGCGATGGATATAGTTCATGTCATCTCGCGTTCTGAGCACTGATCCAAACTCGGTGATATTTTACCGCGTAGTCTGGAATTCCAAAAGGGAGCAATGCTATGTCATTCAGTCAGTCCTGAACCACTAGCTCTGTCTGCAGCCGAAGCCGGTGTTATGTTAAGGATTTTTAACGTCCCCACCAGTGAGAGACGGCCAGATTGATGGACAAAAAAACACTGGAAGCGAAGGTCCGCGGTGAAATCGCAGCGCAACCAAAGGTCAGACTGAAAATCTGCAAAAAAGTGCTCTAAGCTGTCATTTTCATTACTGAGATACAGAACGAAATGTGCTGGTTCTTTTACCATAAGGCTTTTTTTGAGTTTTGGTAAAACATTTTGTTCTGTGATGAGCAGTTTTTCCTTTGAAAGGCCGCCATTTCTCTCTCGCAATCCTATTTCGATTTATTGATCCTTTACCAAATCTGCTGATTTTTTACGGCTTTGGTAAATCATTGTGACTGAGATGGGCATTGCAGGAAGTTTTCATGGCGGCTAATGGGCCGCCCGGTTTTCAGGATTCGCACTTTCTGCTCTTCCCGACCCGTATATTCCCCTCATTACGAAAAGGAACCGTTGGCATCCGCTGTTTACGGTCCTTTCCTCTCATCTTCCGTTCACCGCATTCCATTCTCCCGCTTCCGTCCCGCTTCCGTCCCGCCTCTTCATTCCATCCCTCCCCCGACAGAAACGCGCCTGTTCCATCCCGTTCCGCCCTTTCAGTGCTCTTTCCCTTTTTCATGACAGAAACAGAACCAGGGACCCGGATGATTCATCCAGGTCCCCTTTGCATGTGGGTCATCTGCCTGCAGCCGAAGGGGCATGCACGCAAACCCGCCGTCGCGAATCGTCACAGATCCGTGCGGATAATGTAGAGCGTAACGGTTTTCATTCCCTCAGGACGCAGATCGTAACCCATTTCGCTCACCTGAGCCCCCGTCTCCTCATAGACTCTGACTGCAGTGCGCAGGTATTTCTCCATCCAGGGAAGGATTTTTCCGGCCGCCTGTTCTTCCGCGCCGAGAATCTCCGTCCGCAGTGTCTCCGTCCCCTCATCATGCAGGGTGACAGCCCCGGCAGCCAGCTGCTTTGCTCCCTCCGCCGCCTGATCCACCCCGCCGGTGTAGGCGTGCACGCCACTGACAAAGGTTTCCACCTGTCCCAGCTGCTCCATCAGCGCTTCCAGGCTTTCAGCGCCTGTCCTGGCCTGTTCGGAAAAAACGCCAAGCAGTTTCATCTCAGAGATCCCGGTCGTCAGAACCTCCCGATAGTTCTCCGCCGTCAGCTCCGGCATGGTCAGACCCGATTCCGAAAGGGAGGCTTGGATCTGCTGATTGGCCGTGTTCAGGATCGCGGCAAAGATCGCCTCCGCTCCCGTGTTCAGCGCCTCACTGTTTTCGCTGAGGGTGGTCAGCCCGCCGCTCAGGGCACCGGCACCCTCCGCCAGCTTCCCCGCTCCGTCGTTCAGGGCTGTCAGACCCGCGTTCAGTTCATTGATTTTCGGGGAAATCCCCTTCGTCATTCCGGTGGTTTCCGGCAGTGCCTCCCCTTTCTCAAGGGCCTCCACGATCCGGAATGCCTCATCCATCTCCCCGTGGACGTCCGTGCCGATCCGGCTGCTGACTTCCCGCCAGACCTTCTCAACGGGTTCGGCGGTGGCAAAGGTCATCATCCAGTCGAGTTCCACCCGGTCCGCGTCAAAGGACACCGTAAAGGAATCCGGCAGCTTCAGCGCTTCGTCCGCGCCGGGAACTCCCCAGCCGACCACTGCCCGTCTCCCGGCCATGGAAAGCTGGAGTGCGTTTTCCAGAGTCAGATTGCTGACCCCCCGCTCCGGCAGCAGCAGGATGGTCAGCGCCAGATGCGGGACCGCTTCCGTCCGGGTATAGGCAACGGTGAGCTCCGCCCGGCCGGTCTTCTCCTTCATGGCCTCTGCGGTGATTTCCTCACCGTCCATCCGAAGGGTCACCACCGGCGTGACCGGCAGAGGCTTTTCAGAGGTGCCCTGGTAGGTAATGTCTTTTCCCCCGGCCTTCCAGGTCAGCGCTTCCCCCTGAAGGGCAAAGGTTTCCTCTCCGTTTACGTTTTCAATCTCCGTCAGCATGGTTCTGTCCGTGATCTCATCCAGGCCCTCCGCGTTTTCCAGGCGGATATTGTCCGTCAGGGACTTCAGAGCCCCGTCCGCGCCTGTCACCGCATAGACCCGTTCATGTTTTGTATTTTCCGCAAGGGCGGCCGTGCACGTCAGCGTCATGAGAAGTGCCAGCAGCAGCGCCATTCCTTTCCTGCACATCGTGTTTTCCTTTCTCCGCTTTATCGGGCGGCTTTCATGTCAAGCGTCGTATGGATAATGAGCCTGTCCAGAAGCATCAGCACAGCGGGCAGAAGCAGCAGCACCACCGCCACGGAGAGCAGGGCGCCCCGGGCAATGAGCCGGCACATGGAGGAGATCATATCCACATTAGAATACAGTCCCACGCCGTAGGTAGCGGCGAAAAAGCCCAGGCCGCTGACCAGAATGCTCCTTGCCGCGGAGGAGACCGCCTTTTCCACGGCTTCCTTCCGGTCCATGCCCGAGAGCCGGTTCTGTTTGTAGCGGGTCGTCAGCAGAATCGCGTAGTCCACGGTGGCGCCCAGCTGAATCGTTGAGATCAGGATCGGGCCCACGAAGGGCAGTTCCTTTCCGGTGAAATAGGGAATGCACAGATTGGCGGCAATGGCCAGCTCGATCACGGCCACCAGCAGCACCGGCAGGGAGATGGATTTCTGCACCAGCATGATGATCACGAAGATCGCGGCGATGGAAATCAGACTGACCACGGTGAAATCATGGTCCGTACAGGCGATCAGGTCCTTGGTGCAGGGTGCCTCCCCGATGAGCATGCCGCCCGCATCGTATTTCTTCAGGATCGAATTCAGGGCGTCGATCTGCGCATTCACCTCATCGGAGGAAATCTTGTAGGCGGAATTGATCAGCATCAGCTGATACCGGTCGCTCCGCACCAGGGACCGGACACTGTCCGGCAGGATGGATTCCGGGATATCCGCCCCCAGGAGACTGTCCATCCCGAAGACGTCCGTCACGCCGTCCACCCCGCGCATCTCCTCCGCCATCTTCCGGACATCGGTCTGGGACACATCCGCATCCACCAGCACCAGATGGGTGGTGGACATGTCAAAGGTCTTCTCCAGCTTCTCATTGGCAATGACGGAGGGCAGGTCCCGGGGCATGACCCGGCTCATGTCATAGTAGACATTGGCCTGACTGTATCCCCAGAAGGCCGGGACGGCCAGGATGACCAGCACAATGGCCAGCACCCCGGAATGCTTTGCCACGAATTTACCGATTCCCTTTACGTCCGGCAGGAGCGGCTTATGGGCTGTCTTTTCAATGACCCCGTCCAGCAGACGGATCACGCAGGGCAGCAGCACCACCGTACCCAGAAGGCCCATGACAACACCCTTGCTCATGACAATGCCCAGATCCCTGCCCAGGGTGAAGCTCATGAAGCAGATGGATACAAAGCCCGCAATGGTGGTCAGACTGGAGCCCAGAATGGAGGTAAAGGTCAGACGGATGGCTTCCACCATGGCGTCGTCCCTGTCCTGAATCTGTTCCTTCTGTTCCTTATAGCTGTGCCAGAGGAAGATGGAATAGTCCAGCGTCACGCCCAGCTGAAGCACGGCAGCCACGGCCTTGGTGATATAGCTGATCTCCCCCAGGAAGTAGTTGCTGCCCATGTTCCAGAGAATGGACACCCCGATGCATGCCAGAAAGATCAGGGGAAGAAGGAAGGAATCCATGGTAAGCATCAGCACAACCACACACAGAGCGACGGCGATGGCCACATAAATGCCTTCCTGGCTTTCCACCAGGTTCCGGGTATCCGTCACCACCGCCGACAGCCCGGAGACAAAGCACCGGCTTCCGGCCAGGGACCGGATCTTCTCAATGGCCTCCATGGTCTCCTCCGAGGAGGATCCCTCGTCAAAGAAGACGGCTGTGAGCATGCAGTCTCCCCTCGAGATCCGCTCCCGGAATTCATCCGGAAGGATTTCAACGGGCACCTGGCCCCCGGTCAGGGATGCATAGCCGATCACGGATTCCACGTGGGGAATCTCCTTCACGGCGTTTTCCAATTCAGCCTGCTCCCCCGGGCGCATCCCCTCTGTCACAAGCAGGGAGAAGGCACCCTTCCCGAAATCCTCCAGCAGGATTTCCTGGCCCCTGACGGTATCCAGGTCCTGGGGTAGATACACCAGCAGGTCATACTTGGTTTCTGTCGCAGCCATGCCCAGCACGGAGGGCACCATCAGTGCAAGGCACACAATGATGACCGGAATCCGGTGCCGGACAAGCCACTTCGTCACGCGTTTCACTGTACTTGCCTCCAATCCAAATCTGCAAAACACAGTGTTGTGTTTTCGAACACCGTGTATTATAATGACCTGCGTGATCGGAATCAATAAACAATTATGGTTTCGTTCGTTTGTTAATCATCACAGCTGATCACAGAGACGGTTAATCGACACAATTGTGTGAAACTGTTCAGAAAGAAGGATGGAAAATGAATGAGGACACGAAAAAAGAGGACCGCCGCGTACGACGGACCCGGAAGATTCTGACCCAGGCGCTGACAGAACTGCTGCAGCGCAAGCAGGTCAACGAAATCACGGTGAAGGAACTGACCGATCTGGCGGACATGAACCGGGGCACTTTCTACCAGTACTACAGGGACATCTACGACATGCTGGAGAAAATCCAGGACGAGATGTTCGAAAAGCTGGACGCGATCTTCAGCCTGCCCAAGGACGGGGACGTGACGGAACAGACCGGGCCCATCCTGATGGATCTCTTCCGCTTCATTGAAGAAAACCAGGAAATGTGCCGGGTGCTCCTCAGCCCCAACGGGAACATGAACTTCCTGCACCGGCTGTATGAAGTGCTGCGGAACAAATGCCTGCACCTTTCCCTGGGCTCGGAGCCCATGGCCAGCAAGGAGGACTTTGATTACCGCTACACCTTCATGGTCTACGGGGTCGCGGGCCTGATCCGCTCCTGGGTGAGCCGGAACTGTCCCGAAAAGCCGGAGCAGATGGCGGAGCTGACCAACCATCTGATCATCAGCGGCGGCATCGCCTGAGGCGTCCCCTTTCCGCGTGCCTACCAGCGGGCGAGGACATTGCGCCGGTACATGCCGGGGGGAAGGATGGAGGCGTACAGATGCTCATAGGCCCGTCCCACCGCCTCCTTCCCATGGATCCCGAACTGCGGCATCTCCAGGACCACAAACTCCACGGAGAACAGGCAGACCCGCACCCCCGTGTCCCTGAGGCCGTTGGATTCATAGAAGCGCATCCGCCTTTCCATGACGGCCCGTTCCGCTGCGTCCGCGGCAAATTCCGGGTTGTCCACCTCCACAAGCAGCATGTCCGCACCCTCCAGGATTTCCGGACACTGCCCGAGGCAGAAGCTGCCCACCCCCGTGCCTCTCCTGTCCCTGTGCACGGCCAGATAGTCCAGAAGGCAGGTCTTCTTCCCCGCCCATGCATCCAGGATAAAAAAGGCGTAGGCCAGAATCTCCTTTTCTTCCCGGACGCCGTAGCACTCGTAAATCTTCCGCTCCATGGCCCTTTCAATGATCCACAGTTCCTTGATCTCTGCCTCCGGGAAGTCCTGGACCATACGCTCACGGTAGATCCTCCGCACTTCCTCCGGGGTCAGTTTCTCCATGCGCCATCCCATACGCGCCTCTCCCCTCCCTGTTTTCTTCCCGTGACCGGCGGAACCGGGCCTTCATTTTCCCTTATCCATCTCCCTGAACGTCACGGGGACCGGCCCGTAGACGTCCGGACGGGTGGCGAAGAGGCCTGCCCGGCACATCTGTCCGGAACCGGTCACGCCCTCCCGGCTGCCGTCCAGCCTGGGATCGGCCCAGGTCTGAAAATATTCCTCCAGCCGGCGGCGCATCCGGACAACGCGTGCGCTGTTTTCCGGATCGCTGACCACATTCCGCGTCTCCCCCGGATCCGCCACGAGATCATACAGCGCATGGGGGCCATAGGGATAACGGTGCACGTACTTCCATTCCCGGGTGCGCAGCATGCGCACGGGACCGTATTCATCCACAATGAAAACCTCATCCCGGCCCGCCTCTCCCCGCAGCGTCCTGAGAAAGCTCACCCCTGGAAGGTTTTCGGGGCAGACGCCCCCCGTCAGCTCCGCGAGGGTGGGAAACAGATCGCAGGCGCTGACCATGGCGTCCACCGCTGTGCCCGGCTGCGCCACAAGCTCCGGACAGCGGAGCAGGAAGGGCACCTTCACGGAGGTGTCGTACATGTTGAAGGGAAAGGTCCCGTTCCCCTTGCCCCAGATGCCGTGATGCCCCATGTTCATGCCGTTGTCGGAGGTAAAGATCACCAGGGTCTTCTCCAGGATCCCCCTTTCCTCCAGTTTCCGGAGGATTCGTCCGACACCCTCGTCCATGGCGGAGACAGCGGCGAAATAACCCCGCAGGTTTTCATGACGCCGGGGCGTGCCGTGGACCGGTCCCGTCACCATATCCGGATCGTCCGGTTCATCCGGCACGGACTCAAAGGGACACTTGTCGTAGTATTCGATCCATTTTCCGGGATGCTGCTCCTTCTCCCAGGGGGAATGAGGCGCCGTGTAATGCACGCTGAGGTAGAAGGGTCTGCCGCCCTCTGACAGCCTGTCGATGTCCTCACAGGCCCTTTGGGTGATCAGGTCCGTCACATACGCTCCATGGCGCACCGTAATGGTTCCGTTCTCCACAATATCCGGATGGTTGTAGAAGCAGCCGCCCTTGCCGATGGTATACCAGCTTTCAAAGCCGTGCCGGGGCCGCACGCTGTCCCCCAGATGCCACTTGCCGCTCAGGGCGCAGACATAGCCGGCATCCCTGAGCATCTCCGTGTAGGTGGGGATGCCCTCCAGATAGGCGATGGGTTCCCCTTCATCCGCGTAGCCGCCGTAAGGGTTTTCCCGCCCGGCTTCCGCAAAGCGGACCGCGTCCACATTACCGGAGCGGATCCAGTCGTGGACTCCGTGAGCGGAAGGCATCCTTCCCGTCAGAAGGGACGCCCGGGCAGGGGAACACACGGGAGAAGCGCAGAAGAAATTCGTAAACCGGAGGCCTTCCCGGGCCAGGCGGTCCAGGTTCGGCGTGCAGATCTCCCGGTTTCCGGCGCAGCCCATGGCCCAGGCACCCTGGTCGTCACTGAGAATGAAGACAATGTTCAGCATGGCAGACTCCCCTTCCCAATTCACAGAATCCGTATCTCCGGGGCAGACGGGGAAACAGATGCACCGGCTTTCCCCGGAAACCGTCTCAGCGTTCATTTGAATGCTGTCCGCAGCGCTGAAAAACGGGATGCCGGTACAGCGGACTGGTTCAGACAAAACAGGCCGATGGAGAATGCTTTGGATGTCCGAATGAACCGGCTGCTCAAATCAGGATCTGAACCCCGGAATCACAGGCGTTTGCCGCTGATGACAGGGCGTTCATGAAATCCTCTGAAGCCGTTGAATACAAAGGATTTTTCGCAGTCTGCTCACCGAATCCCTTTATGAAATATGATAGCCCGTGCAGCTCATAAGGGCAAAGGCGGGGACAGGAAAATCTCATAACAGGACAGAACAAAGTATGGCAACCGGGAACCAATGACCTGTGTGCGAATAAATCAGCAGCGCTATTTTACACGTTAATTTCCTGTTTCCCGTACCTAAAAGTCTCAAAATCGATTATGCATATATAAAGTATTACACATCGTTTAGCTTGCTCATCCGACGCTTTTCCTTTGCGTTGACAGCGGGATTCCTGTTTTTTGAACCTTTCGGGCGTCCCGGTCCTCTTTTTTCAGATGTACTGTTTTGCTTTTCAGATGAAGTCGATTGCATTGAACCACTCCTTGGCTTGTTCCTGGCTCCCTTGGGGCGTCCTCTCATACGCTTGACTGTATCGTCCACAACCTCCGAGGCGTCCTTTTTTGTACTACCTTTTGGACGGCCGGGCCCTCTTTTTGCTTGTGTTTCCTGCGCAGCCTGATCATGAACCGGTAGTTTATGAACCTGATCATGCACAGTTCCGTTCACTCTTCGGGATTCTTCCAGTGCAACATAATCGATGTCGCCTTGCTCAAGATTGGCCGCAGCAAATAGTGCAAGCTGTCTCTCGTTCATGTTGTGGACCCCCATATATGTGTTGTCCGGAGTACGCTGCACACATATGAAATTTGATTCACGAAGAGCAACTGTCAGTTCATTCTTTGTTTGCTCGCAAATCTGACCGATTTCATGACGGATGATCGAGGCAATAAATGCGACAAATCCTTTCGAAGAAACTCCATTGGTGTAATGAGTACGGAATACGCCCCCTCCAAGATGTGTCTTTACCACCATGTATTGTTTTTCGGATTTGTCACGCAGATCATATTTTTTGAGGGTCTCTATCGCACCGTAATCAGAGTCCGCTGCCACAGCGCAGAACCCTTTTTCATCCATTGCCGCTTGAAGTGAGTCGTGATGAATCTCATATCGGGATATGGCACCATCGTTTATTATTGGTGTAACATACGGTTTGACGCTTTTGTCTATTGAGGCCTTATGTCCCACCCTCAGGGCTTCATTGGCAGTTGACACCGCTGCCTGAACCTTGTCATAGAGATGGTTGGCACGTTCAATCCCATTTCTGCTGTCATAAGCGAGAGTAATCCATGATAATTGATTCAATTTTGAAAATATTCTGCACTCATCTGAAATTGCATAAATGCCATTACCGATGGCCTGTCTCGATTTCATACGGATTTCATCTGCATGGTTATTGTACATGGTTTTGAAACCATGTGTATTTTCCTTCAGCATGATGATATACTTCAATTTTAATCCAATGATTAGTTCCAGACAGTCAACATCACAGAATCCCCTGTCGAGTATTACGCCTTCAACCTTGATGGAGTATCTGCGGAGATAGTCCATCATTTCTATGAATTCTTTGCTGTCTACTCTTCCGCCGCGGTAGAGTCTCTCCGTAATTGGTGTTCCGGAAATAGCATCTACGGCATACATATAGCTGCAAATATTGCAGTTTTTATGTGATTTGGCTTTTCCCTTTTCTGCGTATTCAACTTCTTTAGCCAGGCAATCGTTGTTTGAACCGTCGATGCAAAGCCAAACATTCGTAATTCCCCGTCTTGTGCATGCTCTGACCCATTTGTCTTTGAAATCTTCCTGCTGGCTTTGAGTTAAATGCTTTTCGAATCGTTCAGACAACCAAGTGTCAGAATACAGCTTTTCCGAATAAAGAAGTTGATCGGCCATGAGATGCTCATAATCTTTTGCGACATTAGATTTAAACAAAATGCTGTAGTTGGCAAAATCCATAATTGCATTCGCAGTCTCCGGGCCACAGCATTCGACAAGGGTGGAATATAACCCGTTTGCCTGCGAAAGCGCAAGGGAAAGCAGATATAACCCACAGCGCTTAGTAACAGGGGCGAGTTTTCCATTTGCGGCAGCATTGAATTCCCTGGGATAACGTGCTACATAATTTGAATTTGGATTCATGGTCTTTTTTGAAGAATCGTTGACCCACCCTATCGTAAGACGGGAATCCATGTTGTACTGCCGTTCCTTACAATAACGAGACTCGGTAATGACATAAACTCTTCCCGATACCACGAAAGCGTCAGCTGGGATGTCGACAACGATGTTACTAAACTTAGCCATAAGCGCCTCAAATAATGATATAAATTTTGGTACGCCGGTACCTAAATATTGTACCATTATTTGAGTGCGACCGCAAGCGATAAAAGCGCGATATTTCCAGATAATTACCAGTTGTTTTCTTCTGTTTTCATAATGTTAGATATTTCTTTAGGTACGACGCACGGGAAATCAACGT
>CACYGY010000030.1 GCA_902774025.1 uncultured Eubacteriales bacterium
TTCTTCCTTTTCCTTCTCCAGCTTTTCTCTTGCTTCCTGCGCTGCCTCGGGAGTGTCGACCGTGGTCATGGTTTCGCCCCCGTCAAAGGAAAAGTTGAGGGCCAGATCGACACCCTCCTCGGAGATCTCCTTCAGGTCCGCAAAGGTTGTCAGCAGATAGACCATGGTGGCGGCGCCGGGCTCAAAGTCGGCGATCCACTGAACATATTTTTCCTCGTTCTCTGCGTTTCTCCCGATCAGAATGGGAATGGTCATGTCATTTTCCTGATCGAACAGGAAAATGACAAAGCAGACTTTGACTTCCTCCGTGGCGTTTTCATCGACGTAGTCGAAGATGTTCACCGCTTCACCAAAGACATCTTCCGAACTGAACAGCTCAAACAGAGCCTCAAAGCTTTTTTCAGCGGAGGCGGCGCTGAGCATGCCCGTCAGGCACAGGGCAGCAAGAAACAGACAGAACAGTTTTTTCATGGGTTTTCCTCCTTGATCAGGGTTCAGATTTGGAATCCGGTCCTGCGCATGGCCCGTCCATTGGAACGTTTTCGCACCGGGCGGGACAGGGGCCGGAAAGACGGGGCGGATCAGGATGCCTGAAGACGGAATCTGCTGTTTCAGGGAGACAGCCCTGACTGACCTCCTTTTCGTCCGCCTGAAGCATCGCTTCTGCCCCGGCAGGTCACAGGCGTCAGAGGGCACGATTCTGTTTTCAGTCCATCGTCTGCTTTCTGTTTCAGAAGAAAGTCGAATGCAGAGGATCCGTTGAGTGAATTGTAAAAAAGAATCCCTGGAATCTGCAATCTCAGCGTGATCAAACGGTCATTTTCCGTCTGTCAGCGGTCCCGGGGCCACGGGAAGAGGGAAAGGACCGCGGGCGCTGATTCACCGGGAAGGGCACCGGACGCATGGAGGACATGGAATGGGAGGGTCCTTTCCCGGAAAACGGCATATGTCCGGGAAGGTCATCCGCGAGGCCAAAGCACAAATCCATGCTGTTATCGAAAATACAGAGGGTGAAGAGAATCGCCCCCGGAAAAGCGTGCTTTTCCGGCAGGGAAACAGGCATCTGCTGCGGTGTTGGGAGAAAGGGATTCCCTGATTCTCCTGAAGACCTGAAGGAACTGAATGCTGAGCAATGGAAGGAAGGGAGAGGAGCAACTGTGGGAAAGGATGATTTCGCATACGTTCGCCGGAACAGGGGGGACAGGATCCGGTGGGTCAGGAAACGCAATTACCGTGAGGGGGAATGGCTTTTCACCTTCGACAAGAAGACGGTTTACAATATGTTCGAGGATTATCCGCATAAGCTGCCCCCAAACAGGTTAAGATCCTTGACGCAGAAAATCCCTGTTGGGCAGAGTTCTTCAGGGACAGAAAAGGATAACACGGGCGCGGGATTAAAAGGACCCGGTTTCATGGGACCGGCACGGTCAAAGTGCGGTTTCTGAAACCGGGTCTGTTTTCACGATGAGGGAAGAGGAAAGTGGATTTTCCGGACGGTTTGTGCATCTGTATTCTCAACAGCGCCGGAAAACGGTCAGTGCTGGACTCTGGCACCGGCAGCTTCCCGGAGATGCAGGAACCAGGAACTCAGGTGCCCGGGGGCGAGGGCCATGAGGTCGTGATCGAAGTTTTCCCCCACACGGCTTTCCGCATCAAAAATCATGGTATATTCCTTTTCCGGAGTGCATGCCGGCCAGGGCATGTCTGTTTCAGGACACCCGGTGCGGGCGAAGGCCATAAGGGAGGCAAAGAGTCTGTCCTGCATCGCATCCGGGGACACGCCTTCTGGCATGGGCCCATGGGGATATTCCACCAGACGGATGTTGTGGAACCAGTAGGGAATGTCACAGCAATGCCAGGGGGGACACATTCCCTCCATGGGCTGATCCATATTGAAGAGATATGCGTAGGTATGCCGGTTCAGGGCACTGCGCCTGCGGAGATAGTCGATTTCGGGACAGCGCATGACGATATCCAGACGCAGGAGATCCAGAGGCTGTCTTGAGGGATAGGCCCTGCGGAACAGCGGAAGAAGCAGATCGGCACTTTCCGCTCCGAGGGCGGAGCGCACCGCCTGCGTCTGTTCCGGTTCTGACAGATGCTGCTGATCCCGGGGAAGGGGGAGGAAGGAAACAAATTCTCCGAACACGCTGCCCACCAGGAGCGGGATGTCCGCAGTCTCCTTCCGGAATCCCCGGACACATGGATCTCCCAGGTAGAAGGCATTGGGATGGGGGCGGCATCCCGCGTAGGCCCCTTCCTTCTGCAGCTCAGGCCGGATAGCCCGGTAAGCCCTGGCCATGGCGGCATATTCCACTGTTTCAAGGGAACGGATATCCGGAAGGCGGAGTTCCTCCAGGAGGCGCTCCGCGAGTCTGCGGCCGGAGCCCTCGGCGTCCGCCAGCACCGGTCCGATGACTCCGCTCATGACGACGCCGCGATGATACAGTCCGTCCGCAGCAGGCGTCTGCAGAAGGGTGGTGACCTTGCCGCCGCCCCCGGACTGGCCGAACAGGGTCACATTGTCCGGGTCTCCGCCGAAAGCGGCGATATTGTCCCGGACCCACCGGAGGGCGGCGATGAGGTCGTCCGTGCCGGCATTGCCGGAATTGGCATATTCTTCGCCGAAATCCGAGAGATCCAGGTAACCCAGGATGTTCAGCCGGTGATTGACGGTGACCACCACCGCGTTGCCGCAGCGGCTCATGGCTTCTCCGTCATAGGCGATGTGTTCAATGGCGGAGCCGGCCTCAAAACCTCCCCCGTGGAACCACACCAGTACGGGACGCCTTTCCCCGTCCAGGCCCGGCGTCCATACGTTCAGGTTCAGGCAGTCTTCGTCCATGGGCCAGAAACGGTGAGGAACCCAGAGCTCACCCCTGGGGGGATCATTGGTGAGAAGCGGGCAGACATACCCGTAGCTGCAGGCGTCCAGTTCCCCCTTCCAGTTTTCCGTTTCCTCCGGGGCATGAAAGCGCCGGGCCCGGGCATAGGGAATGCCCTTGAAGATGTGAATCCCGTCATACAGATATCCCCGGACGGGTCCTTTTCGGGTTTCCACCCGGGAGGTGTGTTCATCACGTCTGAAACCTTTCATGGGTGTGCCTCCTTGTGCATGATCTCAGTTCACGGCGCCGGGCCTCTTCATCCGCCGGCAGTTCTCTCTGACGGATGCCGGAAAAGAAACGGGGCCTCAATGGTTTTGGCAGGAGTGCTGCGGATGGACGGAAGACGGATTCCATCCGGGGATGTTTTCAGATATGGAACGCCTGAGGCTGTCCTGTCAGGGAAAACCCCGCGAGAACCGTGTCCCATGCGGCCGGTGACCGTTTCCGGAAAAGAAGGGGCAGGCACGGGAAAAGAACATGCGGGTGATGAAGGTTTTCGCCATGCAGGAACCTCACGGGCATCCATGCTCACTGCGGGCATCTTACAGGAAGCCCCGGACCCTGTCAATGACAGGCAGGGATGGGAAGGGAAGCGGACAGAAGGCGGACAGAAGGGTTCCGCACACAGAAAAAGCAATCCTGCCTCCCGCTGAAACAACAGGCCATCCCCGGATCCCCGCGGTGTGTCCGGGAGACGATGGAATATGGGAAAACCGTTCCGGATTTCATCCCAGGATGCCCCGGAAATCCATGCATTTCCACGGTTTTCAGATACTTGTCATCATACAGTAATTGGGATATGATACCTTCATGTATCTTCTCATGCCTTTTCCCCGGAATCGTGGTGTCCGGATCATCCGCTGTCTGACGGAGAAGATGTTCCCGATGTCACAAGGAAGACTCTCTGCGCCCGAAGGGAGGGGGTGCGGAGGTAAAAATCAGGGAAGGAATGGGATGAAAGACCTCAGAAGAACCGTTCAATCCATGGGGAACGGCGGGAAGTCCGTCTTCGCCCGAACTGCACACCCTGAATATCAAGGAGGAAGGAAAGATGAAAAGGATACTGGCACTGTGTCTTGCTTTTCTGCTGCTCATCGTGAGCACGGCCATGGCCGCGGATGTGGCATTTTCGCCTGTTTTCCGTCAGATCCAGGAATTTGAGAAAGCTCTGGAGGAAACCTACGGGCTTACGCCGGAAATGTATACTTTCTTCTCCCGGAAAATCACGCAGGATGGAGATACGACCCGGATGGTTCTTACCGGCGCCAATGATTTCTATTATGTGCTGGGGACCTATACCGCCTGGAAGGACGGCAGTGGTCTGCATGTTTCCTGGAGTCATGAGGGTGAGGACACATCAGGCGGATTCAGCGCCACGGCCTGGGGCAGGGATCAGCTGAATGAAATGATTCAGGTCAGCCGGAAACTGCGGATGGTGGAGGACTTCTACGTACAGGCCCTGGAAATCGCGGAGCGCGAGGATGAGCATTACAGCATGCCCCTTGATACGCTGGTGACCTATCCGGATTCCACCTGGACCAGGGCGGAAAGCCCTCTGGGAAAGATGAGCCTGGAGGAACTGCAGGAAACAGCCATCGCCGCGGTTGTCCAGCGCTTCGGTCTGAATGAGGAACAGGTCAGGCTGATCCGGGAGCAGCTGGAGGAGGACGACCTGTTTTACGTGGACCTGGATGGAAAGACCTGTTTCCAGGTCTGGCTGAATCTGTATCAGGATGTGGAAGCGGCCCCCGACGGTATTGAGGAATGGATCGAGGCGGACGGCCAGTACGTGGTCTTCCTGGACGTGGATACCGGTGAGGTTCTGGATATCATCTATGACTCACTGCTCAATGGCAACGGCTGAACTGAAGGGCTCCGGCGTCTGGCCGGAGCTCTTTTTCATATCGTAACCCGGCATGCTGAGGCGGTCTGGCACCGTTTTTGATGGAAACCGCCGGCGCAGCGCTTTCCTTTCAGCATGGTCTGTCCTGCCGGAATGAGCGGCCAAGGATGGAAAGCTGACTGTCAGGCGCAGTTCAGGGAAACGGGCCGGGGCATCCCGACGGATTCCGGAGGCAGTCCCGGGGAATCAGCCGGGGTTCACTCCGCCGCTCTTTCCGGCCCTGTCCCCGTCAGGGCCGGCAGTGAAGACGGGGGAGATAAGCGGGACGATTCCAGGACCGTCCAGGATACCGTGCCGGGGGTCCTGTCATCTTTGCCACGGACCGTGCATTCTTCAACGCTCTTCCGGATGATGGCACCGTCCTGTTTCAGAACGGATCACAGATCATGAGGCAGAGGCACGGCCGGCTTTTGCCGCTACTGAATGTGAACAGCCTGCCGGCGGAGTGGGATACATTTCCGGGCTGACCGGAAAAAGGGACAAAAATACCGGCCTGTATGGTGACAGACCGGTTTTTCCGTCGAAACAGGATACACCGGAAGCGAAGGCATTCTCCCCATCTGGAAGGAAGCAAAGGATGCTTTGCGCCCGGAATTTTACTCAGAAAGACAGGGACGCGCTGCATGTCCGAGAGACACAGCGTTTCCTCTTACGTTTTCAGCGGCTTGCGGGCTGGGTATGGGACCTGGACAGGATCATCAATCGGCGGATGCGATGACCTTTTCCCTTTTTTCTGCTTCCCTCATCAGAGATTCGATCAGGCTCAGCTTTTCATGAATGAAATCCATGAGTGCCTCAAAATCCGCGTTCCTGTCAGCGAGGCTGGATTTGATTTTTTCCAGACTCTCGTCCATCTCCTGTTCCCTGCGTTCCAGTTTCCTGATCATATCTTCGATCTGTTTCTGATCATCCCGGAATGCGTGTATATCTATGTCCGTGGAGGCATACGGAACACGGTATGGAAAGAATACCCCGGACTGGTTTGCGTTCAGAGGAGAGGAGAGCGTGTGTCCGAATTCTAACGGAGCGGTTTCATCCTGAGTCAGGGTATCATCGCGAAAATACCCTGGCAGTACGATTTTATCCACGTGAGAGGCGTCTCTGATACAGACACGGTACATAAGACCATCTTCGTAAGTTGTGGGCTTTTTTTCAAGAGTCAGCCCGCCCCATTTGTGTCCCAGGGCTTTCCAGCTGCACGCCAGGCGGTCCAGCACCTGACCGCATACTTCGCAGTAGGTAACGTAATCATATGTACCGTGCTCTTCGCAGGTGGCCCGGACCTGGTTTTCATTTCTGTATTTTCTCACATGATCCGCCGCGGGCAGGGTCCAGGATTCGCTGTAACCGCAGTTCAGACAGTTCCGGACTTCAATGCCCCCGTGCTGGCAGGTAGGTTCCGTGATCACCTCAGGGAAACCGAGGCTGTGACCTTCGCCTCCTGCTGTGAACACATGATCCCTCCGGAGAAGCGTGCCGCAGGTGCTGCAGCAGACGACCTGGTCATAGCCGCCTTCCTGGGTACAGGAACCATGGACCACGTTTTCCTGTACGGGACTGTCCGGGCTGTGGCCTGTGGCGGCCAGTGAGATGGTGCCGCCGCGAAGGCCGCACCGGGCGCATTCCTCATACGCCTCACCGCTCTGAGTACAGGTGGGCTGGCACAGGGTTACGGAACGAAAATCATGCCCCAGGGGATCCAGGGGGATGACATAATCCTTGATCTGCTCTCCGCAGTCCGTACAGATCAGGCCGATCGTGCCGTATTTGGTGCAGGTGGGTGCCTCAAGAACCTGTTCAGCCGTGTGGATGTGACCACATTCTCCGGAGGCGGAGACAAAAGACAGGCAGATGGCCATGCACAGCAGGAGGAGAAATGACGCGGTTCTGATTCTGCTCATTCAAAAACTCCTTTTTCGATTTGACAACAGGAAAAAACCTTCCCGATAATGATACAGGAAAGGCTGAGGTTTGGCAAGACAGAATCCGCCGTTTTATGAAACGGATCAGAAAGGCAGAGAGACGGGATTCCGGTCAGTGCCTTCCATTGATATCCGTTTTCCTCCCGCAGAGGGATCGTCATGGAGGGGATGAACCTGACTCAGTCAGGGGCACAGGCAGGGGACTTTTCCACAGGATACCCGTTTTCTCAGGACCTGCAGAATCCGGATTCCCACGGATTTCCGCCTTATTCGCGGAAGGGCATGGCTGCTTCGGGGGAATCAGATGGCCGCGGAAAGACTGCCCTCGCGGTTTGCAGCGGCACCCTTCGGATTCTGAGGGATTCTTCGGGCGGCTTTCAGCGGGAAGCGTGCAGTTCATCTCCGGTTTCACGTTCCGTTACGTTCACGGTGAAAACGGAGCCATGGAAGCGAACACACAGGTCTCTGCAGGCGAGCACGGGGGCGGGCCGTGTACGCGTAAGAAGCAGCCCTCGGGCAGACCGGGCATCCGAAAGGGTGACAGGCTGGAAGCGGAGGGACTGGCCCGGGCGAATCTGGGCGCACAGGGTCAGATCCGCGGAGATGACCGTGGCGATCTTGGGATAGCCGCCGGTAGCCTGATGGTCTGCCATCATGAGGAGGGGACAGCCGCCGGGAGGCAGCTGCAGGCTTCCCATGGTGACGCCCTCTGTGATCATGCTGCCCTGGTTTTCTCCCTGAAGCGGCGTACCCCGCAGACGGAGCCCCATGCGGTCAGAGTCAGAGCCTACCGTCCAGACGGATGCCGTCAGAGCTTCCATCCCGTCCCGGAGACAGTCCGCCTGAGGTCCCGGGAGAAACCGCACCGTCCAGGGCATGTCCCGGGGAGGAAGAGACAGGGGCGGGCACGCCAGACAGACCTCGGGACCGTCTGAAAAAGACAGGATGTCCCCCTCGCGGAGAGAACGGCCGGACAGACCGCCCAGTCCGCTTTTCAGGTCCGTGGCGCGGCTGCCCAGGACCGGGGGCACCTGAAGGCCGCCGGCAATGCTGACATATCCCCGGAGCCCCTCCTTCATGCTTCCGATGTGAAGCGTCTGGCCAGGTTGAACCTGAACCGTCCGGTACATGGGCACGGGCACCCCATCCAGAGCGCAGGGTGCGGGCGCGCCGGTCACGGCCACCAGGGCAGGGGCGGAAAAGCGGAGGACAGGCCCCTGAAGAACAAATTCCAGGGCCGCGGCGTCCTCTCCGGCGCCGGTCAGGGCCAGAGCCAGATGCAGGCTCAGAGGATCCATGGGCCCGCAGGCAGACAGTCCCTGGGAGAGGCCCGCGTACCGCCCCTGATCCAGAATCAGGGTCAGGGGACCGGGGGATACCACTTGAATCATGAACAGACTCCTTCCTGGAAATCCTCAAGGCAGAGCTCCCTGTTCTCTTCCTGCCACGTCCGGCAGGCCTCCGGGGTCATACTCTGAAAGCGGAGTTCCATGCCGGGGCGCAGCAGGGCGGGCGGGTCGCGCCGGGGATCAAACAGACGCAGGTGTGTCCGCCCTATAATCTGCCAGCCTCCGGGGGAAGGGCAGGGATAGACCCCTGTCTGCTCTCCCGCGATGCCCACACTGCCGGCGCAGATGCGGTGACGGGGCTCCTTCCGCCGGGGAGTGGAAAGCGTCGGGTCCATCCCCAGAAGATAGGGGAAACCGGCCACGAATCCCAGCATGACCACATAGAGAGACCGGGCGGTATGCAGACGGATGACTTCCTCCGGCGTTTTTCCGCAGTGGCGGGCAACCTCCGGAAGATCGGGACCGAAGGCACCCCCGTAGACCACGGGCACCGTGAGACAGGCCGGGGACGCCTGGGATTCCTCATTCCAGGCCTTTTCGGAAAGCGAAAGGAGGATCTCGTCGGCTCTGTCCGCCCCGGGCTGATCCGGAGCAAGATGGACCAGAAGGGCACAGCAGGCGGGAGAGAGGGCCCGGACGAAGGGAAGGTGCGCTTCCTCCAGGACATGGGTGAGAGCTGCGATCCGGCGGGCGTTTTCCAAGGTGTAGGCGGGAGGCAGACGCAGAGACAGAGCCTGATCTCCCTCCCAGGTAATCCGGAAGGGACTCATGTCATGTCCTCTCCCTTCAGGGGAGACGCCACGGTGATTCCGTTGCGGGAAAGACACGCGCGGATGGCCCGGGCGCTTTCCAGCGCTGCGGGACTGTCCCCGTGGATGCAGATGCTGTCACATTTCAGATGCAGTTTCGTTCCCTCGAGAGTGTCCACCACGCCCTCCGTGACCATCCGGAGAGCCCGGAGCGCGATGGCTTCCGGGTCCCGGAGAACGCTTCCGGGTTCCCTCCGGCTGACCAGACGCCCGTCGGCGTGATAGGCCCGGTCGGCAAAAACCTCATGAAGCACCGGGAGCCCCGCGGCCTCTGCGGCCCGGGTCATCCAGGACTGGCTCATGCCCATCAGGGGGAAAGCATCCGGCAATGAAAGAAGGGCATGCACCAGTGTGCGGCTCAGGTGCTCGTCCGCGGCGCACATGTTGTAGAGGGCTCCATGGGGCTTGACATACCGCAGGCGGGTGTGGTGACGGCGGCAGAAGGCATCCAGAGCGCCCACCTGGTAGATCAGCATGGCCTCCAGTTCGTCTCCCTTCACATCCATGTTCCTGCGTCCGAAACCCTGAAGGTCCGGAAACCCCGGATGGGCCCCGATCACACAGCCGCTTTTTACGGCCATCTCCACGGTCCGGTCCATCACCAGGGGATCCCCTGCGTGAAAGCCGCAGGCGATGGAGGCAGATGAAATCAGGGGAAGAACAGCTTCGTCCTCGCCGATGGAATAGGCGCCGAAGCTCTCTCCCAGATCACAGTTCAGATCTACGGTCATACGAAAAGACTCCTTTCATGTTCCCAGGCAGCGCCGGGAAGGAAACAGGAAGGACGCGGAAGACGGCATCCTGCGCCCTGCTGGAATCAAAGTCATGATCCGCCCGGATCCTTCAGGCACGATCGTCTTTGTGCCCGGGGCTGATCTTTGACAGGATAGTACACACGGGCGCAAAATGGAAGATGAAAGACAGGAATGGATCCGTCATCCGCTCTTCTTCGGGTTTTCTCCCTTCTTCTCTCCGTGAAGCGCGTCCGGACACGGGCATCCCGGATTTTCATCTTCCGGGTCCTCTCAGGAATCTCCGCAGAAAAAGACCTGCTCCGCAAAGGAAGCAGGACTCCGGGACCGGGGATAAAGGGAAACGCACCATCCGATGCGCCTGACCCTTTCCCGGGGTGTTCATGCCCGTCCATGATTCTGTTCGCCCGCTGAAAGCGCATTCTCCACGGGACGGATTGTTTCCGGATTACACTCCGTCCTCCGGATTCTCATGCATTCTCTGCGGAGGTGCTGACTTCCTCAATGTCTGAAAAACGGTTCCATCAGGGCCTTCCGGTTCCGGCCATCCCCGTTTTTTTCCTCCGGTCCTGAAAAAAGGGCTGTGCCTGAGCCTTTTCGGAAGATGGAAGTTCTTCTCACTTTCCGCTGCTGCTCCTGTTCATTTTCCCTGCAGACGTTCCAGTTCTTTCTTCTTTGCCTCAATCATGTCAATGGTTTCTCCGTAGACTGTGAGAGCTTCCACGATATCTTTGACATTTTTGAAGGTCAGGAGGTTACTGTATTCCCTGTTCAAATAAAAAACCTTATCCTCATTCGGAAACCGGACTGTGATCTTGACCTGAGTCTTGTCTCTTTTGATCTTTTTGAGTTCCTGTGAGATGACTGTGCCTGTTCCCAATTTTGGGTGCGTGACTTCAACATCCATCAGGGAGATCTCTTCGCATCCCTCTATGCTGGACTCAAGATTATCAATCTCCTCCTGGATTGTCTTCATCTTCTGAAGTTTTTCACGCTCCTCGCGTTCAAGTTCTTCGGGTGTGGAGCCTTTGCGGGCTTTTCCTGTCTTGCTTTTCCCGATATTCATCGGTATCAGGTTTGTATAGTAATGACGGTAACCACTGCAGTGCATAAGGTCAAAAACCATCATGTGATGTTCAGGGTCATCCATCATGTCATCTGCCAGATAGGAAGCATGTTTCCGGAACAGGTTTTCATGTTCCTTCATCGCGGAAAGAATCCTGTCGCACATCCTATAGTAATTTGCAAGGTTGGGTTTTGTTCCGGAACCGAGATCATCGTTAAAACCAATATAATTGGCCATCCTCCTGGCGATTTTGATCCGGAAGATATAGTTGAAGGACGGATTGTCCAGCGTCATGAACACAGACGCGCTGTGCGGGGTCACTTTATACGACCCTGCTTCCGGGAAATGCTGGCAGCGCAGAATTTCAAATTCGTTCAGGAACTCTGTCATTTGGCTTTCCGCCCTGGCAGCGTCCCCGCAGGGATCCTTAAGCAGCACCTTCTGGAAAAGATATTCCATCTTCTCCGGTTCTTTTTCCCACAGCTTCACGATACCGGTGCTGGGATGATTATTTCGTGAATCCACGAGGCTATATTGTGTTGAATCCACGCGGATGGAGAAAGCCTTCTTTGCAGCACTGAATTTCTCCCTGAAGTTCCCATTGCTTTCAGCAGAATGGAATGCATCCTGCCAGGCTTTCAGCGCGCGCCATTTGAACAATTCTTTTTTCTCACCATAGACATTCTCAAAGTCGTTTTCATACTGTTCAATGATTGCGTGCAGATTCCTGTCATTCATATTCGGCCATCCTTTCAGTCTGGTGATCTTTCAGCCGTGATCATTTCGCTGATCCGGGGCACACATGGCATGCATGAGGTTCGGAGGCGTTCCAGTTCTGTTCCTTTGAAAAACAATCCGTCCGGTTCCGCGGCAGAGCCGGCGGTCAGATCTGACAGAATGAGACTGTTCGCTGAACCGCCATGGCTTTCCGACAGACATGAATATCCGGACAGAACTCCAGATTCCAGGCGTGGAAGGGACTTTCATCACGGTGTCGTCATTCGGGTTTCTGTCCCTTCTCCTGGAGCCATGTGTGAATCTTCCCGGGAAACAAACGCAAAGACTTCCGGGATAAAGGAAAGTGTCATGATCAGATTCACCCTCTCCCCACCGGAAACGCTGAGACCGGAAGGGCACATGCAGTCTGTTTTCTCCTTGTGCGGAGCCCCGCAGGGACAGGCAGCAAGGTGAGGGACGCGATGCAGGAACGGGCGGAAGCATCTTCCATGCAATCCTCAGGGACTCCTGCATTTGGTTCAGGTTTGCGAAAGACAATCTCCACAGGATCGTTAAATTTGAAAACGGACAATGTGTTTCTTTCGAATGACGTCTCCAAAGGGCTGAGGTTATGATAGCACAATGGCTTTCCTCTTTCCACCCCATCCCGATTCTTCCGGAAAAACCTTCCCCTGCACGATGGGATGCGGCGGGCAGGACTTTCCCTTCTTCCCTGGAAATGTCCGGGCAGGAAAACCGGGAAACAATTTCATGCCTGCGGAGCAGGGGTGAACACGACTTCCAGAGGGTACGGGAACGGCACCGGCAGTCCTCGTTCCCTCTGCCTTGACGGTTTCGGAGGAAATGTGGATAATCGCTGAGGTTCAGATGAAGGAAAACCGGCACGTTTCACAATCCGGAGAAAACCGGGGAACCGGGCTGGAACCGTCAGAGATGACGGGGCATGGGGAAAATGAACCGGTACCCCGTATTGTCTGCAGAATCCGGGAAGGAGGTCTTCTGACCTTTGCGAATCGGACACGGATTTGACCGTTCCATGCTGGGGACGGTCTTCGCTCTGGCATGGCCCACCATGCTGGAGCAGCTGACCCAGACCGCCGTCCAGTACATGGACACCGCCATGGTGGGTTCTCTGGGCACCCGGGCCACCGCCGCGGTGGGTGCCACGGGCACGGTGAACTGGCTCATCGGCAGCGTTGTGGCGGGCATCGGGGTGGGATTCCTGGCCTTCATCGCCCGGCAGATGGGCGCAGGAAAGCCGGAGGAGGCCCGAAAAGCAAGCGCCCAGGCCTGCACGGCGGTCCTGATCCTGGGTCTGGTCCTGACTTTGCTGACCCAGCTGGCAGCCGGATGGGTGCCTGTCTGGATGCAGGTGGAGGAGGACATCCGGGGACTGGCTTCGGATTACTTCCGCATTATCTATCTCCCCATGCTGTTTAGGACGGCTTCCATCCTTCTGGCCACGGTCCTGCGTTCCGCCGGAGACACAAGGACGCCCATGCGCATCGGTCTGATGGTGAACCTGATCAATGTGGCCCTGAACTTTTTCCTCATCTATCCTGCCCGTTCCCTGTCCTTCCTGGGAATGAACATTCCCGTTCCCGGGGCGGGGATGGGGGTGGAAGGGGCTGCATGGGCCAGCGCCGTTTCCTTTGTCTATGGCGGTCTTGCCATGACCCGGGCGCTGTGGAGGCATTCCGTCATTTCCCCCAGGGGACAGAATTTCAGGCCGGATATGGAAATCCTCCGGCCCTGCTTCCGGATTGCCCTGCCGAATCTGGCCCAGCGCTTTGCCACCTCCTTCGGGTATGTGGTCTTCGCTTCCATGATCAATGCTCTCGGCGGCACCTCCACCGCGGCTCACACCATTGCCAATACCGTGGAGAGCCTGTTCTACATCCCCGGCTGGGGCATGCAGACCGCCGCAGCCACCCTCAGCGGGAATGCCTACGGAGCAGGGGACCGTGAGCGGCTCAGGCGCCTGGGGAGCACGGTGCTGCCTCTGGAAATCTCCCTCATGGTCATCTCCGGCGCCCTCCTGTTCATCTTTGCCGAGCCCCTGGTGCGGCTCTTCAGCCAGGATGAGAGCGTGATCCGTCTGGGAAGTACGGTCCTGCGGATGGTGGCCGTTTCCGAGCCTTTCTACGGTGTGCCCATTGTGGTGGAGGGCCTGATGCAGGGTGTCGGGAAAACTGTGGCACCCTTTGTTTACAACATCATCGGCATGTGGACGGTGCGCATTCTGGGCACATTCGTGTGTACCCGCCTCATGAGCCTGGGCCTGGTGGGGGCCTGGGGATGCATGATCGGGCATAATCTTCTGCTTTTTGTCTTCTTTGTCTGGCACTACGCCTCCGGCCGCTGGGATCCCTTCCGTGTCAGAAACTGAGCGGCGGGAGGGAAGCGTGGCGTTTCCTGAGCCATCATGATACAATCGTTCTGATATCAGACAGGAGGGATGACATGCGCCGCGGGATCCTCTGGACGCTGGTCCTGATCTTTCTCTTTCTCCCGATCCTCTCATGCGCCGCCGGACGGTTCACCGTCTTTACGGAAAAAAGCGTGCCCTCCGACCTGGGGTTCCGGGTGAACAGTTTCTCAGGGGAGGTGACCATGACCTTCCTGGGGGACTGCACTTTCGGGGGCGAGGAAAAATCCAGGACCAACTACGAGGGCTTTGTCCGGGTGGTGGAGCGCAACGGCATGGACTTTCCCATGCGCAATCTCAGCGCCCTGACCCTTCAGGATGACATCAGCGTCATCAACCTGGAAGGGGTGCTCACGGACCGGGAACTGGATAAGGTGGAGAAGAAATACAATTTCAGCGGGAGCACCGCCTACACGGAAATTCTGAACATCGCCGGGATTGAGTGCGTCAATCTGGCCAATAACCACAGCCATGATTACGGGGACGAGGGTTACCGGGATACCCGGGAAGCCCTGGAAAAAGCCGGGGTCAGCTGGTTCGGGGAGGAAGAAATGGCCGTGTGGGAAAACCCGGAGGGCATGCTCATCGGGTTTGTGGGGGTTTTTTACTCCCTGAACGGAAAACGGGAGGCGGCCTTCACGAAGCGGATGAAGATTCTCAGGGATCTGGGATGTTCCGCCATTGTGGCGGTGATGCATACCGGAGATGAATACAAAAGCGCCATCAACGGCTACCAGGAGCAGATCGCCCGCTGGGCGGTGAAGAACGGTGCGGATCTGGTGATCGGGCATCATCCCCATGTGGTGCAGGGTCTGCAGGTGATCAGGGGAGTGCCGGTGGTCTACAGCCTGGGGAACTGCTCCTTCGGGGGCGCCATCCGTCCCCGGGATTATGATGCCCTGGCAGTCCAGGCCGTGATGCGCTTTGAGGACAGCGAACATGTGGAAACGGAGCTGCGCCTCTATCCCATCCGGGTCAGCTCCGTGAAGGACGTGAACAATTTCTGCCCTGTCTTCCTGAAGGGCGCCAACGCGCAGCGGGTCATGGAGAAGATGCGCAAGTCCACGGGCTACCTGCCCGTCTTCCTGGAGGAGGAAGGCTTTGCCCGGGAAGTGTATCCCGCTCCCTGAGGGCGGGACGGCTGGATTGCGCGGGACATGGGTTTCGTGTACAATGGGGAGAGAGGTGAGGCGCGTTGATCCCTGAGGATGCACTGAGAGAGGTGGAGGAACAGCTCCGGGGGGATACGGGGATCCGTATTCAGCGGGACGTGGACATGAAAAATCTGACCAGCCTCCGTCTGGGAGGGAAGGCCCGGATGCTCTGCGAATGCGGGAATCCGGAAAGCCTCCGGTGGCTTCTCAGAGCGGTGCGGGAGACGGGGGTCCCCCTGACCGTGATGGGGAACGGCAGCAATCTTCTGGTCCTGGACGGCGGGATTCCCGGGGTGACCCTCAGGATGGGCCGGGATTTCTCCTCGGTCCGCTTCGAGGGAAGACGCGTATTCTGCCAGGCGGGATGTCTGCTCTCCTCCCTGAGCCGGCAGTGCGTGGACCGGGGACTTTCGGGCCTCGTGTTTGCCAGCGGAATCCCCGGCAGCGTGGGCGGGGCCGCCTTCATGAACGCCGGCGCCTACGGCGGGGAGATGAAGGATGTCCTCCGTTCCGTGCGCCTGATCACCTATGACGGGGAGATTCTGGAGCTGAAAGGGGAGGAAATGGCCCTGGGCTACCGGACCTCCGCCATGCAGAGGATGGAAGGGGTCATCACGGAGGCGG
This sequence comes from uncultured Eubacteriales bacterium, assembly GCA_902774025.1. GTDB lineage: Bacteria > Bacillota > Clostridia > Christensenellales > Aristaeellaceae > UBA2943. The sequence continues at coordinate 15,634 of CACYGY010000030.1, forward strand.
TCCTGGACATGGGAGAGGATTTACCGGAGAAAATGCGGAGGGAATGCGCGGAACTGGCCCGGAAGCGGGCGGAAAAGCAGCCCCTGGACGTTCCCAGTGCAGGGTCAACCTTCCGCAGACCGGAGGGCGCCTACGCCGCGCAGCTCATTGAGCAGTGCGGGCTCAAGGGCTTCCGGATCGGCCAGGCCTGGGTCAGTGAAAAGCACGCGGGCTTTCTGGTGAACCGGGGGACTTCCTCCCGGGACTTTCTGTTCCTCATGGAGACGGTCAGGCGCCGGGTCCATGAGGAAACCGGGTATCTGCTGGAACCTGAGATCCGAATCCTGGGCGTGGAATAGGAAAGGGGGATGCGCATGCGGTTTCTGCTTCTCAGCGGCATGAGCGGTGCCGGAAAAACGGTGGCGCTCCGGTATCTGGAGGATCACGGTGTCTTCTGCGTGGACAATTTGCCTCCGCGCCTGATGGTGAAGTTCATGGAATCCTGCGAGAGCTTCTCGGGAAGAATCAATACCACAGCCCTGGCGGTGGACATTCGTTCCCATGCCTTTTTCGGTCCTCACGAGGTGCGGGATCTGATACTGGAAATCCAGAGCCTGAGGTATCGGGTGGAAACCGTTTTCCTGGAGGCCAGTGACGACTGTCTGGTAAGCCGTTTCAAGGAAAGCCGCCGGGAGCACCCCCTGGCCGGAGAGCACACGGGCCTGACGGAGGCCATTGCCAAGGAACGGGAAGTGCTTCAACCCCTGAGGGAATCGGCGGATTATCTCATTGACACCACAAACCTGAAGCCGAAAGCTCTGCAGAAACAGCTGGATCCCATTCTTCTCAAGGCCGGCGGCGAGGAAAAGGACAGTTTCCGGGTGGAGGTACTGTCCTTCGGGTTCAAACGGGGCCTTCCCAGGGCAGCGGACATGATCTTTGACGTCCGCTTCCTGCCCAATCCCTTTTACATTCCCGAACTGTGCCGTCACAGCGGCATGGATCCGGACGTGCGGGACTTTGTCATGAACCATGAGGTCTCCCGGACCTTTGTGGGAAAACTGACGGAGATGCTGGATTTCCTGATCCCCCATTACCAGGAGGAGGGCAAACGGCGTCTGGTAATCGGCATCGGCTGCACCGGCGGCGCTCACCGGTCCGTGGCCATCACCGAGGCCGTGGGGCATTATCTTCAGAGCAGGGGTGTTGAGACCACCATCACCCACCGGGACGTGGATATTGAGCAGGCCCGCTGGAAGAGCGGGGTTGACATGGACTGAGAAGCGGGGGAATGACGCGTGTCCTTTTCATCCCTTGCCCGGGAGGAGATGATCCGCCTTCCCCTGGAGCGGGAGTGCTGTCTGCTTTCGGAACTGGGCGCCCTGACCCAGACCTGCGGCTCTCTGTCCTTTCTGGGGGGCGGCCGGTTCTCCGTGACCTATGAGACGGGCTCCTCGCCCCTGGCCCGGCGGATTTTCCGGATGCTGAAAACCGGTCTGTCCCTGTCTCCAAGTCTGCACGTGGTGGAACATGCCCGGCTGGGGGGACAGAAAATGTGCATCCTCACCGTGGACGGGGAGGATGCCCCCCATCTTCTGAACCGGCTGGGCATGATGCGCGGCAATACGGAGGGGACCATGGTGCTGCGGCGCATGGTCCCCCATTTGTCCATGACCCGTTCCTGCTGCCGCCGCTCCTACCTCCGGGGGGCTTTCCTGGGCGGCGGATCCATGGTGAACCCGGAAAAGGGATGGCATATGGAGTGGGTGTGCGACCAGACCATGGCCCAGACCCTGCAGAAGGTTCTGGAAAGGGCGGCAATCCCTTCCGGTCTGGAGGAGCGGCGCGGGCAGAGTGTGGTCTACCTCAAGGGCACTCAGGCCATCTCCGACGCTCTGGCTCTGATGGGCGCCGGGAATGCGGTGATGGAGGTGGAAAACGTCCGGATCCGCAGACAGGTCCGTGCACGGGTCAACCGGGCAGCCAACTGTGACGAGCACAATTCGGAGCGGATGCTCAACGCCAGTGAAAAGCAGGTGGAGGCCATCAAGCTCATCTCCATAGAACGGGGGCTGTATACCCTGCCTCCCGCCCTGCAGGAAATGGCAAGGCTCCGCCTGGAGCATACGGATCTTTCCCTGGAGGAGCTGGGGCAGGCTCTGAAAAGGCCCGTAGGGAAGAGCGGCGCCGCGGGAAGGATGCGGCGGATTGAAGCCGTGGCGGAGGAAATCCGCCGGGAAATCGCGGAAAGACAGAAGGAGGAGGGGTGACATGGGAGCCGTTGCTTACTCGCTCACCTACGCCGCTGCCGGCCTGTTCATGGTGCGCTTTCTTCTGCCCAGGCATTCCCCCATGAGCCGGATCTGGCTGGGCCTGAGTCTGGGGCTGGTTCTGGAAATGTGTCTGCCGGCCCTGATAGCCTTTCCCTTCGGTTTTACCCTGAAAGCCCATTTTTTCGCTCTGATTCCCCTGGCATGCCTGACCCTTCTGTGCGCTCTTCTGCGGGACCGGAGCAGACTGCGTCCATGGGATGCGGCGGAAAAGCGGCTTCTGTTCCAGACACTTCTGGTCATGGTGCCCCTGACCGTTCTGGGAGGGTACCTGCAGTATACCCATACCTGCCGTGTGGCGGAGGACGGGTCCTGGCACGTGGGGCAGAGCACCTACGGGGATCTGTCCATGCACATGGCCTTCATCACGGGGATGAAGGACGCACCCTTTCCCCCGGAGTATTCCCTGTTCCCCGGGACCAGGCTCAGTTATCCCTTTCTCACGGATTCCCTGAGCACGACCATGATGCTCATGGGTTTCCGGCTGCAGGAGGCCATCACGGTGCCGGGCACATGGATGATGGCCCTGCTCTATGCCGGGGTGGTGATTCTTGGACGGGATCTCACAAGGGGACGGAAAACCGTGGTTCTGGCCGCCTTCCTCTTTTTTCTCAACGGCGGCCTGGGTTTTCTGTATGATCTGGACCAGGCGGCGGGGTACAACGGGGAGGGGTCTCTGAAGATCCTGGACCGGCTGCGGTTTATCATGGAGGGATACTACAAGACCCCTACCAATCAGCCGGATCCCAACAACCTGCGCTGGTCCAATCTCATCGCGGACCTGCTGATTCCCCAGAGAACGCTCCTGGGGGGCTACTGCGTGTTCGTGCCCTGCCTGTATCTCCTTTTCCACGCCACGGGCAGGGCTTGGCGCCGGGAGACCGGCGGTGTGAGAGCGCTTGTCCTGCTGGGGGTGATGGGCGGAGTCCTGCCCCTGATTCACACCCATTCCTTCCTGGCCCTGGCCCTGTGCTCCTTCGGACTCATGGTCTTTGACCTGATCCATGAAAAGGAAAAGCGCGCGGTGCTCCTGCGATATGCCCTGTATGCGCTCATTGTGGTGGTTCTTTCCCTGCCCCAGCTTTTCTCCTTTACCTTCCGGCAGGTTTTCAGCGCCCGGGAAGCCCGCTCCTCTTCCTTCCTGGTCTTCCAGTTCAACTGGGTGAACAACCCGGGTGGACAGGGCATGCGGGACTTTTACCTGTGGTTCTACGTGAAGAACATCGGACTGCCCGCCCTGCTCATTCTCTTTGCATGCTTTGAGCGGGACCGGCACATGCGCCGCCTCCTGGCGGGCATGCTGCCCATGATCCTGGTGATGGAACTGGTCCGCTTTCAGCCCAATGAGTATGACAACAACAAGGTGCTGTACCTGGCCTATCTGCTGGGCTGCTATGTCACATCCGACTACCTGCGCCTTCTCTGGCACCACCTCAAAGGCGTCCGGGCCCGTCCGGTGATGGCCGCCATGGGCCTGGTGATTCTTTTTCTCTCCGCAGTGCTGACCCTGTGCAGGGAGGTGGTTTCCGACTATGAGGCCTACTCTCCCAATGCGGTGGCGGCGGCGGAATATGCCCGGGAGGAGACAGACCGGGACAGCATTTTCCTCACGGGCCGGCAGCATCTCAATCCCGTGGCCTCCATCGCGGGGCGGCGGATCGTATGCGGCGCGGACCTGTATCTGTACTGGCACGGTCTGGACACCACGGAGCGGGCACTGGACATTGCGGACTTCTATGAGGATCCGGAGGGCTGCAGGGATGTGCTGGACAAATACAGCGTGGATTATGTCATGGTCTCCGGCCATGAGCGGAGCCAGTACGCGGTGAACGAAAACGGCATCCGGGCGCTGTGCCGTGAGGTGTACAGGAATCCGGAGTATGTGATTTATCAGGTGGTGGAAGAAGATGGAGCGGTTTTTCCGCTACAGTCTGGAGCGTCAGCGGAGCATCCGGATGATGTGGATGGAGGATAACGGGAAACTGAGCCAGGGAAAGGTGCTGGTGCAGGAAATCCGGGATGACACGGTAAAGATTCTGGTACTCCGTCCGCCCAGACAGATGGATCTGAGGATTGATCAGATCCTGTCCTGCGACTATGCCCCGGACGACGACGGCACACGGTGAAGGGGGGGCGGGGGATGGAGCGGCAGGAGAGAATTTCGCCTCTCCCGGACCGGATGAGGCCGGAAAGTCTGGATGAGTTTGTGGGTCAGGAACATCTTGTGGGGCCGGGACGGCTCCTTCGCCGGCCATTGAGGCGGACCGGCTGTTTTCCGCCCTTTTCTGGGGACCGCCGGGCTGTGGAAAGACTTCCCTGGCCTCCGTGATCGCCAGGCGCACAAGCGCCCATTTTGTCACCCTCAACGCCGTCACCGCGGGGGTGGCGGATGTGCGGAAGGTTCTGGAGGAGGCGGGGGAGCGGCGGAGATTCTACGGGGAGAGCACCCTGCTTCTTCTGGACGAATGCCATCGCTGGAGTAAAGCTCAGTCGGACAGCATCCTGCAGGCAATGGAACAGGGACTGATCCGGTTCATCGGGTCCACCACGGAAAATCCCATGGTGTCCATGACCCCGGCCCTGGTGTCCCGCTGTCAGGTCTTTGCCTTTCGGCCCCTTTCCAGGGAGGATCTGATCCTGGCCATGCGCCGGGCCCTGAAGGATCCCGTGAGGGGACTGGGGGAAAACCGGGTGGAGGCGGAGGAGGAAGCTCTTCAGCTTCTGGCGTCCATGGCCGGAGGGGATCTGCGGCGGGCCCTGGGCGCCCTGGAGGTGGGGGTTCTGACCACGAGTCCGGATGAGCAGGGCGTGATTCACCTGAATGCGGAAACGGCAAGGGAGAGCATTCAGGCCCCGAATCTCTCCCTGGATGAGAGCCTGTACTACGATATGCTCAGCGCCTTCTGCAAATCCCTCCGGGGATCCGACAGTCAGGCGGCTCTGATCTGGTTTGCCCGGCTCATCACTGCGGGGGCGGATCCGCGTCTCCTGGTGAGGCGCCTCATCGTGCATGCCAGTGAGGACGTTGGCCTGGCCAATTCCCAGGCCCTGCTCATGGCCTGCGGTGCGGCAACGGCTCTGGAGACCGTGGGCATGCCGGAGGCCCGGATTCCCATTGCCGAGGCCATCATCTACATCTGTGAGAGTCCCAAGTCGGACGCGGTGGTCCGGGCGGTTTCCCGGGCCTTTGAGGACGCGGAAAACATGCCCCTGACGCCGGTACCCGTCCATCTGCGGGATACCCATTACAGGGGGGCGGAACGCCTGGGGAGCGGAAAAGGGTATCTCTATCCCCACGATTTTCCGGGACACTATGTCAGACAGGATTACATGCCGGAGGGACTGAAGGGCCGGGTGTACTATGAGCCTACGGACATGGGCCGGGAAGGGGCTGTCCGGGAGGCCATGGAAAGGCGCGGAAAAAGCGGTTCATAGGGGGAGTGCGTATGCGGAGTGTCAGGATGCGGGAGGCGGATGTGCGGAAAACCTCCCTCTTCTCCGTGATCATCAATGTCATGCAGGCACTGGTGATGCTGGTCCTGGCCGTTTACCTGTGGAAAGGGGAAAGCCTTCAGAAGGAAACGGTCACCCTGATCCGGTGGATGGCAGCGGCCGGCGCCCTGGTGGTGGGGGGCGGCGCCATCCTGGACATACGGGACGCCCTGAGCGCCCGGAAGCTCTCGGAGGCAGCGGACGCCATGGAAAAGACCATGGAGGACATGGAAGCGCTGAACAATACGCTCCGGGTGCAGCGCCATGACTTCCTGAACCACCTGCAGGTGGTGTATTCCCTGATGGAGATGGAGGAATTCCGGGAAGCGGGGGCATACATTGAGCGGGTTTACGGGGAGATCACCAGCCTCAGCAGGGTCATGAAGACCGCGAACCCGGCCATCAACGCCCTGCTTCAGGTGAAGACGGCAGCCTGTGACCGGTGGAAAATCCACTGGGAACTGGAAATCTGCAGCCCATGGAAGGACCTGCCCATGCCCGGATGGGAGATGTGCAAGGTTCTGAGCAACCTCATTGACAACGCCATTGACGCCCTTAAGGAGGTCAGCGACCGGAAACTCAGGATCACCATGACGGAGGATCTCCATGATTTCCGCTTCGAGGTTTGGAACAACGGTCCCATGATCCCTGTGAAACGGCAGACCGCCATTTTCCTCTCCGGAGTCAGCGGCAAGGGCGAGGGGCGGGGGATGGGCCTGTACATTGTCCGGGAAACCATGCACGCCTACGGCGGAGAAATTGAGGTAGCATCCCTTCCGGAGGGCACCTGTTTCCGGGGATGGATTCCCAGGGATCCAGGGAGAGAGGAAGAGGAAAAGGAGGCCGGAACGCCGGCCTGAGGGGGGCGGTGACGCCTTCCTTTTTCTGTGGCCCCAACCCCTGGAAATGAACGTCAAATCATGATTCCAAAGGCAAAACAGTCGTGAAAACAGACCAGATTCCTGACAGAACGAACATACGTAAAAAACCGAAAACCGGGATGCGGATCAGCCTGTCCCCGGGACCGGGCTCAGGAGTGCGGCACGGCTCGGAATCCCGGGACAGGCAGCGGTTCGCTCTGCATGGAAATCCGGAGAGAGGGTTTCCGGAAACTGTGGAAAACGCACGGTTTTCCGGAGAAATGCACAGGGTTTATACACAGTTTCAACAACTTTTCCACAGGAAAAGTGGAAAAACCGGGAGTGCATAGACCGGATTCTGTTGAAAGGGGTCCTGCAGCGGGAAACGTTTTTCCACAAATACAGGAAATACGCGGGTCCAGGGCGGAGAAAAAAGCATCTCAGGATGCTGAAGGATGATTCAGAAACAGAATCCGGTCTGGAAAACATGCCCGGAAGGGGCTTTTCCGGATCGGAAGGGATGAGAAAAGCCACTGCCGGAGCAGTGGCCTGGGATCAGGAAGCAGGATGCTGTTTCAGTCGTTTCTGGTTTCTCAGCCGGTTGGATTCATCCAGGAGCCTGACCTCCTCATCGGGGGTGAAATGCCGCCAGTATCTGGTCAGGACAAATCCGAGGATGCCCATGATCAGGCCACGTCCCAGGCAGGTGAACTGAAGCGAGTATACATCCATGCCCAGCATGGGGATGGTGTTTTCTCCCGTAAGACCGGCGATCCAGGTGCCGGTGAGCAGACCCAGGAAAGCGAAGAGATTGCAGCCGATGCTGGAGAAGGAGATGTAGGAAGTTTCATCGACCCTGGGCAGGTTCATATAGAGGATATTGGCGTAGGAGAGGTTGAAGCCCACATTCAGAATGTTCTGGCAGAAACTGAGAAGGATGTAGAGGTATCCCCTCTCCGGCGTCATGAAGAAGAAGAAGATTTCCGTGGGCACCCAGAGGAGATTGGTGATGCCGAAGGTGCGGATCCAGGAATACCGTCTCAGGACCCTCCGCCAGATCCGGCTGGTGAAGAGGAAGAGAACGGTGTACATGACGGACATGAGGTTGATGAGGGTGTAGCTGAAGTGCATGTGGTTCAGCAGGTGGAAGGCCCAGAGCCCGTTGTTCAGGTTGCAGTTGAAGTTCCATACGAACATGATGATCATGCACAGGAGGAATTTCCTCTGCTTCAGGGGAAGAGTGAAAATTTCCCGCAGCCTCTGCCGGTTGTTTTCCGGAAGGGGAACCTCCGCTGCCCGGGACAGGACGAAGACGTCCACCAGGACCAGGACAAAGGCGAAATACCGGAAGAAAAGGATGATCCGGCCTGAGTTTCCGGAGGAGGCCACCAGGTCCGTGATGACGCCCGATAGGAGCAGGACGAGGCTGGAGAGGATGGAGGAGAAAACCTGATTGTAGACAAAGTACTGGGTGCGCTTCTCCATATCCCCTGGGAAGAAATGGTAGAACCAGGTGGTAAAGCCCGGGGAGAACAGGGCCCAGAGGGCATAGGCCACAAACAGGAGGATCACCAGCCACAGAAGCCGTGCGTCCGGGTCGGTGACGAAGCGGGGCATGAGGGTGGTGGCCAGGATAAAGATGGCGTAGAACAGGATCTTGGCCGCAAGGAGCACCGGTTTTTTCCGCCTGAAGTGTTTGAGGATGGAGGGCGAGAAAATACTGAAGCAGCTGGCCAGGAAGGGAATGAAGTTCACAATGCCCACGCCCGTGACGGAAATGCCGTACATGGTCAGGAAGCCGGTGTAGAAGATGCCGGTGATGAAGACATTGAACACGGCGGTGAGCAGCGCGTCTCCCAGGGAGATCAGGCGGCCCTTGCTTTCGGTTTCACGGGGGCTGTAGATGCTTTTCAGGGTATCCGTGCGAAGGGACAGCCGCATGGTTGATCCTCCAGATAAAATCGATGAGAAATCAGTTGTTCCGGGTCAGGTTCCGTACCCAGCGGTATTTCCGGAAGCGGATCATGACCCAGGGAAGCTTGCCCACCTCGTCCACGCAGGTGCAGGCATACACCGCAAGAGGGGACCATTGGAAGACGAAGGCCCCCAGAAAGGCCAGGGGAATGGCAACACCCCACATGGAAACCGCCAGGCTGTACATGTCAAAGACGGTATCCCCGCCTCCGTCCAGGACGCCGTTGATGCATACGGTGTTGACGCAGCGTCCCACCATGTAGACCGCCATGATGACCATCATCCACCGGAGGTATTCCCGTGCCTGTCCTGTGAGGCTCACCATCCTGAGGGTCAGAGGGGTGAGAAGAAGCACCAGGAGCATGGAAAGGATGCCCACAACCCAGGAAATCCTTTTCAGACGGATGCCGACTAATTTCCCTTCCTCCAGACGGCCGGCCCCCAGCTCATTGCCTACCATGATCCCCGCGGCACTGCCGATGCCGTTGCAGGCGCAGCAGACCAGGTCCCTCACCACAGCGGCAACGGAATTGGCCGCCGCCGCGTCCGCTCCCATATGCCCAAGGAAGGCGGTATAGGCGGTGAAGCCGACTCCCCAGAGAAGGGAGCCTCCCATGAGGGGCAGGCACTGGGCGGCGAAATCCCGGAGAAGCATCCCCGTTTTCTCCGCAAGTCTTCGGAGGTAAACCCGGAGCAGCGGCTCTTTCCGGATCATGAGCAGGCAAAGGATGAGCTCCGCCAGACGCGCCAGGGTGGTGGCCAGGGCGGCGCCCTCCACGCCCATCCGGGGCAGGCCCAGAAACCCGAAGATGAGCAGGGCATTGAAGAGGATGTTCAGGACCACGGCGCTTGAGCTGATCCAGGCGCTTTCCCGCACATGGTCCGATACCTTCATGAGCGTCAGGCCGCACTGGGAAAAACCCGTGAGGAGGTAGGAAAAGCCGGCAATGCGAAGATACAGGGCGCCGGACTGGATCAGGTCCTCGTCGTGGGTGAAGATCCCCATGAGAGCATGGGGAACCAGTTCACAGGCCAGAAAGAAGATCAGGGACAGGAGCAGGCTGAAGCGGAGCATGAGATGATACAGGCTGGACAGGGCGGACCGGTCTCCCTTGCCGTAGTACTGGGCTCCCAGGATGCCTCCCGCACCGGTGACGGAGAAGAGGAACATGTTCTGAATGAACTGGATCTGGGTGGCCAGAGATACGGCAGTCATCTCATTCTGACCGATGCTGCCCAGCATCAGGGCGTCCGCGGCGGCCACGGAAGCAAGCATCAGGCTCTGAAAGGCAATGGGCAGAGCCAGGGATGTGAGACGGTGACGGAAATCCGCCGGGTCTCCCCCTTTTCCCATGGGCATGACCTCCTTTCCGCCGCAGGCGGAGAATCGGGTGGAATCTACTACATATCATCCCTCTTCGTCAAGGCGTTTTCAGGGGGATTCTGACATTTTTCCGAAAGTCTTTCCGGAGTGTGTACAGGCATCACCGGGTTCTTGAGTTCCGGGCGCTGACATGGTAGACTCCCGCGGGAAGGGGACCGCATATGAAATACCTGAATCCGGTCCTGAAGGGGGATTATTCTGATCCCGGCGTGATCCGGGTGGGAGCGGATTATTACCTGATTTCCTCTCCCTTTACCTGTCTTCCCGGGATTCCGGTGATGCACTCCCGGGACCTGGTCCACTGGACGCAGGTGGCTTATGCCCTGCCCTTTGCCATCTGTGACAGGCTCCGCCACGGCTCGGCGCCTGAGCTCCCGGCATCCGGTACGCACGCGGCCTGTTTTATGTCTGTGTATGCCTTTCGGACGAGGGGCTTCTGGTCTCCACCAGTCCCCGTCCCGAGGATCCCTGGGAAGTGCGGGTGGGCGTGAACAATCTGCTCTTTGTCCATGAGATGTCCCCGGACAGCATGCAGGCAGACTGGTCTTCAACGGGGCGGAATTCGGGGACAAAATCACGGAGAGCCCCAGGTTCATCCGGGAAAATGGCCTTTACGACATCTTCTGTCCCTCCGGGGGCTTGGAGAACGGAATTCAGCGGGTGCTCAGGCCTTCATCCCCCTTCGGACCCTGTGAACGAAGAGGGATGCTCCGGCAGGGAAACACCGATGTGAACGGGCCCCATCAAGGGAGACTATTTGGAAAAACCCGGGGAAAAGGATGGTTCATCCATTTCCGGGACCGGGGCGTCTGCGGCAGGGTCTGCTATCTTCAGCCGGTCCGCCGGGCGGATGACTGGCCGGAGACGGGAGAGGGCGGCGAGCCGGCAACGTGGGGCGACACGGGGCTTCCTGCCTTTGTGCCGGAGAGGATATGCCCTGACCGGTCAGAAAGCACCTCGGATCTGAGGTGGCAGTGACAGGCCAATCTCCGGAGGGAATGGCGGGAGAGAACAGCGAAAGGCGTGCGGCGGCAAGCTTTTCTGGCCTGGAATCCCTTTGAGGCGGGGCATTTCCTTTCCCGTCTCATGCCCGGGGAGAATATTGATCTTGACCTGTTCCTGTCCTGGCACGGGAAGACGGGGGACGCCTTCTGCCTTGCGGCCATGGGATGGGCGTGGGTCAGTTTCCGGCTTGACGGAACACGCCTTCAGGGAGGGGAGATTCCCCCGATGTAATCAGAAGCGGGGAAAGGGTATTCCACGAGGAAGCCTGGATGGGAAGGACGGATGATTCACCTGCGGATGGAGGTGCTCTCCGGAAACGTGCGCCTTGGATATGACCGGGAGAGCATGCGCTTCCCGGCTCCCTTCCGTCCCTTTTCCTCCGGCATCCGGGTGGGCGTCCGGCCGGGATTCTGCCTGTTCCGCGGGGACAGGGCCGGAGGAAGATATGTGGATATTCTCCGGGTCAGCATGACCACGGATGAAGAATCGGAAAGAAAGGAATGGTGCTGCTTATGATCGCTTCAAGACCGCCTATGGGATTCAACACCTGGAACACCTTCGGGGAGAAGATCGACGAGAGCCTGATCCGTGAATCCGCGGATGCCATGGTGGAAAAGGGGCTGCTGGAGGCCGGATACGAGTACCTGGTCATTGACGACTGCTGGAGTGAGTACGAACGGGATCCGGTGACGGACCGCATTGTGCCCCATCATGAGAAATTCCCCAACGGCATGAAGCCGGTGGCGGACTATGTCCACAGCCGGGGTCTCAAGTTCGGCATGTATTCCTGCAACGGAGTGCGGACCTGCGCAGACTATCCCGGAAGCTATGACCATGAGTTCCTGGATGCCCAGATGTTCGCGGAATTCGGCGTGGACTTTCTGAAATACGACAACTGCTACCGTCCGGGCTCCACCGACGGAAAGACCCTGTACCGCCGCATGGGCATGGCTCTGAGGGCCACGGGGCGGGAAATCCTCTTTTCCGCCTGCAACTGGGGCACTGACGATGTCTGGTCCTGGGTCCGCTCCAGCGGTGCCCATATGTACCGCTCCACGGGAGATATTGTGGACAGCGCGGAATCCTACCGGAACATAGCCCGGTCCCAGATGAAGCATCTGGACGCCAGCGCGCCCTTCTGCTTCAATGACATGGACATGCTCACCGTAGGCATGTACGGAAAGGGCCTGGTGGGAAGCCTGGGCTGCAATGACGCGGATTACCGTTCCCAGTTCGCCCTGTGGTGCCTCTTCTCCTGTCCCCTGATGCTGGGATGCGACGTGCGGAACATGAATGAGGAGACCCTGAAGCTGGTAACCAACCGGGAACTCCTTGCCATGGATCAGGATCCGGAGGCCCGTCCCCCCATTTTCCTTCAGGCACCCCATGAGGAGGACCGGATCTTTGCCTTCAAGTTCCTGTCCGACGGGAGCTATGCCCTGGGTCTGTTCAATTTCTCGGAGGAGGACCGGGACATGGTGGTGCTCTTCAACGACACCGGACTGCCCGCCAGTGCCCGCTGCGCTCTGAAGCTGACGGATGTGTTTGACGGGACGGACGGGGGCGTGCACCGGGAGCACTTCCGGACCAGGGTCAACGCCCATGACTGCAGGGTCTTCCGCGCCAGACTGGTGAAACTGTGACCTGCGCGGAATGCGGGGCAAAGGTGGGCAGGGATGAGTGCGGACTGACCAGGAAGCTGTTCAACCGGGGCTGTTCCTACTGCCTGTGCTACGCGTGCCTCGCCACAAGATTCAGAACGGATACGGAAAGCCTCAGGCAGATGGCGGAGGCTTTCCGGGAGAGCGGATGCATGCTTTTCCAATGAAAAAAGAAGGAGGCGGACCATGCGGCTCGTTGGCGTGGATGTGGGCGGCACGGATACCAAACTCGGGGTGTTTGACGAAGAACTGCGGTGCCTCAGGTCCTGGAAAATTCCCACGGACCGCTCCGAGGGCGGGCGGCACATTATGGAGAACGCAGCCCGGTCCATGACGGAGGAACTTGGGGGAGCGCCGGATGCGGTGGGCATTGGTGTACCCGGTCTGGTGGTCAGAGGGCATGTGGTGGTCTGCGTGGACGCAGGCTGGGCAGACAGTGACCCGGCGCTGGAAATTCAGGAACGCCTGGGCTGTCCCGCCGCGGCGGCCAATGACGCCAATGTGGCGGCCCTTGGAGAATACCTGCGGGGGGCCGGACAGGGGGTGGGAAGCCTTCTCCTGATCACACTGGGCACAGGGGTGGGAGGCGGCATTGTGCGCTTCGGACGCCTGGAGGAAGGAGCCCACGGCTTTGCCGGGGAGATCGGGCATATCCCGGTGGACACGGAGGAAAGGGAAAACTGCAACTGCGGGCAGCGGGGCTGCCTGGACCAGGTGGCTTCCGCCACGGGCATCCTCCGGAGAACCCGGCGGCTTCTTCATACCGGTGTGCCTTCCATGCTCCGGGATACGCCCGACCTGAGGTGCGAGGACGTTTTCCGGGCCCTGAGGGCGGAGGATCCGGTGGCTGTGGAGGTGATCCATTCCATGGCCCGCTTTCTGGCCCGGGCCATGGTCCGGGCGGGCATGCTCCTGGACCCGGAGCTTTTCCTCCTGGGAGGCGGCGTGGCCGGGGCGGGGGATATCCTGCTGGAAATCGTGCGGGAAAAGTACAGGGAAGAAACGGTGTTTGAACAGGGCATGGCCAGAATTGAGCTGGCCACCCTGGGCAACCAGGCCGGCATGACCGGGGCTGCGGCCCTGGCCCTGCGGGCCCTTGAGAAATCATAAGGAAAGGGAGAGAGAAACATGGACAGAATCATTCTTCAGAACGTGACCATCTACGATGCGGTTCATCCCCAGCCTGTTCAGGGTGACCTGGTGATGGAGAACGGCAAAATCGCCCAGGTGGGCGGCAAAGCAGAAGGCGGGGGACGGGTGATCCCGTGTGACGGGCTCCGGGCCTATCCCGGATTTGTGGAAGCCCACAGCCACATCGGCCTGGACGGATACGGTGGACCCACGGGCACGACCTTTGACTACAATGAAATGAACGATATCTGCTGTCCTCAGCTGCGGGGCATGGACAGCTATGACCCAAGGGACGCGGCGATTTCCATGGCTCTGGAAGGGGGCGTCACCACCGTGGCGGCGGGCCCCGGTTCCGCCAACGTCCTGGGGGGCACCTTCCTTGCGGCCAAGCTCTGGGGCAATACCCTGGATGAAGCCATGCTGTCCCCTGCAGTGGCCATGAAGTGCGCTTTCGGAGAGAATCCCAAGAGGTGCTACAAGGACAAGTGCGACTCTGCCCGGATGACCACGGCCTCCAAGCTCCGGGAAATGCTCTTCCTTACCCGGGATTACATGCTGCGCAAGGAAGCCGCCGGGGATGATTATGGCAAGATGCCCAAGTTCGACATGAAGCTGGAAGCCCTCATCCCGGTGATGAAGGGGGAGATTCCCCTGAAGGCCCATGCTCACCGGGCGGACGATATCCTTACCGCCGTGCGCATCGCACGGGAGTTCGGTGTGAAGGTGACCCTGGAACACTGCACGGAGGGCCATCTCATCGTGGACGCCCTGAAGAAGGCGCAGGTACCCGTGGCGGTGGGTCCCACCCTCACCAATGCCTCCAAGCTGGAACTCCTCAACAAGTCCTGGACCACCCCCGGAGTTCTTGCCGCAGCGGGCATCCAGGTGTCCATCATCACTGACGCCCCGGTGATTCCCCAGCAGTACCTGCCCCTGTGCGCGGGTCTTGCGGTGAAGGCGGGCATGGATCCCTTCCTGGCTCTGCAGGCCATCACCATCAATCCGGCCCGGCATATCGGTCTGGACAGCCGTTTGGGTTCCCTGGAGAAGGGCAAGGACGCGGATGTGGTGCTCTCGGACGGTGATCCCATGGTGAGCAGCACCCTGATCCGGGCGGTCTTCGTGGACGGTGTGCAGAGAGTGGGCGAAACTCTGTAATCCTTCGGGGCTGTGATAATAGGGCATCACAGCCCCTTTTCTGCGGAAGGACCCATGGATCCGGATGACTGCCTGATCCTCAGTGTTTCGACCGGGTAAGTTTCGAAGGGTGCCTTTTTTCGGTATCCGCGTCTCTTTTCTGCATACACAGTATCCGATCATCCGGCTTCATATGGAATTCAATCCCGGTATCCTTTGAACTGTTTTGCTCCATCGAGCCCAATGACGTGTTTCCGGCTGACCTAGTTTTCAAACGGATTGGACATTTTCAGAATCGCGACGTTATTGATGAACAGAAGAGAGGGAATCCGATTGCTGCATGCGTACGGTTCTCTCTCTTTTCTGTGCCGGTGATGTCATTGCTTTTTATAGTCCAGTTTTCTACATGCATTCGGTCCCTCTTGCGGAAACACACAGGTTCTGGTAGAATTCATGCGGATTATTAGTCTTATCCACAACACTAAAAAAGGAGTATTCAGATGAAAACAAGCAAGATCAGAAGCGCATTCCTTCTCCTCCTGCTGTGTGCGGCAGTCTGCCTTTTTACCGTTCCTGCTTTTGGCGAATGTGCCCATGAAAGCACGGAAGAGCGGATCGCTCTGGATCCTACCTGCACGGAAAAAGGCGCATTAGGTTTGTTCTGTACAATTTGTGGGGAACAGATCAAGGATTATTTCATTCCCGTTGAACCTTTGGGCCATGATTATCAGCTCGTAATTCTTCGGGAACGTACCTGCACCCAGTTCGGTGAAGCTTATGAGAAATGTTCCCGGTGCGGCATTCGTGGTATGACCGTGACAGAGGCTGTCACAGGCCACATAGCAGGTACTCCTGTCCAGGAGAATTATTCAGAAAGCTCCTGTACCAAGGATGGCGGATATGATCAGGTTGTGTACTGCAGTGTCTGTCATGAGGTGATGGAGCGAAATCATGTCAGGATACCGGCTACAGGCCACGTACCTGACTCTCCGGTTCAGGAGGATTTCGTTGAGGACTCCTGCGTTCAGAATGGAGGATATTATTCAGCCGTATACTGCAGGGTTTGTGGTGAAATAATTGAACGTAAATTTATTTCTATCGGGGTGGGTGGACATGATTTAGGTTCTTCCTATGTCTACCAACAACCCACCTGTCAGAATGAAGGCATCTTGGCCCGGGATTGCCGGAACTGCGGATATACCGAATACACGAGGCTGGAAAAAACCGATCATTTACCGGGAAAAAGTGTCGATGAAAAGGTGGTAAAGCCCACTTGTACAGAGTACGGATCCTATGAGCATGTCACCTACTGCGGTGTGTGCGGCACAGTTATGGAACGGCTGGAATGCAACTGGAAAGCTCTGGGACACGACTGGGGTGAATGGGTCACGGTCCAGAAAGCCACGTACGATGAAAAAGGCATGATGCAGCGTGTATGTTTGAGAAATGCCTCTCACGTGGAAGAATGTGAGGTGGAAAAACGCATCAGATATACCATCACAGAAGGAGCACCCAGCGAAGATTCAGATTCAGTTCCACCCCCGTTCAAGAAAACTGAGACTGATGATCATGGTGATGTTGCAAGTCATTTCACCGAATTAAAATACGATGGCCAGCGCCTGACCAAAGATAAATATTACACAGTGAAATAACGTTTTTGACGTGCTTTCAATGTCCGGGGTCTCAGAAAACAAAGCTTTCGCCTGTCTGATGTGGTTTACAGCAGGCACCTGCATGGCAGGAGTTACGACAAATAAAAAGAAAAGTTGCGTAGGTGCGGGACGAAATAACGGGTCGCGTAAACACACGAGACCCGCACCTACGCAAGCTTTTCTAGTTTGAACATACCG
>CACYGY010000031.1 GCA_902774025.1 uncultured Eubacteriales bacterium
CCGCTCATAGGTCACCTTCGCATATCCGGCTTTGATGTTGATCGGCGTCTCCTTGTCCGTATCGTAATAGGTAACGCTGATCAGGTTTTTCCCATCATATTTGTTTACCAGATAGGCATATCCCTCCGTGTTCAGGACCGGGACTCCGTCTGTTCCGGAAAATAACTTTGCGGTAATAGTCCTTTTCCTGTAGAGGGTGTTTGTCAGTCTGCTGTATCCGAGCTTTTCCACCAGGTTAAGGCAGCGCGCCATACCTGTCTCCACACTGTACTCATCCACGCCCTTCTCAAAGCGTCCGCTGCTTTCCGTGCGCATGCCCAGAGCCCGTGCGGTGAGGCGGGTGGCCGCGTAGTCAAAGACCGCACACTCAAACATGAGGGTGTGGGTCTTTTCCGTAATCTCACTTTCCTCGCCGCCCATGATGCCGGCCACACAGGAAGGCCTGACCGCGTCGCAGATCACCAGCTGACCTGCCGTCAGGGGATGTTCCTTGCCGTCCAGGGTGGTGATGTGCTCACCCTCCACAGCCTTGCGGACAATGATCTGCCTGCCTTCCACCATGTCCAGGTCGAAGGCGTGCATGGGATGGCCTGTCTCCAGCATCACATAGTTGGTAATGTCCACCACGTTGTTGATGGATCTCATACCGGCGCCCCAGAGGTACTGGCGCAGCCACAGGGGGCTTTCCCGGACCCGGACATTGTCCACCACACGGGCCGCGTAGCGGGGACAGAGTTCCGGTTCCCGGACCTCCACCCGGACATAGTCTTCCACCCGGCCCCCGCAGGGTGCCAGACGGATTTCAGGATGATGGTAAACGCTGCCCGTCGCCACGGCGGCTTCCCTGGCCAGGCCCCAGACGCTGAGACAGTCCGGCCGGTTGGCAAGGATTTCAAAATCGAAGACGGTTTCATCCAGGCCCAGAATGGGTTTCACGTCCGCACCCAGGGGATAGTCCTCCCGGAACACCAGAATGCCCGCTTCGCCCACGGAGGGGTACAGGTCCGGGGAAACACCCATCTCGGGTCCGGAGCAGATCATGCCCTCAGAGACCTGTCCCCGGAGCCTGCCCTTTTTGATCTTCACGCCGCCGGGGAGGTGCGCGCCTTCCAGAGCCACCGCCACCAGCTGGCCCGCCTCCACATTAGGCGCGCCGCAGACGATCTGCAGGGGCCGCTCACCCCCCACGTCCACCTGACACACATGGAGATGGTCCGAATCGGGATGAGCCTGGCAGGTCAGCACGCGGCCCACCACCACATGGTCCACTTCCCTTCCGATCTCCTCATATCCTTCCACGGCATTGCCGATCATGATCATCTGATCCTGGAATTCCTTTGCGGACACCTCGCAGGGGGTGTATTTCCGGATCCATTTCATCGGTACTTTCATTTTTTATCCCCCTCTCTCAGCGGAACTGTCCGAGGAAACGCGCGTCACCCTCATAGAGCAGGCGCATGTCCGAAATGCCGTAGCGCAGCATGGCAATGCGCTCCATGCCGATGCCGAAGGCGAAACCGGAATAGACACTGGAATCGATCCCGCACATCTCCAGCACCCTGGGATTCACCATGCCGGCGCCCAGAACCTCAATCCACCCGGTATTCTTGCAGATCCGGCAGCCACTGCCGTGGCAGGCGGCACAGGTCAGGTCCACCTCGGTGGAAGGTTCCGTGAAGGGGAAGAAGCTGGGACGGAAACGGGTCTCAATCCCCTCTCCGTAGATCTTCCGGGCGAAGGCGTTCAGTGTGCCCCTCAGATCCGCCATGTTCACGTCCCTGTCAATCACCAGGCCTTCCATCTGGTGGAACACGGGGCTGTGGGTGGCGTCCACCTCGTCCGCACGGTACACCCTGCCGGGGCAGATCACCCGGATGGGCGGCCTGCGGGTCAGCATGGCCCTGGCCTGCATGGGACTGGTGTGGGTCCTGAGCACGATGTTGTCATCCACATAGAAAGTATCCTGGGCATCCCTTGCCGGATGATTCTTCGGGATGTTCATCAGTTCGAAATTGTAGTGATCCAGTTCCACCTCGGGACCTTCCAGCACCTCAAAGCCCATGCCGGTGAAGCATTCCACCAGGTCATTCATCACCAGATGAATGGGATGCTCGCTGCCCACCCGGGGCAGGGGCGCCGGTTCGGTGACATCCAGCCTTTCCCGCTTCAGGGCCACGGCCATTTCCACCGCCCGGATCTCGGCAGCTCTCTTTTCCAGCAACTCCGTCATGTGCTCCCGGGCCTCATTGATCAGCTGGCCCGCCGCGGGACGCTCCTCAGGGCTCAGCTGCCCCATGGAACGCAGAAGTGCCGTCAGATCGCCCTTTTTTCCCAGCAGAGACACCCGGATGTCCTCCAGTGCCTGCCGGTTTTCCGCGCTGTCCAGCTGCCGGATCATTCTCTCCCGGATTTCCTGGATCCTCTCCATCATGCCCATGAAAACCTGCTCCTTTCCATAAAAAAAACCTTTCGCCGCATGGGACGAAAGCATATGCCCGTGGTACCACCCATTTTCCGCACGCCTTCCGGTATGCGCTCGCTGCCGCTCACGGGGCCGAACCGTCGGCACCTACTGTTCTTTCAGCGCCGCAGCTCCGGAGTGAATGTCCGGGAAGCCGGCCGGGACGCTTGCACCCTTCCGTCCCTCGCTCTGGCCGCTTCTGATCCGTCCCTGTCTCCTTCATCGCCTTTCAGTGTGGAATTATAACAGGGAAAAAGCCCGATTGCAAGGCCTGGTTCCGGGACGGTTTGGATGAACTTTCATATATTTGAAACATTTTCTTCATAATCCATGTACAATTTTGTCATTTTGCGTTATAATCCAGAAGGAAAAGTCCACTCCGGCATTCAGCCGGATCCAGAGGGAGGTACCGTTGTATGTTCAGACGATCCATCTGTTTCTTTCTGGTGATTCTTCTCCTTCCCCTGTCCGCCCTGGCGGAGGAAGCACCCTCGGGGATTCTCACCTATGACGAGCTGATGGTTTTCGCCCGGGAACTCCGGGAATCCATGGACGGCATGGAGCTCCTCAACAGCCCCGGCCAGTCCGTGACGGAAAATGGCTATGCCTTTGCCTATGACGGAACCACACTCTATCTGTCCACCCCCGGGATCAGCGAGGAAACCCGCCTGATGGGTTTTGTGATTACCAGCCCGGAGGGAGCCGGTATCCGGGGTGTCCATGTGGGGGACAGCGCGGAAAAGCTCCTGGCTGCCTTTGAGAACCGGAATCCTTCCCTGCAGGGTTCCCGCACCGCCGCCATTCTCTATCTGGATGGGTCCCTGCCGGAGAGCACGGCCTGGAGCCGGGCAGAGAGGGACGGACAGCGTCTGCGCACCGTACAGTATGCGGTCCATTCCCGGATGGCCGACGGCCTGTATTCGGACTGCGGCCTTCTCTTCACCCTTGACAGGGATTCCATCCTCGCCATACGGGCCTACGGTCTGGACAGCACCTGCTCGATGGACGCCGTGCGGGAAACCCTGAATCTG
This sequence comes from uncultured Eubacteriales bacterium, assembly GCA_902774025.1. Lineage (GTDB taxonomy): Bacteria > Bacillota > Clostridia > Christensenellales > Aristaeellaceae > UBA2943. The sequence continues at coordinate 3,493 of CACYGY010000031.1, forward strand.
GTCTCCGGTCAGGACACGGCGGGCACCTACAGTGCCGTTCCCCGGTCCCTCACCGGCATCGATCTTGAGCCCTTCGGCGAGGCAGATCTCTCCTTCTCCGGGATGGATTTCCTTTCCCTGACGCCCACGTCCCTTCAGGCCCTTCTGGGCAACGCGGTTTACGCGGAATGGATTCCCGACGGAAACATGGAACTGCTGAATCAGGCCTATGACGAATGTGATGCCACCTTCATCTGCGCACCGAATCAGACAGATGCCCGCATTGTCTCCCTGACCTTCCGCACCGATGCCCTGGAAGGTCCCAGAGCCCTGCGCCTGGGGGATTCCTTCGCCAGTGTGTATCAGCGCTTCCGCCACGGTGAACAGCCCTGGGACGGAGAAGGAGCCGAAATACTGTACGGAGACCCGCAGGGCACGTCCTTCGGCCAGGCCGAATACGGCACGGATGCCACCATCACCCTGCGCTATGGCTTCCGCACGGCCCAGGGCCGTCTGGTCACGCTTTTCTGCTTCTTTGAACAGATGTATCTGACCGAAATGATCCTCAGCGCCGACTGAACCTACAGGAGCCGCTTATGAAAATAGACTTATCCTGTCCTGCCGAAATCCTTCGGTGCCGCCTGTCAGACGACGGGAACGGTGCGGACATCACGCTGAACAACCTGAGTTCGAAGAAAATCGTCAGCTGCGAAGTCACCCTGGTCCTCCACGATGAGGCCGGGGAGGAAAGCGCCCGCGTTCTGCACCGCATCCACGATCTGAAATGCATGCCGGGAGATCCCCTCTTCATGACCGTCCCCCTTCGGGAGGGAGACAGCCATATGCTGAGCCGGATGCAGGTGGTGATTGAAAAAATCTGGTATGATGACGCCAGTGTCTGGCGCCGCGGACGGAATTCCATGACCGAGTTCGAGCCCAACGCGCTGCCCCGGGGCCGGGACCTGGAAAAGCTCCGGTTTGTCGCCGGCAAGAACGCTGTCGGTTTTCCGGAGATTCAGCACTCCGTATGGATGTGCGTATGCGGACGCCCGAACGCGCTGTCCTCGGATACCTGCATGCACTGTCAGCTCTCCCGGGAAGAAGTCTTCCGTCTGTACAGCCGGGATGTGGTGGAACAGAAGGTCCAGGCTCACGAGCAGCTGATGGAAGCCCGCTCACGGACAGCCCTGGAGGAGACCACCCGTCTGCAGACGGCCCGGGAAGTGGTCTACGAACAGAAAAAGCGCCAGCGGCACCGCCGGATTGCCATTTTCCTGGGCATTCTGGGGCTCTGCGCCGTGCTGACGCTGTGCTACTTTTTCCTGCTTCCCTATCTCAACTACCGCTCCGCGCTCCGGGATCTGGAGGCGGGCGAATACGAAAACGCCGCCCTGGCCTTCGAGGAAATGGGTGACTATCTGGATGCGCCGGACAGGCTCCTCCGGGCACGCTATGAACAGGCGCGGAAACTCCAGGAAGACGCCACCTCCGGCAGTCTGCAGGAAGCCCGGAACATGTTCCAGGCTCTGGACACCTATCTGGACAGTGCCACGCAGGTCAAAAAATGTGACTACCTCCGGGCAGGCCTGCTCCTGGCGGACGGTTCCTCCCGGGAGGCGGAAAGTCTGTACACCGCCCTGGGCAATTACCTGGACAGCCCCACACAGGTGCTGAACTGCCGGTATTTCAGGGCTCAGGAGCTTCAGACATCCGGGGACCTGGCCAGCGCCGCCCTGGGGTTTGAGGAGCTGGGTTCCTATCTGGATTCCGCAGAGCGGGCAAGGGTATGCCGTATCGGCGCGGCCCGGACCGCCCTGAAGGCAGGGGATCCGGATGTGGCGCTGGATCTCCTCGCCCCGCTGGAGGAAGACGGGGAAACCGCGGAACTGGTCCGTCAGGCCCGTTATCTCCGGGGCCGGCACCTTTACGCGGAAGGAGACATGACCGGGGCCGGAGCAGAATTCCTGCTGGCTGGAGACTATGAGGACGCTCAGGATCAGGCACGGCTGTGCATCTATACCCCCGCCCTTCAGGCCATGGAGGAAGGGAGACTGCAGGAAGCGGCGGATCTCTTCGCCAGCATTCCCGATTACCTGGATTCCTCGGAGAAATACCTGGAATGCCTTTACCGCCTCGCCTCCACAGCCCTGAAGGATCAGGAGTATCAGCGGGCCCTGTCCCTGTTCGGTTCCCTGCCGGAGGACTATCTGGACGTGAGCAGTCTGCGCCGGGAATGTATCCTGCGTCCCGCCACCCAGGCCCTGGATCAGGGAGATTACGACCGCTGTCTTTCCCTCCTCGCCTCCATTCCGGAAGATAAGGAAACCCAGAAGCTCATCCGGCGCTGCCGGTATGCCCTGGCTCAGTCCCGCATTTCGGAGGGACGCCTGGAGGAAGCGGAGACGCTTCTGATCCAGCTGGAGGACTATCAGAACGCGAAAACCATTCTGAAACAGGTACGGTACCGCATGGCGGAGACCGCCATGGAAAACGGGGACTTTGATCGGGCCATTGAGCTGTATACGGAACTGAACAATTACCTGCAGAGCAAAAAGAAGCTGCAGGAGGCCACCTGCGGCAAGGCCCTGACCCTGATGGAATCCGGTGCCTACAAAGGAGCCATGGAGCTGCTGGAAGGCGTGAAAACACAGGAAGCTGCCGAAGCCGTCCGCAAATGCCGGTATGCCCTGGCCCTGGAAGATGAGCAGGCGGAAAGGTATTCGGAAGCCCTGGCTGTTTTTGAGGAACTGAAGGATTATGAGGACAGCGCCGACCATGCCCGGAACTGCAGGCTCCTTCTCAGCGCCCGGGCACAGACGGCCGGGAACTGGGAGGAAGCCCTCGCCCTCCTGGAAAGCCTGAAGGGCGATGCGGAAGCGGAAGAGCGTGGGATGGAAATCCGCTATCTTCAGGCCTCCGCCCTGTCCGAGGCGGGGCAGTTTGCCGAAAGCGCCGAAATTTACCGTGCCCTGGGAACGTATCTGGACAGTGCCACGCTGCTGCAGAAGCAGTACTATCTCATGGCGGAATCCGCCATGAGGGAGGGCCGACGGGAGGAGGCCATCTCCGCCTATGAAAAAGCCGGCGACTATCTGGACGCCGCGGAAAAACTGGAAAATCTCACCGCCGTGGTCTTTTCCGCCCCCGGGGAGCAGGCCAGGAACGCGGCTGCCCGGGAGGACTGGGCTTATGCGGCTTACCTTCTGGGGGATGTGGATCTCTCCGCCGCGCCGGAGGAATACGGGGATCTTGTGTCTGTGCTGAAACAGTCCTGCCGGAACATGGGTCTCAAGCTGCTGGGGGAAGGCAGGGAGGATGAAGCCTATCCCTATCTACAGCGCTGCGCCGATGACCCGGAAGTGGCCGGAGCGCTCTCTGAGCGGAATCCCTGGCGGCTTCTGGGCACATGGGAAGCCGAGGGCTTCACCCTGATTCTGCGAGGCGATTACACGGGTTCTCTCAACGGCGAAGCCTTCACATGGGTCCTGAACGGATATACCCTGACCCTGGACGGGGAGAAGGATTACAAGATCTCCGCCCTCAGGGACAACGCCCTGGCCCTGCGCACTCCGGAGGGCAGAAACCTGGCTCTGGCCCGCACGGGCGCCTCGCCCCTGCTGCCGATCCCCTTCGCGGAGGCCGGAGAATCTTCTGCGGAGAATGCAGTTCCCGGCGGGACATAAGATGTCCCTCTCAGCTGAAAAGCCTCACCCCGAAAGGTGAGGCTTTTTCACGTCCGGAGAGAACCCCTGTCATTCCTTCTTCTTCCAGTCCTCCGGAAGCCCGTAGGGCGCAGGGTAGCCGTACCGGTTGCACAGGCTTCCCCGGACCTCCAAATGAAGCTCATTGTTTCCCCTGCGGAGAAGGGATGCGGGAATCCGCATCACGTCCCCGCGCCAGAAGGCGCAGTCCGCTTCCCTGCCGTTCACCTGCAGGACCGACATCTCCTCTCCTTCCGCCTCCAGCAGCAGATCCTCGTTTCCCTCTGATTCCACACAGGCCTCATAGAACCGGGTAAAACTCCGACTGTCTTCGCCGGTTTTCCGGAAAGCGGGATGGATCATCCTGGCTTCCTTCTCCTCCGGCGCCTCCTCACCCTCCAGGATCAGAAGGGAAGCCCTTCTTCCAAGCTGCAGGCACACTTTGCCGTCCGAAGCGGCGCGCCAGGATCTGCCCCGCCACAGGTCCACGCATGCCGCATTCCGGAAGGGCAGACGGAGCTGAACTTCCATGCCCTCGCCCGCGTTGACCAGGAACAGCATGGTTTTTCCGTCCTTTTCAAAGCGCCGCACCCGCAGATCCTTCCTGGGCTCCAGCAGCTGAACGTCCGCCTCCACACGCTCCGCGTCCCCGCTGACGCCCGGGAAAAGGCCGGGATCCCCCAGGACACAGTCAAAGACTTCTTCCCGGAAATGCAGCTTTCCCTCTTCTTCCCGCAGCTCATGCCACACGCTCCGGGGGAGATAGCGGAATCCCTTCTGGCTCTCAAACAGCGGAGCCACCCATTCCGGATGCAGATCCCTGTTTTCACACAGAACCGCGATCCCCGCGTGGAGCTTCTGGTCCGTCATGAGGAAGGACAGACGCTTCATGTAGTCGCTCCATCTCCGGTAGTGATCCCAGTAAATATTCCAGGGGCCCACATCCGGGGGACGCTCCATGCTCCTTTGGCCCGCGATGCTGTAGTAGAAGGCATGGGGAATGAAGAGATTCACTCCCCGCACCGCCAGGTAATCCAGATACCACTTCATATCCCCGCCGCTGAGGGACCAGGGATTGTCCCTCCGGTTGCAGGCGCCGAAGACCTCATTGGCGTTCCGGCGCCTTGAAAACACATAGGCGGCATCCGCGCTGCACTTGCCCATGACCGAATCCATTCCCTTCAGGTCCCCCGTTTCCGGAGCGATCCAGCGCAGCACCAGATCCTGTCCAGGCACGTGGAAATGCTTTTCCACCTCCATATCGTCACTCTGATGCGGGTGTCCCATGAGGGAAATGCCATGGCCTTCGCACCACGCGGAGAGGGCATGGTAGTAGACTTCCTCCTCCCGCCGGAGGATCAGGCGGTGGTACAGACGGGTATCCTCATTCTCCTCTCCCTCAAACAGGGCCGCGAGGCCCTCCGGCCGCCCGCCCTCCTTCCGGAACAAATCCTCAAAGCCCAGAGACCAGGGAAACATATTCCAGACATTCCGGCCCAGAATGCTGGGCTCATCGGTGAAAAAACCGATGATGACCTTCCCGAACCAGGGAGCGAGACGGGCATAGTAGGCATCATGGGTCAGTTTCAGAAAGCGTTCCACGGCCTCCGGGTTCAGAATGTCCGCACTGAGGGGAGCGCGTGCTTCCCCGTCATCCTCCCCGAAGTGCACGCCCCGGATGGTGCCGAGACTCGGACGGGATACCAGGAAGCAGGAATCACACCGGGCCACCACCGTGTCCCCCGCCCGGGGCGTCTCCACCCTGGCCAGGCCGCGGCTCATGAATTCGGGATGTCCCTCCACCACCTGACCGGAAGCGCTGCCGCTGGGATACATGCCCTCATCGTAGAGAATGACCTGCATGTCCAGGCGCTCCGCTTCCTCCACTGCGGTGCGGATGTACCGGAAAAAGGTTTCCGACAGATATCCGATCCGCCGGCTCATGCCCATGCGGGGATGCAGCACCACGCCGTGAATTCCGTGTTCATTGTAATCCCGCATTCTCTGCCGGATGCCCTCATGGGTCAGGTCCGCATTGAGAAAGAAGAAGGGAAAGGCGGTCCACGCCCTTCCCGGGTTCAGAATCCTGTTCACTGTTTTCATGGATTATCCTCCGCCTCCAGCGTTTCCCATTCCGCGTACAGCCGGGCGATTTCCTGCTGCTTTGCCTGATAGGCCCGGCTGACCTCCGCCGCCCGGTCCGGATCCTGCCAGAAAAGGGGATCCGCCAGCTCCGCTTCCATACGGGCGGCTTCCTTTTCCGCCGCCTCGATCCTCTCTTCCGCCTCCGAAAGCGCTTTCTGTCTTTCCCGTGCTCTGGTCTGGGCCTCCCGGCTTTTCCGCTTTTCCTTTTCCATGGCCGTGCGGGTCATGGTCTCGCCGCTGCCGTCCGGCTCCTGTTCCCGGTTGACCTTCTCAAAGTAATCGTCGTAGTTACCCAGGTACTCCACCAGCTGCTGGTCCTGCATCACCGCCACCCTTGTGGCAAACCGGTTGATGAAATACCGGTCATGGGAGATGGCCAGGATGGTGCCCGGAAAACTTTCCAGCGCCTTTTCCAGCACTTCCCGGCTGTCCATGTCCAGATGATTGGTGGGCTCGTCCAGGAGAAGGAAATTGTCCCCCCGGAGGATCAGCTTGGTCAGGGCCACACGGCCCTTCTCCCCGCCGGAAAGAGTGGAAACCGGTATGAGCACATCATCCCCGGTAAACAGGAACATCCCCAGGGCTCCCCGCACCTCCGTCTGGTCCAGGCGGCGGAAATCATCCCACACCTCGTCCAGGACCGTCTTGTCCGGGTGCAGTCTGGCCTGATGCTGGTCGTAGTAGCCGATATCCACACCGGTGCCAAAGCGCACGGTTCCCGCGTCCGGCTTGACCTCCCCGGTGATGATCTTCAGAAGCGTGGATTTGCCGCATCCGTTGTCCCCGATGAGGGCCACCCGATCCCCGGCGCGCAGATGCATTTTCAGGTCCCTGAAGAGCACCCTTCCCTCGTATCCCTTTTCCAGTCCCTCCAGCATCAGCACATCCTCGCCGGTGCGGCGGCGGGCCTCAAAGCGGAAATGCACGGTTTTCTCATCCACGGGCCTTTCCATCCGCTCCATCTTTTCCAGACGCTTTTCCCGGCTTTCCGCCGCCCGGATGGACTTTTCCCGGTTGTACATGCGATAGCGGTCAATAATGGCCTGCTGCCGCTCAATTTCCTTCTGCTGCAGTTTCCAGGTCTTCATGCGGATCTCAAAGCGCTCCGAGCGCTGCCGGGCATAGGACGTGTAATTGCCCGTATAGGTTTCCACGCACCCGAAGATGAGCTCCGCCATGTGATCGCACACATGGTCCATGAAGAGACGGTCATGGGAGATGATCAGGACGGCGCCCCGCCAGGCACTGAGATAGTCCTCCAGCCAGGCGATGGATTTCAGATCCAGATGGTTGGTGGGTTCATCCAGAAGAAGAAGGTCCGGCTGGCTGAGAAGCATCCTTCCCAGGCACAGCCTTGTCCGCTCCCCGCCCGAGAGCACGGAGGTCTTCTGGCCCTGCTGTTCCTTCCTGAACCCCAGGCCGGCCAGGACGCCCTGAACGCTGCTGCGCCAGCCGTAGCCGTTGTTCTTCTCAAATTCGCGGGTCAGCTGATCATAATGACTGCCCAGACGCCGGAGCCTTTCCGGGTCCCCGGCGCATTCGGCCATCTCCTTCTCTGCGCGGCGCATTTCCTCCTCCATGCGCACCAGAGGCTCAAAGACGGCTTCCATCTCCTCCAGGACCGTGCGTTCCGGGTCCACTTCCCCCTGCTGGGCCAGATACCCCAGTTTCAGGCCCTTCTGCATGGTCAGTGTGCCCCCGTCCATGGTTTCCAGACCGGCAATGATCTTCATGAGGGTGGATTTTCCGCTGCCGTTCACGCCCACCAGCCCCAGCCGCTCGCCGGTCTGAAGTGTCAGGGACGCATCCTTCAGCACCTCATTGAGTCCGAAGGATTTCCTTACGTGCTGCAGTGACAGTAGAATCATAAAGGGTTTTCCGCTCCTTCCCCGGGAAGCTGTCAGGAAACAGCGTGATCCGCCCGAATGTCCCGGATTTCATACACGTTCCCCACATGATCCCGCCAGGCCATGTCCAGACTGACATCCACCCCCAGGCGGAGTCCCTCCAGTTCAAGCCGTGCCTCGTTCACCCGCATGGCAAGCTCCGGCAGATTGTTCTCCCGGCTCAGATGCCCCAGGATGAACTGCGTGGTACCCTGGGACGCCAGGGTCACCAGTGCCTCCGCGCATTCACTGTTGCTCAGATGCCCCTTCCGGGAGAGAATCCGGTTCTTCAGGGTCTGGGTATAGTGGGGATTCATCCGGACCATGTCCGGATCATGATTGCTTTCCATCAGCACCACCTGGGCGCCCGACAGAACGGAAGCCGTCTCCCGGGAAAAGGTCCCCAGGTCCGTTACCACCGCTGCGGATGCACTTCCCTGCCAGATCCGGAAGCCGCAGGGGTCCGCGGCGTCATGGTACAGCGGTACGGGTTCCACTCCCAGGTCCCCGACACTGAAATCGCTTCCCGCGTCAAACACCCGTCGGTTTTCCGGTTCAATAGCCCCCAGCTTCTTTTCCATGGCCGCCCAGGTGAGGGCGGTGGCATAGATCGGCAGATGATACCGGCGGCTCAGAATTCCGGCTCCATGAATATGATCGTGATGCTCATGGGTGATGAGGATAGCCTGAAGACTGGCAGGGTCCACCCCGATGGCCCCCAGGGCTTCCTGGACCTGAATGCCGGACTTGCCGCAGTCAATCAGAATGCGCGTCTTACCGGAGGACACATAGACCGCGTTTCCGCTTGAACCTGAAAACAATGGACAGAACAGCATGCTTATCTCCCGTCATACATCCAGATGCTTGGCTACCCGCTCCGATTCCGGGGGCGGGGTCATGTAATCCGGTCCGAAGAGGATCCTCAGGACCTCGTCATACCGTTTGGGAATAGGACAGACCAGATGCTCAAAGGGCACACGGATCTTTTCCTCGAACTGTTCCGGATGCCAGATGTGCATCATCAGTTCAAAGGCCCCGTTGGACATGCACAGGTCCTGCCCTTCCTCCAGGCGCATGGAAACCTTCTCATACCGGCGGGTTTTCCATTCCGTGGTCATGGGCAGTCCCAGGATGTGAGTGCCCCTGAGAAGAATGCGGTCCTTCAGGCCGAAGCGGCTGTAGTCCACATTCCGCTTCAGCATGCCCTGGAGCAGATGCAGTTCCAGGAAATAGCGCTCCCGGGCCAGACGTCCCCGGGGTACGGGATCCAGAATGAACAGGTCCGTAAACGCCGCGGCCTTCGCCGGATCCCGGTTCATGACCCGGGGCGTCCAGGTGTTCAGATAGGTGAGCTCAAACTCACTGCTGCATTCCCGGGGATAGATTTCCCGGAAACGCTGAAACTCGCGCCTTGTCATCAGAAGGTCCACGTCATCATCCCAGGGAATGAACCCGTGATGACGCACGGCCCCCAGCAGTGTCCCGCACATGAGGTTGAAGCTGATGTCATGCCGGTCACAGACCCGCAGTATATCCTCCAGCTGCCGCAGAAGCTCCGCGTGAATCTCCGGCAGACTCAGTTCCTTCCGGCTCATCTCCGGCCCGCCTCCCTCTCTTCTTTTTCCACACGCCCCGCAATACCCGCAGCGTCAAATCCGAAGACGCCCCGGAGGTACTGCTGGGTGCCCACTTCCCGGGCATAGACATCCGGAATGCCCAGACGGATCACCCGGCAGGGGAGCCCCTCCTCCGCCACCACCTCGCATACGGCCGATCCCAGGCCCCCGATGACGGTATGCTCCTCCACGGTATAAAGCCTGGGAAAGCGCCGGGCCAGTTCCAGAATCCTGCCCCGGTCCAGGGGTTTTAGGCAAGGGAAGGAAACCACTTCCGCCCCCACGCCCTTTTCCGCAAGGATTTCCGCGGCCTCCCGGGTCTGGGTGAGTATCCCGCCGGCGCTCAGAATGGCCGTGTCCCTGCCGGTGCGCAAGGTCAGGGCGGAGGGAACGTGCCAGTCCCGAAGCGGCGCCCCGTGCACCAGAGGCTCCCCGCCCCGCCCGAGGCGCAGGTAGCAGGTGCCATGGCACCGGAGCATTTCCGGCACAACGGCCTCCGTCTCCGCGGGATCCCCCGGCGTGAACAGCGTGATGCCCGGAAGCGTGCGCAGAATGCCCATGTCCTCCGTGGCATGATGGCTCATGCCCAGGGGGCCGTACACGAACCCGCCCCCCACGCACACCACCTTCACCTCCGCTTCCGGATAGGCGCAGTCATTCCGGATCTGCTCCAGACACCGGAGAGTGGGAAAATTCCCGATGGAATAGATGATCACCTTCCTGCCCGTCATGGCAAGGCCCGCAGCCACCCCGGCCATGGACTGTTCCGCAATCCCTGCGTTGATGAATTTTTCCGGAAAACGCTCCCAGAAGGGCCTGAGCACGCCGAAGCCCAGATCCCCCGTGATGAGCATCAGCTCCGGCCGCCTCTCCGCCTCGGACATCAGGGCACGCACAAAGGCATCTCTCATGGACGGTTCGCCTCCAGTTCCCGGCAGGCTGCCTCGTATTCCTCTCCCTGAGGTGTCCGGTAATGCCAGAGAATATTGTTTTCCATAAAGCTGATCCCCCGGCCCTTGACGGTATCGGCGATGATGACGCTGGGAAGCCGCTTCTCCGCGCGCGCCGATCCAAGGGCCCGCTTCAGCGCCTCCGTGTCATGGCCGTTCACCCGCTGCACGTGCCAGCCGAAGGATGCCCACTTTTCATGCAGGGGTTCCAGCTTCAGCGTTCTCTCACACTCGTCCAGGGACTGCATGCCGTTATGGTCAATGATGGCCGTCAGGGAGGCAAGCTCCCACTGCCGGGCTTGCAGGGCGGCCTCCCAGACCATTCCCTCATCGCATTCCCCGTCTCCCAGGACCACATAGGTGCGCCACGCTTCCCCGCTCAGGCGCGCTCCGTACGCCATGCCCGTGCCGATGCTGAGGCCGTGGCCCAGAGAGCCGGTGGAAACCTCAATCCCCGGCACCCCGTGGTGGCTCACATGCCCCGACAGCCGGGAGCCGTTTCCGTAATGCTGGCGCAGTTCCTCCACAGGAAAAAAACCGCGCTCCGCCAGCGCAGCATAGACGGCGGCACCGGCATGCCCCTTGGAGAGGATCAGCCGATCCCGCTCCGGCCAGGCTGGGTCACCGGGACGCGTACGAAGTTCGCAGGCATAAAGCACGGCAATGATCTCCGCCACCGACAGGATGGAACCGATATGGCTGCCTCGGCTGATATGGGTCATCTCCACCCCGTGGCGTCGGATCAGCCAGGCAAGCACCCGCGGATCTCCCGTATCCGGATATTCCTCTCCGAGGGATTCATGGATCAGCTGCGTATAGCTCTTCCCGTCCCTGTATTCTTCCATGACAGGTGCCTCCTCTCCGGTTCTTCACACCCTGTGCCCCATCTTTCTGCCCACCCCCAGAATGGTCTCCAGAAACAGCCGCACGTCCAGGGCGAAGGACTGATTCCGGGCGTATTCCACACGCAGGCGGTTCTTCTCCGGCAGCACCAGTTTCTCATAGTTCTCCACCGGGTTTTCCGTGCCCACGATCTCGTCCTGGGCAATGAAGACAATGGAAGACCGGTCCGTAACGCCGGGACGGACCCAGAGAATGCACTCCTCTTCCTTTGTGTAGCGGGTGGTGTATTTCAGCAGTTCGGGTCTGGGACCCACAAAGGACATGTCACCTTTCAGGATATTGAACAGCTGAGGCAGCTCGTCCATTTTCAGCCGCCGCATGATCCGCCCCGACCGGGTGACCCTTTCATCATCCTTGGCGGTACAGCTTCCGGTCTGATCCGAGCCCACCACCATGGAACGGAATTTGTAAATGGTGAACGTCCTGTTATGGTATCCGCCCCTGGGCGCCCTGTAGATCACGGGACCCGGGGAATCCAGGCGCACCCAGAGGGCCAGGGGCAGCATGATCACAACTCCGGGAATGAGGAGAATCAGGGCCAGGAGAAAATCCAGAATCCTTTTCACCACATGACTGTAGAAAGGGTGCGACAGGGGTCCGTCCCATCTGGGAAGTTCCTGTTCCTTGTGCATAGTTTCCCCCTCAGTCCCCGCCCTCCGTCCGGAGGATCAGGTCATAAAAATGCTGCAGTTCCTCCTGCGTATAGTACTGCAGAATGATCCTGCCCTTCTTTTCCGTACCCCGCAGTTCGGCGCGCATGCCGCTCCACTCCCGGATCCGGTTCTCAAACCCGGTCATCTCCGGCGTCTTTCCGGCATCGGCTTTCTCCCGCTTTTTCCGGGGCGGCTTCTCATCCCTGGACCTGGCACAGATTTCCTCCAGCTGCCGGACACTGTATCCGTTCGCGATGGTCTCATTCGCCATGCCCAGCTGCTCCTCAGCGCTGTCCAGTCCCGCCAGCACACGGGCATGCCCGGCGCTGAGCGTCCCCTGCCGCACCATTTCCTGCACGGCCCCGGGCAGACTCAGGATTCTGAGGAGATTGGCCACGCTGGGCCGGCTTCTGGACAGCCGTCTGGCTACCTCTTCCTGGGTCAGCCCGTATTCATCCATCAGTTCCCGGATGCCCTGGGCGGTCTCCAGAGGATTCAGATCCTCCCGCTGCAGGTTCTCAATCAGGGCGATCTCCATCTGTTCCTGCCTCGTCACCTCCATGACCAGGCACGGAACCTCCCCGAGGCCGGCTTCCCGGGCGGCGCGCCATCTCCGCTCGCCCGCCACAATGGTGTAGCGTCCGCCGGAGGTGGGAGTTACCAGTATGGGCTGAAGCATGCCCTGATCCTGAATGGACTGGGCCAGGGCGGCAATGCTCTCCGGGCTGAAGGCTTTGCGGGGCTGATGCGGATTGGGATCCACATCCCCGATGGGAATCTGCTGAATCCGTGAGGGATCCGCGGTGTTTTCCTCCGGCATGAGGGCGTCCAGGCCTCTGCCCAGACCGTGTGTCTTCTTCGGCATATTCTTCCCAGCTCTCCCTGTTTTCTTCCCTCGTCTCAGTCCTTCCGGCCGTTGCGCCTGAGGAATTCCGCACCCAGAGCCCTGTAGGCGGCGCATCCCGTGGACCTGGGATCATAGACATTGATGGGTTCCCCGTGGGAGGGCGCTTCTCCCAGACGTACGGAACGGGGAATGGTGACCCCGTAGACCTGCTTGCGGAAATGCTTCTTCACCTGCTCCACCACCTGCAGGCCCAGATTCGTGCGGCCGTCCAGCATGGTCAGCAGAATCCCCTCGATCTGCAGCTGGGGATTGATGCTCCGCCGCACTCTCTGAATGGTGTTCATCAGGGAGGTCACGCCCTCAAGAGCGTAATACTCGCACTGAATGGGAATCAGAATGCTGTCCGCGCATCCCAGGGCGTTCAGCGTCAGAAGGTTCAGGGAAGGCGGGCAGTCTATGATGATAAAATCGTAATTGCCGCGGATGGACCGCATGGCCTTTTTCAGCTGATGCTCCCGGTCCTCAAATCCCGCCAGCTCCAGCTCCGCCCCTGCCATCCGGATGTCGCCGGGAATCAGAGACAGCCTGTCCCAGCGGGTTTTGCGGATGGACTGCTCAATGCCGGCCACCCCCAGAATCACCTCGTAGACAGAAATCTTTCCCGCCTCCTGGCCAAGACCGGAGGTGGCGTTGCCCTGAGGGTCCAGGTCCACCAGAAGCGTCTTTTTCCCCATCTCGGCCAGCACGGCGCTGAGATTCACCGCCGTGGTGGTTTTTCCCACGCCGCCCTTCTGGTTGGCCACCGCAATCGTCTTCCCCATAGCGCTTTCCATCATCCTCCGTCCGTGTAAAGAAACACCAATCGATTATACGGTTTCGCCTTTCCCTTGTAAAGACCCGGAAACTCCCGTCCTCCCGGCGCCTTCTCCTCTCCGGAGAGAGACATCCGGGGAAGAGGCGGTGGGCGTGTTCTCCTTCCCCGCGGTTTCTTCCCGACAAAGGAAACAGGGTATGCATCGCAAAAAGCGGCCGGCTGCGGCGCTTCACGTGCGCAGCCGGCCGCCCTTCAGGGCTCCCGCGGAGGTTTTCCCCGACGTCCCGGCGGTCTGATCCTCCTGCGACACCGTCCTTCAGGCGTCCCCCGCCCGCATGAAGATTCTGGAACCGCACCGCAGTCCCCGGCACCGGCTGTCCCGGAGGAGAAATTCCAGACGGCAGCTGAGTTTTCCCTCTCCGTCCTCTCCCCGGAACCAGGTGCCGCCGCAGTAGCGCATGTCCAGTCTCTCCCCGTTCTTTTCACACCGGATCCGGTCATGATCCCCTGTGACCAGGATCACGTCCTCCATACCCTCATGGCCCGTGTACCTTCCCTCCAGAAGATCCGGACGGCTGAAAAGGCTTCCGGTGGCCCGCAGCCATTCCCGCTCCGCCCGGGAGCCGGTCACGGCCCGGATCATGTCCCACATCCAGTCCTCCATATCCTGCTCGGAGAGATTGCAGAGGACACTGAAACCGTATCCCTCGCCCATGAGCAGTCCGCCCTGGCTGGAAACCCCGTAAAGGCCTCCCGCGTGATGGCACACCACATGCCCGTCCCACTTTCTCTTGTACAGCCCGAAGCACATTCTGGGCATTCCGTCCAGCCGGTGTCCCGCCCCGATCAGCCGCTCCACCGCCTCCCGGGGAATGGCCTGGCGGCCCTCATGCATGCCGTGAAGGGAAAGGCACCGGTAATAGACGGCCATATCCCGCGCGGTGGACTTCACCATGGCACAGCCCCGGTAGGGAGGAATCACCGTCCACCTGTCCGAACAGGTCAGCACGTCACCGCTTAAGTCAAACAGGCTGGTCAGATTGTCCCCGGAGAGCTTCCGACTCTCCTCATGTCCGCTGTCCAGGATGGAGCGGGTCATGCCCAGGGGCTGAAAAACCCTTTCCCGCATGAAATCCTCCAGGGGCATGGACGCACACCTGTCCACAATATAGGAAAGGATCGCATAACCGTCGTTGCTGTAGCTCATATCCTCCCCGGGCATCCCGGTGAGGGGATAGGGACAGGTGCGGATATAGCTCAGAAGATCCTCCAGATCCCTCATGGGGCCGGGGCATTCCTCCAGAAGTTTCCGTCCGTCCGCATCCACGGGCCGGCCGCTGTAGAGCATGGAAGCCCATTCCAGGCATGGAGTGGTGGGCAGTCCGCTGGTATGATTCATGAGATGGCGCACCCTGACGCATTCCCAGGGGACTCCGGGCATCTCAAAGTTCTCAATGTAGGTGCGTACCGGTTCCTCCAGGGACAGCCGGCCCTCCGCCTCCAGAATGCACAGGCACAGGGCTGTGATGGATTTGCTCATGGAAGCGATGCCGAACATCGTCTCCCCGTCCACCCTCCGGCCACTCTGGTTCATGACGCCGTTCTCATAGGAGAATACGGGGCCCTCCGGTCCCATGATGCAGGCGCTGACACCCGTGAGCTTCTCCCTTTCCATCCGGGCGTCCAGCAGGCGCCTGAGCTCCGTTTCTGAAAACATGCAGTCTCTCCTTTCAGGAAAACTCAAGAATGTTCAGCCCGGTATCCGGGTCGTAACGCCGGTCCACCTCACCGGGAAGGACACGCACCACCATCTCACAGGTGGCTCCCACCCACAGCTCACTGGCATGCCCGCCATGAACCTTCAGTTCCTGATCGCAGAGGTTCGCGTGCACATGCAGGTACACCTGCCCCTTCATGCGGCTGATGGTCCCCGTCAGGCCCGTCATTTCCATGGGCTCACGGAATTCCTTCCGGCAGAAGGTGCGGGTGGCGACATCATAGACACAGACTGCAGCCCGGTCCACCCCGCCCAGTCCCTCCACCGACGCGAGACGGATATCCTCCTTCCGTCCCAGTTCCGTCAGGGAGGCGAGGATTTCCTCACCCCGGTCCACCCGGACCAGATAGGTATCTCCAAATTTTCTGTATTCCATCTCTGTCCTCCGGAAAATATCAGTAACCCTGTCCCAGGTCCACCAGACGAAGCGGTTTTTCTCCCCTCATGAAGCGCTCCAGGTCTTCCAGGAAGAGCTCCACAATCCGTCTGCGGGTATAGGGAAGCGTCATGTTTCCCGCCGTGTGGGGGGTGATCAGCAGATTCGGGCACGTCCAGAGACTGCTCTTCTCCGGAAGCGGCTCCTCCTCAAACACGTCCAGGGCCGCCCGGAGCCGCCCCTTTCGCAGTTCCTCCTCCATCGCCCCCTCGTCCAGGGACTGTCCCCGGCCCACATTGACAATCACAGCACCGTCGTGCAGCATCCCGAGCCTTTTCCTGTCCAGCAGGTGCCATGTCAGGGACGTTGCGGGAAGGGAAAGCACCAGGATATCCGTATTCCTCAGCACCTCATCGATTTCCTCCACCCTGACCACACGGTCCATGTCAGAGCATGCATGCCCCCTCCGGCTCACCCCCGTGATGGACTGCGGTTCAAATCCCCGGAATCTGCGGGCACAGGTGCTTCCGATGTCCCCCGTGCCCAGAAGGGTGATCCGGCTGTCCCGGATGGAGGAAACCGCCAGATTGCGCGTCCATTTCCGTTCCTTCACGATCTGACTGTACCGGTCCTGCATCCTGAGAAGATACAGAACGGACATGATCACATGCTCCGAGATGGTCACACCGTAGGCCCCGGAGGAATTACTGAAAAGAGCCTCCCGGGAGAGAAAATCCTCCCTTCTGAAGTGATCCACCCCGGCGGAGCATGTACACATCCACTCAAGGTGCGGGGCGTGCCGGCAAAGGGCGGGCGACTGGCCCAGAATGATCTCCGCCTTCTCTGCCAGGGCAAGGGCCTCTTCCTCGCTCCCGGCAAAGGACACATGAAGATCGTGGCGCCGGGCTGCTTCAAGGATCATTTCCCGCAGTTCCCCGTCGGGAAGCGGCACATGGATCAGCGTTTCCTTCCGCACATTTCTCATCCCTTCCGAAATTCCTGCGTCCCTCCTCCCGGCACTTGGAAAAAGAGCCGTTTTCTGCTATGCTGACGGGGTTCAGGGGCGCGCTTTGTCAGAAGGATATCAGGAAACACGCCTCCTGACAACGATCCCCGGGCAAGGCCGCAATGTCCGTTCGCCGCGGGATCCCTGTGAGCGCGCCCGGAAAGGCCGAAACCTTCCGGAAGGACAGGCGTCCCGGCGCGGGAGCAGGATCCGTTATCCGGATTCTCAGCGGCCGGACACCGCCCCGGCCCCCGAAGAACCCAGGTCAAAGCAAGGAGGTTCTGTTATGAGAAAAAGACTGTTCATCGTTCTGCTGAGCATGCTGCTGCTCCTTTCGTCCCTGGCTCTGGCGGAAAATGCCGCCCCCGGCCGGGAAGTCACCCTTTCCATCCATTTCATCGGCAATCTGATCTTCAGCCGCTACAGTGTCGTTGTCCGTCTGGACGATACCGAGATTGCCACCCTTTCCCACGGACAGGACTATGAGGAAACCCTCACACTGACGGAAGGGGATCACGTTCTGACCTTCCTGCAGAAGGACAGGGAAGAGAACTGGAACTCCATTCCCCTGCTCCCGGATGAGAACGGTTACTTCCCCTGCACGCTGGAAACCCGCCGCAACGCCATTCATCTCCGGAATGACCTGACCGGCGAAATGTCCCCGGTGGAAGATGCCGTGAGACAGCAGTATATCTCAGAATGCGAAACCATCAGTTTCAAGGACGTGGAGCGCTATCCGGACCAGAACCAGGGCAGAAAAATCCGTCTGGAAGGCCAGGTCACCCAGGCCTCCGAAGGTCTGCTTCACACCATGACCCTGAAGGTCCGGGATGACAGCGGCAGCATCTGGAATGTGGAATACCACCGGGGCAGCGGGGAACCCCGGTTTCTCACCAAGGACAAAGTGGTGGTTTACGGTGAGTGCAGGGGCGTGCAGCTCTCCCTTTCCCTTCTCAAGGAGCCTGCAGCCATTCCCACCGTCCGGGCCGTCTACATCGATCTGGAATAACGGAAAAAACGCCGCGCCCGCGGCGTTTTTACGTTTCATCCGACCTTCGCACGCGGAGGGCGGGACCCCTTACGCTTCCCGTCCCCGCTCCCTCTCCTCAAGGCACCGGGCAATGGCTTCCGCCGTGGGCGGGCACCCCGGCACATGCGTGGAAGCGTCCCTGCAGCACGCGCCTATGCCCAGGCCGTCCATTGTCCGGTTCCGCCAGCCCTGGCCGATGTAAATCGTTTCCCCTTCACCGCAGTGACTCGTGTAAAGCGCCCGGATAAGGGCGGCGTAGCAGGCGGAACAGGCCTGATCTTCACGGACAGACCGGGTCAGGCGTGCCACCGTCCCGCTGGGGCGGGGATAAGCCGCTCCGTCCCTGGGATGATTCAGCTCCACCACATCCTGGGGAGACCACTCTGCCGAGCCTCCTCCGAAGGAGGCGCACATTTCGATGTAGGGGACGTCCCCGGGATTCAGTCCCATGAGGGAACGCCCGTAGGCATCCAGCTGAACCGCGTCTGTTCCCAGATACATGCGGTTGGTCTGCACCGGGGTGCCGCCCTCCTCGAAGTCCAGATCCCCGCAGATGCTGTCCACCACAATGAGCCGCGGTCTGAGGGCCGCTCCCAGGGCGGCAATGGGTTTCTGAAGACCCATGGCATGAAATCGCCGTTTTTCCCGGTCCGGCAGACAGCCTTTCAGATTCTTCAGGGCGCAGGTCATCACCGTCTGGCAGTGGCCTTTCAGCACCGGCAGATCCACCAGAAGTCCCGCGTCCGCCGCGCGGCAGCATACCTCCACGGGGCCGGCGGCGGTCTTCACGGAGCGGGTTCTGTCCTTCTTCAGGTCATAAAAGGGGACGCCGTACCGCTCACAGACCCTGTCATATCCCGCCCTGCGCATGGCACGCATGGTGTCCTCCCCCACCCAGCTCCCTTCGATCACGCTCAGGTCCTTCACCCCGTGGGCGCGGAAGTACTCAATGCATCCGCTGAGCACGCCGGGATGAGTGGTGCTTCCGCTTTCCGGCGTGCCCGCAATGACCAGATTGGGTTTCAGGGCCACAGACCCGCCTGAAGGGACCAGTCTGAAGGCTTCCGCCGCCTCCAGGAGCTTCAGCGTCATATCGTGGGCGTCCTGCCCGTAGATCTGATAGATCCTGCTCATGCTTCTCCCTCCGTTTCCTCCCCGGAAAAGCATAGCAGAGGACCGGGAAGGCTGTCAATTTCCCGCACCGGCATGGTACCGGACATTCCCTGAGAGAAAAAACACGGCCAGGAAGGAATCTCCCATGGCCGCAACGAAATCATACCGGGGGATGTGTCGTTTTTCCCCAATTCCAGTCTATGTGAGGAATCGTTCTATGAAAGCCTATGAGGAAACAGACCAGCTGATCATCTGCCTGGACGGCAGAATTGACTCCAATAACGCATCCGCCATCAGCCAGGAGATCGACGCCCTGATAAAGGCGCATCCCGGCAAATGCCCCTCCTTTGACGCTGACGGCCTTGAATACATCTCCAGTGCCGGACTGCGGGTGTTTCTCGCCCTTCGCAAGCGCACAGGCCGGAAAATCACCCTGTTCAACGTGTCGCTTCCGGTCTACGACATTTTCGATACCACCGGCTTCACGCAGCTTCTGGATGTGAGGAAAAAACCCCGTGAACTGAGCGTGGAGGGCTGTCCCCTCATCGGGGCCGGCGCCTGCGGGGATGTGTACCGACTGGACGATGACACGGTGGTGAAGGTCTATCATCCGGGAGCGTCCAGTCTGCCCCTGATTGAGGAAGAACGGAGTCTTGCCCGGATGGCGTTCCTGAACGGCGTTCCCACCGCCATTCCCTTTGACATCGTCCGGGTGGACGGACAGTGGGGAACCGTTTTTGAAATGGTCAAAGCGCAGAGCTGCAACACCATTCTGGTTTCCCATCCGGAGCAGTTCCCGCAGATCGTGGAAAAATACGCGGAGCTCCTCCGTTCCGTCCACAATGTCACCATGGAAAGGGGCACTCTGCCGGACAGCCGGAAAAGGTACCTGGAGCATCTGAGCCGCCTGAAGCCCTTCCTTTCCCCGCAGGCCTTCGACGGCGTGAAGGCACTGATCACGGATCTGCCGGAGGATCTGCACCTGGTTCACGGTGACATCCACCTGAAGAATGTCATGTACACGGATGATTCACTCATGCTCATCGACATGGATTCCCTGGGGCTGGGAGATCCCGTGTTTGAGTTCGCCGGCCTCTTTACCGCCTACATTGCCTTCAACGAGGATACGCCGGATAACTCCATGGACTTTTTCGGCCTTGACCGGGAGACGTGCCTGCGCCTCTTCCGGGAAACCCTCTGCCGCTATCTGGGGTGTGCGTCCGTGCCGGAATCCGTCATGGACAGAATCCGCCTGACCGGGTATCTTCGCTTTCTGTCCATTGTCCTTTCCGACTCGGCAGCACCCCGGAATGAAACCGACGCGCTGCGCCTCCGCCACAGCACAGAGCATCTTGAAGCCCTCTGGCCCCGTATTCAGACGCTCCGATTGAATGCCCCGTGATCCCGGGACACATAAGGCGCCCTGTCTGCCCGTCCCCCGGGTCATTGACAATCCCATACCTCCGTTGTATTTCATTTTCATCACCGGTCTCCGGACCCCACGGGGACGGAAGGAGGGAACTGAATGCCCCTGGAACACGAAACCCTGGGCACGCTGCTGAGCGATCCCCGCATTGCCGTGATCGCCGGCAGCGCCATCCGCGCAAGAAACCTGAAGGAGGAACCACTCTGGAACAAAACGCTCGCCCAGCTGAAGGAAGAGCATTTCTTTACCGGTGAGATCGGCCTGGGGATTGAGCGGCTGTACCGGGCCGCGGACACAGGAGATTTTTACTATCCGCTCTACAGTCCGGAAGAATGCAGGGAAGACCCTGCCCGGGAAGGAGTCAGTCTCGTCTTCTTCCCCTCAGACCTTCCCGGCGCCGATGACCGGCCCTATCTTTTCATTGTGCCCGGCGGCGGTTTTGTCAACGTGTGGAATCTGACGGAGGGCTGGCCCATCGCCGAACAGTTCAACCGTCTCGGATACCACGCCGCGATCCTCACCTACCAGGTGGGCGGGAGGGATCATCTGCTGGAAAAGGACATGGAAGACTTTGCCCGGGCCCTGCGGCTCATTCAGGCCCGTGCGGGGCAGTTCCATGTGCGCTGGGACCGGTATATCACCTGCGGCTTCTCCGCCGGCGGCTATCTGGTCTGCCTCTGGAACACGGAGAAGGGATTCCCCGCCTTCCATCTGCCTGCGCCTCAGGCCGTTTTCCCGGTCTATCCCGTCACCACCCTCAGGCCGGATATCCGCTACGGCTCCCCGGATCCCGATGACGTCCGCGCCCTGTATGGCTGCAGCCTGGAAGAGGCCATGCACTCGGCGTATGAGATTCCCGACCATGCTCAGCGCTTCCCGCCCTGCGCTCTGTTTCTGGCGGCCGGGGACGAACTGGTCAGTCCCGAAAACTCAGGACTCCTTGCCCGGGCGCTGGAGAAGCTGGGAATTCCCTGCCTTCTGGAAATCGGCCCCACGGGCGGTCACGGCTTCGCAGACGGGTCGGGCATGTGCATGCAGGGATGGACAGAACGGGCCGTCCGCTGGTATGAGTCTCTTTGCGCTTCCGGAAAAGCCTGAAAACGAAAGGCGGAAAACACGGCGGATCATCCCGGCCGCAGCGGGAAAAGCGTGCCGGAAAAGGGACCGATGACAGACTGCTGGCAAAGGAGGAAATAACCATGGCAGGCATTGTGGGAAGCCATCTTCTTGCACAGGTTGGCTTCATCGTCAGGGATATTGAACAGACCAAGAGAAAGTGGGCGGAGTTTCTGGGAATGGATGTGCCCGAAACATCCTCCTGCGGTGATTACGAGGTAACCCGGACCGTCTTTGAGGGAAAGGAAGCCCCGAAGGCCAACGCACTCCTGGCTTTCTTCGATGTGGGTCCGGACCTGCAGATTGAACTGATCCAGCCCAATGAGGAGCCCTCCACCTGGAGAAACTTTCTCAATGAGCACGGAGAGGGCGTCCATCATCTGGCCTTCAAGGTCAAAGACTCCGGGGAACAGGTGGCCCGGGCCGAGGCAAACGGTCTCAGGCTGGTCCAGCACGGACGGTACGGGGACGGCAGCGGTGAATACAGCTACCTGGACGCACCGGACCTGAAATGCGTCATTGAGCTGCTGGAAAGTTACCGCTGATTCTTCACGGATGGAAAGCTGCTGCGGGTTTCCGCGGCGGCTTTTTTCCGTCTTCTTCCCCGGCTCCTCCCCCTGCCGTTCCCTGCCCTCCGCTTTACATTCCGGGGGTGAATCGTTACAATTTCACAGGATGAATGTTTCCAAAGGAGGGATTCCATGCAGGTCATCAACACGCAGGACGTCCAGTCCCTTCTGGACCAGCTGAAGGGACTGAATGCGCCAACGATCATTGTCGGCGTTGCGATTCTGGTGGTGGGCCTCATTGCCGTGCGCCTTCTGCTGCGCATGGTCAAAAAAGTACTTGCCCGTTCCAGGATCCCCACCTCCCTTCATTCCTTCATCCGGACTGCTCTGCGGATTCTTCTGGATATCATCGTGGTTCTCATCGCCGCCTCCTCCATGGGAATTCCCGTCACTTCCTTCGTGGCCCTGCTTTCCATCGCCGGCCTTGCGGTTACCCTGGCCCTGCAGAATCTGCTCTCCAATCTGGCGGGCGGCGTGGTGCTTCTGATCCGCAAGCCCTTTCAGATGGGGGATTTCATCGAGGCGGACAGCGTCAGCGGTACGGTGGAGGAAATCACAATGCTCCACACCCGCATCCGGACCCTGGACCGCAGAGCTGTCTTCCTGCCCAACGCTTCGCTCCAGACCAGCCGGGTGGTCAACTGTTCCACCTTTCCCATACGCCGGGTGGACATCAAGGTGTCTGCCTCCTACGACGCCCATCCCTCGGATGTGCGCAGAGCGGTCCTTCATGCCGCCGGCACCGTTTCCCAGATTCTGGACGATCCGCCCGTGGAGGTGCATGTGGTCAGCTACGGGGACAGCGCCATTGAATATGTCATTTTCGCCTTCTGCGTGCCTTCGGATTACCTCACCGTCCTCTACAGCCTCACCGAGCAGCTCTATGATTCCTTCAAGGTCTGCGGCGTGGAGATGACCTATCCCCACCTCCGCGTCCATATGGAGCCCGGAAAGGACCATCCGTCCCTCATCCGCGACTGATCCCGGCGCTTCCGGCAGAAACCGGAAGCGCCTGTGCGTTTTTTGTTTTTCCCCCAGCCCACCGTCCTTCTCCCTTGTTCCCGGAAACGGTTTATGTTATGAATCACACCGCAGACCCTGAAAACGGAGGCCTGAATCCCATGATACAGATGCTGGAAATGAACGATGACTTCGGAGTCTGCGTCAAACCCGCCGGGGTCGACGCCGAGTCGGAACTTCCCGCCCTTCTCCAGTCCCAGCAGGGGCCTTCCTTCCTCCCGGTGCACCGTCTGGACCGGAACGTGTCCGGAGTGATGGTTCTGGCCCGGCATTCCGGAGCCGCCGCCGCCCTGTCGGAGCTCATCCGCAGGGGAGAGATGGAAAAGGAATATGTGGCCCTCTGCCACGGAGAACCGGAGAAGGAGGGCGTCATGGAAGATCTTCTGTTCCGGGACGCCCGGAAGAACAAGGTTTTCGTAGTGAAACGCATGCGCCGCGGCGTCCGGGATGCCCGTCTGGAATACCGGGTGCTCCGCCGCACGCCCGGAGGAAGTCTGGTCCGCATCCGCCTCTTCACCGGGCGTACTCACCAGATTCGCGTCCAGTTTGCCTCCCGGGGCTTCCCCCTCATGGGGGATCACAAATACGGGGCCCGGGACAGCCTGGATGCCCCCATGCTCTTTGCCTGCCGCCTCTCCTTCCCCTGGAAGGGACGTGTGATCACCTTTGAAATCCTGCCCGACTGGGCCTGATCTGCCCGGAAAGAGGTACCTATGCCGAAGATTACCATTGAAAACCGTCAGCAGCTGATGCTCCAGGCCCCCCTCCGGAAGATCATTCCCCAGCTGGCCGTTCCCACCGTCATTTCCATGCTGGTCACCTCCGTCTATTCCATGGCGGACACCTTCTTTGTCAGCCGCATCAGCACGGAAGCCTCCGGGGCTGTGGGCATTGTCTTCTCCGCCATGTCCATCATCCAGGCCCTGGCCTTCACCATCGGCATGGGCAGCGGTACCAATCTGTCCCAGTGTCTGGGAGCGGGAAAGGACGAGGAGGCCGGGAAGTATGTGTCCGTGGCCTTCTTCACGGCCTTTGCCCTTGGTCTGGTGCTCATGACTGTGTGCAACCTGAACCTTGAGGGCCTTGTGCGCTTCCTGGGTGCCACGGAGGGCATTGCCCCGGACGCCATGGCCTACGCCAGCTATATTTTCTACTCCGCGCCCTTCATGATGACCTCCTTTGTCATGAACAATCTCCTGCGCTTCCAGGGCATGGCCAGTTACGCCATGGTGGGCATCACCACAGGCGGCATCCTGAACATCGCCCTGGATCCCCTGTTCATCTTCGCCCTGAACCTGGGCACCGCCGGTGCAGCCATCGCCACAGCCATCAGCCAGCTGGTGAGCTTCCTCATTCTGCTCTTCATGTGCAACACCCGAAGGGACACCATCTCCGTTTCCTTCAGGAATTTCCGGCCCACCCTGAAAATGTACGGGCGAATCCTCCATCACGGGGTACCCTCCCTGGGAAGGCAGGGCATCGCCAGCGTGGCCACCATTATCCTGAACCGGGTGGCGGGGGGTGTCGCGACGGATCCGGCGGTGGTGAACGCCGCCATCGCCTCCATCTCCATCGTCAACCGGTTCGTCATGTTCATCAACTCCGCCGTCATCGGGTTCGGCCAGGGCTTCCAGCCCGTTTGCAGCTACTGTTTCGGAGCCGGAAGATACAGCCGGGTGCGGGAGGCCTATTCCTACTGCGGCAGGGTGGCGACCCTCATTCTGGTGGCGCTGGCAGGCCTGGCCCTGATTTTCTCGGAGGATATCATCCGTCTCTTCCGGGCCGAGGACCCGGAGGTGGTGCGCATCGGAACCTTCATGCTCCGGTGCCAGCTGTGCACCCTGCCCCTGTGGGGCTTCTATGTCATGGCGAACATGTGCACCCAGTCCATGGGCTACGGGTTCCTGTCCACCATCATATCCAGCGCCCGCCAGGGCTTCTTCCTCATCACCTTCGTCCTGATCCTGACCTCTCTCTTCGGCCTGACCGGCCTTGAAATCGCCCAGCCTGTGGCGGATGTCGCCGCCTTTATCCTGGCCATCATCCTCATGCGCGGCATCATGAGGCACCTGAAGGAACTGCCTGACAAAGAGCTCCCGGACAGGAAACGGTAAACATCTCCCCGGAAAGGCGCACCGCATTCCCCGGGTAAAAACAGATACGGAAAAAGCATGGCCGGATGTCCGGAGACTCCCCGTTCCCGAGGGGTTCTCCGGCCGCCCGGCCATGCTTTTTCCCGAAAAGTTTTTTCCTTCACCCCCCTTGACATTCCCCGGAACGGGTGTAAGATACTGTCGAAGGTCAAAGTTAGTCAAATTCCTCTGACCTGAATTCCCCGTAAAGGAGCTGATCCTATGGCATCCATGAATCATTACACGCAGAAGTCTGTGGAAGCGGTCCAGAACGCCCAGGCCCTCGCGACGCAATATCAGCATATGCAGGTGGATCAGGAGCACCTGGCCATGGGCCTGATCTCTGATCCCAACGCCCTCATCCCCCAGCTGCTCTCCCGCTGCGGCTGGAATGTACCCTCTCTGAAAACCGCCCTTGAGGACGCCCTGGGCAGGATTCCCCGGGTATCCGGTCCCGGACGTGAGGCCGACAAGGTCTACATCTCCCAGGAACTGGACAAGGCCCTTCTGGAAGCGGACGCCCAGGCCCGCCAGATGAAGGATGAGTATGTATCCGTGGAGCATCTCTGGATGGCCATCTGCGCCAAGCCCAACGCACGGATGAAGTCCATACTGAAGAACATGAACTATGACGCCGCCCGCTTCCTGAAGGCCCTCAGCGAAATCCGGGGGGCCACCCGGGTCACCTCGGACAACCCCGAGGAAACCTATGACGCCCTGAAGAAATACGGGACGGATCTGGTGGACATGGCCCGGCAGCAGAAGCTGGATCCTGTCATCGGCAGGGACAGTGAGATCCGGAACGTCATCCGGATCCTGTCCAGAAAGACCAAGAACAATCCCGTGCTCATCGGTGAGCCCGGCGTGGGCAAGACAGCCATTGCGGAAGGCCTGGCCCAGCGGATCGTCCGGGGAGACGTGCCGGACAGCCTGAAGAACCGCACCATCTTTTCCCTGGACATGGGCAGCCTCATCGCCGGCGCCAAGTTCCGGGGTGAATTTGAGGAACGTCTCAAGGCCGTGCTGGCGGAAATCCGTAAAAGCGAAGGCCGGATCATTCTCTTCATTGACGAGCTGCACACCATTGTGGGCGCCGGCAAGGCGGATGGCGCCATGGACGCCGGCAACCTCCTCAAACCCATGCTGGCCAGAGGCGAGCTCCACTGCATCGGCGCCACCACCCTGAACGAATACCGGGAATACATCGAAAAGGACGCCGCCCTGGAGCGCCGTTTCCAGCCGGTGATGGTGGGCGAGCCCACGGTGGAGGACACCATTGCCATCCTCAGAGGACTCAAGGAGCGGTATGAGGTTTTCCACGGTGTCAAGATTCAGGACAACGCTCTGATTTCCGCCGCCACCCTTTCCCACCGTTACATCACCGACCGTTTCCTCCCGGACAAGGCCATTGACCTGGTGGACGAGGCCTGCGCCATGATCCGCACGGAAATTGATTCCCTGCCCACGGAGCTGGACGACGTCAGCCGCCGGATCATGCAGCTGGAAATCGAGGAAGCCGCCCTGAAGAAGGACGATGACGAACTGACGAGGGAGCATCTGCGGGAACTGCAGAAAGAACTGGCGGAAAAGCGGGAAACCTTCAACGCCATGAAAGCCCGCTGGGAGAGTGAAAAGGAAGCCATCGGCAAGGTCACAAAACTGAGGGAACAGATCGAAACCACCAATGCCGCCATTGAGAAGGCTGAGCGGACCTATGACCTGAACCGGGCCGCGGAGCTGAAGTACGGAGAACTCCCCAGGCTTCAGAAGGAGTTGGCGGAGGAGGAGGCCCGGGCGGAAAGCGCCAGGGGCCAGGACAGTCTCCTGCATGACCGGGTGACGGATGAGGAAATCGCCCGGATCGTGGGCCGCTGGACCGGCATTCCCGTCACGAAGCTGATGGAAGGGGAGCGGGAAAAGCTCCTGCATCTGCCGGACACCCTGCATGAGCGGGTCATCGGGCAGGACGAGGCTGTCCGGAAGGTATCCGAAGCCATCCTCCGCTCCAGAGCCGGCATTCAGGATCCCAACCGGCCCCTCGGTTCCTTCCTCTTCCTCGGCCCCACCGGCGTGGGCAAGACGGAGCTGGCCAAAGCCCTCGCCCAGGCCCTCTTTGATGACGAGAAGAACATGATCCGCATTGACATGTCCGAGTACATGGAGAAATTCTCCGTCTCCCGTCTGATCGGCGCACCTCCCGGCTACGTCGGCTATGACGAAGGCGGCCAGCTCACCGAGGCCGTCCGGCGCCGTCCCTATTCCGTGGTTCTCTTTGATGAGGTGGAAAAGGCCCATCCCGACGTTTTCAACGTACTGCTTCAGGTTCTGGATGACGGCCGGATCACCGACAGTCAGGGGCGCACGGTGGATTTCAAGAACACCATTCTCATCATGACCAGCAACCTGGGCAGCGAGTATATTCTGGAGGGCATCCGCGGCGGCGACATTTCTCCCGAAGCCCGCAGCCAGGTGGACCGTCTGCTGAAAACCCATTTCCGCCCCGAATTCCTGAACCGGATCGATGAGATTGTCTACTACCGTCCTCTGACCCGGGAGCAGATTTCCCGCATTGTGGAGCTCATGCTCAGATCTCTCAACGCGCGGCTTTCCGACGTGAAGATCCTCTTCCGCGTCGGGCGAGACCCGGCGCGACCTTGCGGACGCCGCCTCCAGCAGAGCTTCTTCGTCAACCAGAAGATCCCGGGCAAAGTTAAGAAGAACAACACCGTCCTTCATCTTCGCAAAAGCTTCTTTGTTGATCATCTTCCTGGTGCTGTCAAGAAGCGGTACATGGATGGTAATATAATCGCAAAG
>CACYGY010000032.1 GCA_902774025.1 uncultured Eubacteriales bacterium
AATCCGCCGCCGCTCTGGGAGCCGTCGTCGTACAGGTCTCCGCCTCCGCTCTGGGAGCCATCGTCGTACAGGTCTCCGCCGCCGCTCTGGGAACCGTCGTCGTACAGGTCTCCGCCTCCGCTCTGGGAACCGTCGTCGTACAGGTCTCCGCCGCCGGTAACCGACCCGTCATCCTCCACATACTGCATCAGCATACTGGACACCGCTTCCAGAGCCTCCACATCATGGTAAACCGGGCAGACATGGTCCATGATTGCCCCCTCATTTTCGAACCAGAGTCCGCAGTAGGGGCACTGATAATAACGGTTCTGATACCGTGCGGGACAGAGATGTTCGTCAAATTCGCGGCCAATGTGATACCACTGTCCGCACTCATCACACCGGACGTAGACATCCGTTTCATAGGCGACACACTGATGGCAGAGCATTTCGGAGGAAAGAATCCATTTCCCGCAGTCAGGACACTGAACAAGGATCTTTTCACTCCCAAGGACACAGTCATCCATCAGATTCAGGGTTTTGAGCATGCTGTTGAAAACCCCTGCCGTCCGCTTCGCGTCTGCCCTGCGGATATGACCCTCCACCTGGAAGGTGTCGGTCGTGTCCAGAGGCAGGAAGTAGTAAACAATATCCTCCTCATCCACGGATATCTTCACCTGGTAGCTCACCCTGTGGTTGATGGTCAGTTTCTTCACCTCAACTCCGGGAAAGTACCCCGCAAGATTCTGTGCCGCAAGAGCCGGTGTGGTATTGAGAAGCATGGACACTTTGAGGTAATCCCCCGCCTGCCCCAGCCTGTATATATCTTCCATGTGTTCCCGGGAAACACTGGTCACGCCGGCGTCCGTTTTCATGGAATACAGTTCGCCCACATCCGGAATCGTCAGATACTCCGTCTTCAGCCAGGCACGCTTTCCGTAAACGGATACCTGAGCCCATTCACGACCATCCCGGTACCCCTGCACGTCCACCAGTGTGCCATTGGGAATTCTGCCCAGCAGACGTGCCTTCAGGCTGGCTTCAGAGCGGATGTTCAGTGTTCGTCCGTCATAGGTGGATACCTTCCGGATTTCCGCGCATCCCGGCATGACCATGAACATGACACACAGGCCCAGAACCAGGGCCAGGATTCTTCTGTATGACCGCATCGATTTTTACCTCCATGAGTTATGGCCTCATCATTGTAATTGTCAGGTTTCCGGCCGTCAAGCGCGGCCCGGTCGTCTTGCACATCTCCATGGTGCGGCTATAATGAGGGCGTGAAACCATGAAGGAGGTCCATCCATGACAGACGCCGAACTTGCCCGGGCTTACCTCCCGGATGTCCATTACGACGAGGCCGAGACCATTCCCCTCCGGGCAGTGGGATATACCGTTGCCCGTACAGACATGCCCAGCCCTTCCTTTCCCAAGCGGATGCTCCTGGCGGGGGCTCATGCCCACATGACCCTTGAGTATGCATTTTACTGGGATTATGACATTCAGCACATGTACGATCTGGAACACATCTGGGTACTCCTGAATGATCAGCTGCAGGTCATCGGCGCGGAGGGTTCCTTTCACGGCGGTTTCATGCCCCTTGGCCTCACCGGTCCCCTCCACGTGGAAAACGGCCATGTACGGGCTTACTGCCAGCCCGGAAAGCACGCCTTTCTCGGGGACGGCCGGCTGTTTGGCGCCCTGCCCTTCTGGCGTTCCTGCTGCATGGAGGATGCCGGCGGAGATATCCTGGTAGGCGGTCCCTTTCAGGGACAGATCCATCCGAAGGAAGAGGATCACCGCAGGTGCCGTGCCTTTATCCGCTCCCATCTCTCCTTTGAACCTTCCCTGCACTTTGTCCCCGCGTCTGCTTCTCCTGTCCTCATGCCCTGGAAGGAGCTTTCGGAAGCCATCCCGGTCTGGGTAAATGAGGAATGTCAAAGGCTGCGCGCTCTGAAGTCCTGATTGTTTCATTCCTGTTCTGGCTCTTGTTCCGGACTCCAAGGTGATGTATCATGTCCCGGGATGCTGCGGAACCCATCGATACATCGGCATAAAGGAGGTCCTGCATGAGCGAAGCACAAACCAGTCCTCAGATCACTCCGATCACGCGTTTTGAAGATTCACCGGAATACAAAGCCTATGCCCGGCGCCGGCTTGAGCTGTTCGGGGAGAAGGATCAGAGCCCCTATTTTATCATTCATGATTCCCCTCTCACGGATACCAGCCTGATGGATGGCAAATGGGTCCTGAATTTCGGCTCCTACAACTATGTGGGCATGTCCGGACGCCGGGAGGTCATGGACGCGGCCAAGGAAGCCATCGAAAAGTACGGTACTTCCGCCTCCGGTTCCAGACTCCTCGCCGGTGAAAAGACCGTCACCCAGGAACTGGAAAGGGAACTGGCTGCCTGGAAGCATACCGAGGCCGCCCTGGTTCTGGTAGGAGGTCATTCCACCAATGTAACCTGTGTGGGCAATTTCTGCGGTCCGGATGATCTGATTCTCTATGACAGTCTCATTCACAATTCCGTCGTGGAAGGATGTCGTCTTTCTCCGGCACCCGCCCGTCCTTTCCCCCACAATGACTATGAAGCTCTGGATAAGATTCTGGAGAGACGCCGCAGCCGTTTTGCCAAAATCCTGGTGGTCATCGAAGGTGTGTATTCCATGGACGGGGATATCGCGCCGGTGGATAAATTTGTGGAACTGAAAAAGAAGTACGGTTTCTTCCTCATGGTGGACGAGGCGCATTCCACCTGTGTCATCGGTGAAACCGGCGGTGGTGTGGACGAATACTTCCATCTGGCCCCCGATGACATCGACATCAAGATGGGCACACTTTCCAAAGGTCTGGGCGCCTGCGGCGGATATCTCTGCGGCAGGAAGAACATGATCGAATACATGCGCTACAATCTTCCCGGATTCATGTTCTCCGTAGGCATTTCCCCGCCTCTGGCCGCTGCGGCGCTCACCTCCGTGCGGCTGATGCGCTCGGACCCCAGCATCATGGAAAACATGCGCCGGAATATCCAATGTTTCATGCGGGAAGCCCGCAGACATCACTTCAATACCTGCCTGGCCGGTGAAACCGCCATCATTCCCGTTCTGGTGGGAGATGACAATCTCACAGCCGAGCTGAGCATCCGGATGCGGGAAAAAGGGGTTTTCGTACCCCCGGCGCTGTACCCCGCCGTACCCAGAGGCCAGGGAAGACTTCGTTTCTGCATCACCTCGGTACACAAGGAGAGCCAGATCGTGGAAGCTCTGGACAAACTTGAGGAGTGCGCCCGTGAACTGAACGTCACTCTGCCTGACATGGACTGATTTTTTTCATTTTTTTATCCGTCATCATTCGGCCGCCCCAGAGGCGGCCTTTTTCGCGCTGAAAAAAGGAGAAGGCTTCCCGGCCTTCCCCTGCATCATCCATTCAGTTCCCCTTCAGCGTCAGCCGGACATCCTCTCCCGGCCTTACCTTCCGCATCACCACAATGTACCGCTCGTCATCATTGCCGGTGCACGTGATCAGGGAAAGCAGCTGATCGCCATAGACTACATCCACGCTGACAGACAGGTCCGAGATTGCCCGGGCGCTGCTCACAAACGCCTGAAACTGCTTTTCTGTCCGGAAATGACTCTCAAAGAAGGGAAAGTAGTTCCTGTCCCCCGGAATCAGGGAAACCCTGCCTGCGGCAAAGGGTATGTAATCCCCGTTTTCATACAGCGTGTCAAAATGAGTCAGGGGATTGGCCTGCACCTTTTTCCGGTCGCTGAGCTGATTCAGTTCACCAAACATGTCCCCGGTTTTCATATTGTGGGCAAACACCATATAGTTGTCGGGTTTTTTGTCCGGCCGGCACTGCTCATCCAGGAAGGCGGTACCGTTCACATTTTCCTGTTTGTTGAAGTCATGAGACACATAGAAACTGTTCTTTCCCTGCACCACAACAAAGTCGATGCGGTAAAGGGCATCCACCTTCAGCCAGCCTATAGTGTCACTGTTCATCGCCAGAAGGGGATCAAACCGGCTCTGGATCACCGCCGCCGTGGGTCTTGGAGCCAGCGTGGCCGTAGGCGCGCTGGTCGCGGAAATGTTCTGCTTCTGGGGCATCCATGTGGGACCGGGTTCCAGGGTGATGGCCGGGACAGGCGTCTGCGTGGGGGCGGGCGTGTCGGTGGTCCGTTCGTCACTCTGCGCCATGATGGCCGCGTTCCGCTCCTGAATCGCCCGGTTTTCCCGGTCCTGCCCGAACCTGTTCAGAAGGCGCACACTGCTGTACAGAAATACCAGAAGCAGGATGCCGATGAGAAGCCAGACCGCCAGAGTATAGGGACCGATACCTCTGGTGAGAATCGCCCGGATCCACGACTTCTTTCCGGAATTCTGCTCTTTGAGCCCGGGCGTTTCATCTTCATCAGATTCCGCCTCTGCCCGGAGTTCCCCGGTTTCCGCCGCTTCCCCATCCCCGGAAACGGTCCGGGTCTCTTCCGGAGCGTTCTGTGATTCTCCGTTCGTGTTTTCTCCGGAAACACTCCGGAGGTTCTCCGGTCTTTCCCGCGAATCCGGTACTCCGTGGGAATTCTCCGGTCCTTTCCGCGAATCCGGTACTCCGTGGGAATCCTCCGGTCCTTCCCGGGAATCCCGCGTATCCTCTGGTGGAACCACGGGAAATGTCTTTGGGGAAGACCTGGCCCTGCGATTGCGCACAGGCGGATTCTGGGAAACCTCTGTCTGGCTGTCCTGTGCCCCGTCTGTTTCCCTCATCTGCTCCTCCGGTTTCTTTTCCGTCCGCCGCATGGCTGTTCCTCCCTTCCTCGTTTCATCGGAGTGCATTCTACATGATTTTGTCTTTTTTCGCCACCATTTCCCCGCAGGGAACGGAACTTTTTTCCGGATCGGAAAAGGAAAAAGAGCAGCCGACGGCTGCCCTTTTCTGTCTTACTTGCCGATGAGCCGGAGGACTTCCGCCCTGGGAATCACGCCCAGACTCTGGTTGACCACTTTTCCGCCCTTAAAGACCAGCAGGGTGGGAATACTGGAAATGCCGAACTGCTGCGCAAGCTCCATCTCCTCATCCACATTCACCTTGCCCACCTTCACGTCGGGATTGGATTCGGCCACTTCGTCCACCACCGGGCTGAGCATTTTGCAGGGTCCGCACCAGCTGGCCCAGAAATCCACCAGAACGGTCTTGTCCGACTGAAGCACTTCCTGGTTAAAATTCGCCTTCGTGATCACATGAACTGCCATTTGAACTGCCTCCTTTTTCATTGGGTTCATATCTGAGTATTTTGTACAGTATATTGTAAAGGCAGCGCGCTTCCTCTCCCTCCAGGGGCGTACACGTGCTGACCTGAATCGGAATGGTCAGCGCCTTTTCTCTCAGCGTATGTCCGGATTCCGTCAGATGGACAAAGACTCTCCGCTCGTCTTCCTCTGACCGCCCCCGCACGAGCCATCCGGCTTTTTCCATCTTCTTGAGAAGCGGCGTCAAAGTGCCTGTATCCAGATAAAGCCTTTCTCCGATATGCCCGACGCTCACTCCGTCCTTCTCCCACAGAACCAGAAGGACCAGATACTGGGTATATGTCAGACCCAGGGGTTTCAGAATGGGCGTATAAACCTGGGTCACTTTCCGGGCACAGGCGTACAGCGGAAAGCACAGTTGATTCTCCAGCAGCAGCGGGTCCATATCTTCCTCTTTTCCGGCTTCCCTTACAGAAGCTTTCTGATCTGTTCTTCCACGTCGTGCATGTCATGAGTGGGCTCAAAGCGTGCAACCACTTCACCCTTACGGTCCACCAGGAACTTGGTGAAATTCCATTTGATGCTGGAAGAGGTACGCTCTTCCTTGGGCAGTCTCAGCAGCATCATGTCCATGGCCTTCGCTTTCAGGCCCTTCCCGAAACCCTCAAAACCTTTCCGGCTCTTGAGGAAAGTGTACAGGGGCAGCTCATTTTCACCGTTGACATCGCTCTTGTGCATCTGGGGAAAACGGGTGTTGTACTTCAGTGTGCAGAACTGATGAATCTCCTCATCCGTTCCCGGGGTCTGATTGGCAAACTGGTTGCAGGGAATGTCAAGGATCTCCAGACCCTGGTCGTGGTAAGCTTCATACATCTTTTCCAGCTCTTCATACTGGGGCGTAAAACCGCAGCCAGTGGCGGTGTTCACCACCAGCAGCACCTTCCCCTCATAAGCTCTGAGGGATACTTCCTGATCCTTGCCATCCCTGACAGAATAATCATAAACCGACATGGTCTCAATCCTCCTTCGAATTCAATCCTTACGGTGAACGATTGTATTGTATCAAATATAATTTGTTGCGTCAATACTTTATCCAAAAAAATTTTGCAAACTGAATCATGGTTCATCCGACCCGGAAAATGGCCGGATTTGCCAAATCACCGGGGCCTGTGCTACAATGCCATGTCCCTCCGGATAAAACCGGAAGCCGGACAGAAAGGCTTTCTATGACATTTCAGAACCTTCCCCTGATTCCTCAGCTGCAGACCCGGATCCGTGCCTGCGGTTACCAGGAGCCCACCCCGATCCAGGCCGCTGTAATTCCCCGGATTCTGGAGGGACGCGACGTCCTGGGCTGTGCCCGTACCGGCACCGGCAAAACCGCCGCCTTCGCCCTGCCGATTCTGCAGATGCTGGAAAGAAGTTCCGGTTCCGGTGAACCCCGGGCCCTGATCCTCACCCCCACCCGTGAGCTCGCCCAGCAGAACTATGACAACACGGTGCTTTTCGGCCGGGACCTGCACAGCCGCTGTGTCGTCGTCTACGGGGGCGTCAGCCAGACAAAGCAGGAAGAAACCCTCCAGGGCGGCTGTGATATTCTCATCGCCTGCCCCGGGCGTCTGCTGGATCTCATGCACCAGAATGTGATCACCCTTTCCCGTGTGGAAATCCTGATCCTGGATGAAGCCGACCGGATGCTGGACATGGGCTTCATTCATGACATCCGGCGGATTGTGCCTCATCTTCCTCCGAAGCACCAGACCCTGCTGTTCTCCGCCACCATGCCTCCGGACGTGGAAAAACTGGCCATGGATCTCCTTCATGATCCCTGCAGGATCGCCGTGGACCCGGTCTCCTCCACGGTCCCGGAAATCCGACAGAGCCTGTATTATGTGGACAAGCCCAACAAGAAGCATCTCCTGGCGGAAATCCTTTCCGATCCGGATGTGGAAAACGCACTGGTCTTTTCCCGGACCCGTCACGGATGTGACAGGATCGTCCGGGATCTGAAGCGAAACGGTCTGGATGCCGTGGCCATCCACGGTGACAAAACCCAGGGCGCAAGGCAGAATGCCCTGAACCGCTTCAAATCCGGTGACTGCCGCGTCATGGTGGCCACGGATATCGCCGCCCGGGGACTGGACATCGAGGGCCTGAGCCATGTGATCAACTATGATCTGCCCAACGAACCGGAGGCCTATGTGCACCGCATCGGCCGGACCGGCCGGGCGGGCCGTCCCGGCAATGCCATTTCCTTCTGCTGCATTGACGAGGTCAAACAGCTGAACCAGGTGGAAAAACTGATCGGCTTCCGCCTGCCGGAACAGCAGAGCCGATGGCCGATGGAAAACAAGACACCCTCCCCCGCGCCCCAGCTCCGGAATCTGCCGGTGCGGGAAAAGGCCGTCCTCTCCGAAGGCCGTCAGCAGAAGGCCCGGGCCGTCACCAGCCAGGGCCGCCCTGTCACCGTCGGGAGAAACGGCCGCTCTCCTGGCTCACCCCGTCCCGGCATGCCCCGCCCCGTCCAGCGGGTGAACCGCAAGAAAGGCAGCGGTATGTAAAAAACACAGCTCCCGGAAAAAAGCATCCGGGGAGCTGCGTTTTGTTGTCCCGTCCCTTTCGGATACACGTCTGTCCGCCCGTATCCCTTCGGGCTCCCGGATACCCGGAATCCTTCCCTGCCCTGGGAGTCCGGATGAAAGGATGCCTGCACCGGCGGAGAGACGGTTTGTCCGGAGAAGGGAATCACCCTGAAATGAGAACAGCGGCTGCCGGAGGGATCATGTCCGAATCCGGCTGCTGCCCGAGGGAAAAACGTTATGAAGGAAATGCTGATCACGGTCCTGTGCTCCTGCCTTCTGGCATGCATGGCTTTTTCACTTCCGGCGGAAAGCAATCCGGCCGCGCTGAATCCGGTCGGGGAGGCAGGCATTTCCGGCGGATTTACGTACGTCCATGATCCCCGGGAGAATCCCGCTGCCATGGCGGATATTCTTGTCAATCCCGAGGCTGTTTACGGTTTTTCTCCGAATCCCGCGTCCACACGCCTGGGAACATATTCAGACTACGACTGGACCGATCCGGTGCTTGTGGCCAAAGCCCGGGAAGAGCGCAGGGCATACCATGAATCGATGGAATCCATGACGGATATCCTTTACCGGATGAGAGCGGAGGGCGCCTCCATTGAAGAGATGGCGAAAGCGGTTTCAGCGGAGCGAAACCGCCTTCGCCTGGCGGCTCATCAGGATGATCCGGAAGGCCTGGCAAAAGTCCGGGAGAGCAACCTGAAGACTTACGGACACGAAGAAGGGCCGACGCTCGAACAGCTGTATGAGAAATACGGCTCCTGGACCGTCATTTTGCAGAAAGCATTCAGCCCCAATCCGGGAATGGATGCCTGCTGCGGACTGTATGATGAGTATTACTGGCTGTATAAGGAACTCGGATATGCGGAAGAATGATTCAGTCTGATTTCACAGAGAAGAAACAGAAGAAAATGCAGCCTGTGACTGCATTTTCTTCATTTGTTCCGGAGGCAGGACAGGGAAGGGATATTTCGATCATTTTCGGCTGAATCCGGGCGGATTTAATGCGGCAGCACGCACTCCAGGTGCAAATTGTCACCGGTTTCCTCATTCATGACAAGTTCCATATACTGCCAGAAGGAGGAGTCCTGATTCTTTTTCCAGAGCGCGTAGGCGGGATCCGCCTTCCAGGCGGCGTCTTCCTTCCGGTATGTTCCGGAAAAATAGGCCAGGTTGAACCTGGCGGCATAGTCAGCCATCAGGGCGTTTTCCTCACCGGTCCCGGGGAGGGAGACTGTCAGCTTGTTCCGCGCGATGCCGGCAAACCATTCCCGGCTCATCTCCTGAAATCCTTCGGGCAGAAACCGGTCATGCAGCGCCGCGGCGTCATAGGTCAGAGTGCCGTCATCACCGAGGGTGACCAGGGCGAAACGGTGCGGCCAGATACAGAACGCGCCGAGGGCTGCGTCGGAAAGACCGTCCTCCTGCGCAATATGCTGAATATGCAGATGGCCGGACAGATTCAGTTTCACACCGTACCGGCGGGCGAGGGCGGCCATCTTTTCGTGGCCGAACATCAGAAAGCTTTCCTGGGCGAAACGGGTATGCGGGAGCAGGCTGTGGTGCGTGGCGGTAACGACCCGGATGTCCTGACACAACGCGCGTTTCAGCGTCTCCTCCAGCCACTCGGCGTGCCCATCGGTAAACGCGCCGAAGGTCTGGGCCTGATCCTGATACCAGGAAACGTCCGTCATGACCACCCACAGATCGCTGCTGATCCCGGCGGCATAGGAAAAACCCGCTTCCCCCGGCATCAGAAAATCCGCGTAGATTTCCGCAAACGCCTCCGGAGTGACCGGCTCAGTCAGCTGATAGTTCCCGCTTGTGAACGATAAGGGAGAAGGCGTATTAATATCATGATTGCCGGGGATCACCCATACGGGAACGCCGGCTGCCTCCACGGTACCGAACCATTCCGCCAGGGCGGTATGGCTTTTTTTCTCCCCGTTGAACGTCAGATCCCCGGTAACGATCAGGGCATCCGGCTGCTCGGCCAGGATCTCCTGATACAGCGCCGAAAGCAGTTCCTTCCCGTACTGAGTGATTTTTCCGTCGCCGCCCTGAAGCGCCCGCACAAACAGATCCCTGTCCGGAAACAGGGATGGATCCAGATAATGCAGATCCGAAACGACCATCAGCTTGGACTCGGAGAACGCGCTGACCGTCACCATGCAGCAAATCGCCAGCCATAAGGCCATGATACCGGAGCGGATATGTCTTTTCACGGGTTCTGCTCCTCCTGCTTCTTTATGATGTCAGACAGCGGCGTTCACATACGCTCCGCACATCCCGCAGACCATTCCGGAAACATGCACTGTTGTTCCGGTCGTTTACCTGTTCCTCCCGGAAATCATGACTGTTTGCGGCAGGAATCGGCTTCCGGACATACCTTTTGTTGCGGAAAAACCCACAAGATGAAAAAGCGTAAAGCCTGCCCCGCTGTCGATGTTCCGCGATTTCAGAGCCGGCTTTACGTTTTCCGTTTTTCACATCTCCAGACAGAATTCCCCGTCGCTTGTACACACCAGGTCGGTTTCCAGGAAAGCCCGCATGCCCTCTGTCATGAATGCCAGATCCATGCATCCCGCTGTTTCGTAGCTGGAATGCATGGCCAGCTGGGCCAGTCCGATGTCCACAGTGCACAGTCCCACATGCCGGCCGGAGATATTCCCCAGAGTGGATCCGCCCCGCAGGTCTGAGCGGTTGTAAAAATCCTGGAAGGGAATCTCCCGGTCCTTCAGGATGTGTCTGAGAAGTCCTGCGGACACGGAATCACTGGTGTAACGCTGATTGGCATTGGCCTTGATGACAATGCCCCGGTTCATGTAGACCCGGTTCTCCGGGTCAGCGTACTCCGGATGATTGGGATGCACCGCGTGGGCATTGTCCGCCGACAGCATGACGGAGGAAGCCAGAGCGCGCAGATAGGACTGCCTGTCCATTCCCGCGCACAGCGCAATACGCTCCATAACCCCGGACAGGAAGTCCGAGTCCGCTCCCTGCCGGGTGCCGGATCCGACTTCCTCATTGTCGAACATGGCGATCATCTGCACGTGACGGGACATCCGGGCGTCCCTGAGGGCCAGCAGGGAACAGTAGGCGCACTCCAGGTTGTCGATTCTCGGAGCGGAGAAAAACACCTGCTGCCCGCCCCAGATGCTTCCGGGCATCCGGTTGATGACAAACAGATCCCATCCGGTAATGTCCTCCTCCGGGACGCCCGCTTCCCGGGCCGCCAGACGGAGAAGGCTGCCCCTGGCATCCCCGTCTCCCCACAGGGGCATCAGATCCACATTGGCCTTGTACTCAAAGCCCTTGTTTACATCCCGGTTCATATGAATGGCCACATTGGGAATCAGCGCCAGATCCCGGTCCGGGCTGATCAGGCGGCTTTTCTGCATCCTGCCTTCCCGGAAGGTCACACGCCCCGCCACCGACAGGGGACGGTCAAACCAGGAAGACATGATCATGCCGCCGTAGACTTCCACATTCAGCTGCACATAGGGCTGGGAAGAACTCAGCTCCCCGTGCTGCTTGATCTTCATCATGGGTGAGTCCGTATGGGAGGCAACCACCTGAAAGCCCTGAGGCGTACCCTCAGGCATCCGGAAGGCAATCAGGGAAGACTGGTTCCGGGTCACCACGTAAACCTGTCCCGCCTCAAGATGCCACGCTTCCCCCTCCTGAAGGAGCCTGGCGTCCCTCAGCGTCTTTCCGGCAGACTCCACCGCGTGAAAAGCCGTGGGGGAAGCCCCGATCCAGTTGATCAGATCCTGTACATCTCTGCGCTGATCCATATTCTGTTCCTCCAATCCATGCACTGCGCACCTGAAAAAAGCGGACCGGCTCATGCTCCCGTCTGTTTCAGTCCCATGCTCCGGAAAAACGGATGCATCCTGCATTGCCCATGCTCCGGTCCGCCTTCCGGAACAGGGGCCTGAATGAATCCCGTTCCTCACACACCGGCGGCTTTCTTCCCGGCAAACCCGGTCCATTCTGTCCGATCCGTGCTCTGTCCCGTCTTCATGCCATGTACGGGACAGGATGCGCGGGGGAAATTATAGCAGACACGCGGGGTTTCATCAACAAAGGCATGCGGCTCCCGGAGAAGGGAAAAAGAAAATCCGGAGCGCTGGCTTCGCTCCGGATTTATGTAAAAGGAAGGAATACTTCGTATCATCATCGTCTGACAGGATGGATTCTAGCATCCCTTTGTGATCACTGTGTGAACTGGTGGTGAAGGAACCGGGAATTTCACCTTTCTCCTTCCTGTCCGCCAAACTG
This sequence comes from uncultured Eubacteriales bacterium, assembly GCA_902774025.1. Taxonomy (GTDB): domain Bacteria; phylum Bacillota; class Clostridia; order Christensenellales; family Aristaeellaceae; genus UBA2943. The sequence continues at coordinate 12,096 of CACYGY010000032.1, forward strand.
GAGGGCATACAGGTCCTCCGGCGTTTCCAGACAGAACCGGGCATGTTCCTGCATGAAAGCCCGGATTCCTGGCACTGAGTGCGCCCACAGAGCGGCGGCAAAATCCACCCCTGCCGCCCGGGCCATCTCAAAACCGGGTTTCAGATCATCCACCACCAGCAGGTCCGAAGGGCGGAGGCACAGCGTCTCCGCGATTCTGTTCAGGGCGTAGACCGCGGGCTTTCTGTGTTCCCTGGGCAGTTCCCAGCCGTAAACCTGGTCCGGCTCCGGCAGACCGTTTTCCCTGTAATCCCGCCGGATATTCTCATCCACCGAGTGAGAAACCACGCACACATAGCCGCCCCTCCGCTTCTGCTCCCGGATCAGCCGGTCCATGCCAGGGAATACCCGGGGAATCCTGGCGCTGACAAAAGACTGCCAGATCCGGTATTCCCGTTCCAGTTCCGCCTCTGTCATATGCAGTTCGCCCTCACAGTATTCCAGAAACCCAGGATCGAAGTTCAGCTGAAAGTATTCCTCCAGCGTCACCGTCCTGCCCGGCCGCATGGCTTCCAGTGCCGCGAGAAATGCGGGATGATGAACATGGGCGGTGGAATCCGTGACCGTGTCATCGTGATCCAGCACCAGACAGGCATAGCGCATGACTTTCTCCTCCTTCCCCGGGACAGAGCCCGGATGAGACCGTCATGGTGACATATTCAGTGGAAAAAGTCAATCCCATCCGGTTCCCCTGACTTGCGTGAAGCGGATGGAAGCGTTATGATATGCCCACTTACCGAATCGAATTCAGGAAAGGATGAGGGCATTGCCAAAGCCTGTCCTTCACACAGACCGTATCCGTACACTGCTGGATACGCCCTTTATCCGGGTCCATGAAATCCCCTATGGAGACAATCGGCGATATTTTGACGCTTCCAGGCGCCGGAAAGAGGATCTGCCCGTCATGCGGGATGAAATCTCCTACCGCCGGATGCTGCCGGATGCCGTTACCCTTGTGGTCATTCTCCGGGGAAAAGACGGGGAAGACCGGCTCCTCCTTGCCCGGGAATTCCGCTACCCCGCTGGCCAGTTTCTTCTTTCCCCGCCCGCCGGGCTTCTGGACCCGGAAGACCGGGATGCCCCGGACCCCCTTCTCAGCTGCGCCCGCCGTGAACTGAAGGAGGAAACCGGGCTGAAGGTCCGTCCAGGGGATACCCTGCACATCCTGTCGCCCCTTCTGTTTTCCACACCGGGTCTGAGTGATGAGAGCAACGCCCTGGTGCTGGCGCATCTCCGTGACACCGGTGCGCACATCGCCGCCTCAGGCGCCAGCGGCAGTGAATGCTTCGAGGGCTTCTGTCTGCTGAACCGGGAAGAAGCCCGGTCCATGCTGAGAAAGGGCCTGGATGACCGGGATATGTTCTATTCCGTTTACACCTTCGCCGCCCTGAGCGTTTTCTGTCTCATGGCGTCGGGAAATCTTCTGTCCGAGGAGGAACTGTCATGCTGAAAATCTTTGTCTGCATCAAGCAGGTACCGGCCACCAGCAGGGTGGATGTGGATCCGGAAACCGGTGTCCTGAAGCGCAGCGGTGTGGAAAGCAAGATGAATCCCTATGATCTCTATGCTCTGGAGACCGCCCTGCGTCTTAAGGAAACGGCAGGCGCCACGGTCACCGTGGGCACCATGGGCCCGCCACAGGCCCAGGCCATCATCCGGGAAGCCTACATGATGGGCGCGGACGAAGGATTTGTCTTCTCGGACCGCCGTCTGGGCGGTGCCGATGTTCTGGCCACCAGCTACACGCTGTCCCAGGCCATCCGCAGTGCGGGGGATTTTGATCTGATCCTCTGCGGGCGGCAGACGACCGACGGAGATACCGCTCAGGTAGGACCCGCCATCGCCGAGCATATGGGGATCCCCCATGCAGCCTGGGTGTCCTCCCTGAGCCTGAAGGAGAATGGCGTGGACTGCGAACAGCAGCTGCAGGATGAGGTGGTCACGGTTCACATGCCTTTCCCCTGCCTCGTGACGGTGGAAAAGGATATCGCCATGCCCCGCCTGCCCAGTCTTCTCCGGGAGCGGGAAACCAGAGACAGACCCGTACAGATCCTGTCCCTGGACGCCTTCCCGGACCGGGATCCCGATCACTACGGTCTCAGTGGCAGCGCCACGGCGGTGGAGAGGATCTTTCCGCCGTCTCACCACGTGGAGCATCAGCGTCTGGAGGGCAGGAATGCCGCCCGGGATCTGATGGATATCCTGACAAAATGGAAGTTTGTGGAAAGAGGGTGAGTCCATGGCAAGCATCGCCATTCTGGAACGCAAGTGCACCGGCTGCGGCCTGTGCGTAAAGAACTGTCCCTTCTCCGCCATGGACATGGCCGATGGTCATCCCGTGATCAACGCTGCCTGCAAGGTCTGCGGCATCTGCCTGAAAAACTGTCCTGAAAAGGCCATCATCCGTCTGGAAAGCCGCTCCCGCACCGTGGACCGCTCCGCATGGAAAGACATTCTGGTTCTGGCGGAGGTGTCCGGCGGACATCTGCATCCCGTTTCCCTGGAACTCATCGGCAAGGCCAGAGAACTGGCCGGACCTCTTGGCTGGAAGGTGCATGCCCTCCTCATCGGCCATGAGGTCAGTGCCTGCGCGCAGGAACTTCTGCATTACGGGGTGGATCGGGTCAGTATCTATGATCACGACGCTCTGAGCTATTTCCGCGCAGACGTTTACGCCGCCTGCATGGAAGATGAGATTCTGCGTTCCCGCCAGAGCGTGGTGCTCATCGGCGCCACTGCGCTGGGCCGCTCCCTGGCCCCCCGGGTCGCCACCCGCTTCCGCACAGGCCTGACGGCGGACTGTACCCGGCTGGAACTGCGGGAGAACTCTGACCTGGTCCAGATCCGCCCCGCCTTCGGGGGGAACATCATGGCCCAGATTGTCACCAGTTTCTCCCGTCCCCAGTTTGCCACCGTCCGCTACCAGGTCATGAACGCGCCGGAGCGCAGCCCGGAAACCTCCGGAACCCTGGAAACCCATCCCCTGCCCGCAAAAGCCAGGTCCGCCACGACCCTGGTTTCCCGCACTCCCATTCCCCCCGCCCGAAGCATCTGCGACGCGGACATCCTGGTGGTGGGAGGCCGCGGCCTGAACCGGGAGAGCGATCTGGACATGATCCGGGATCTGGCGGACGCCCTCCACGGAGACTGGGCCGTCAGCCGTCCCCTGGTGGAAAAGGGCTGGGCCTCCAATGACCGCCAGATCGGTCTCAGCGGCCGCACCGTGCGTCCCCGGCTGATCCTGACCTTCGGCGTCAGCGGCGCCATTCAGTTCACCAGCTGCATGAATGCCAGCGAGCATATTGTCAGCGTCAACACTGACCCGGACGCACCCATTTTTTCAGTGGCCCATGTGGCTGTGGTGGCTGACCTCTATGAGGTCCTGCCGGAGATGATCCGCAGCATCCGGGGCGGAAGCAGAGAGGAGGCCTGAGGGATGAAGGATATGTATCAGCCTGTCACGCAGCAGGATCTGGATTTTTTCCGGAATGTCATGCCGGGCCGCGTCTTCAGCGGTGAGGAGATTTCCACAGACTATGACCATGATGAAATGACGGAGTACGGCCATGCCATGCCGGAAGCGGTGCTTCAGGCCCTGAGTGCTGAGGAAGTGTCCCGGGTTCTGGCCTACTGCAATGAACACAGGATTCCCGTCACCCCCAGGGGTGCCGGGACCGGACTCTGCGGCGGCTGTGTGCCCATCTGCGGCGGCATCGTTCTGTCCACGGAAAAGATGAACCACGTGCTGGAAGTGGATCAGGAAAACATGACCGCCACGCTGGAACCCGGGGTGCTTCTGCTGGAATTTCCCAAGGCCCTGGAGGGCACGGGTTTGTTCTATCCCCCGGATCCCGGGGAGAAAACCGCCACCATGGGCGGCAACGCCATGACCAACGCCGGCGGCATGCGGGCCGTGCGATACGGCGTCACAAGGGATTACATCCTGGGCATGCAGATCGTGCTGGCCAGCGGCGAAATACTGGAGCTGGGCGGAAAGAACGTCAAGACCTCCTCCGGCTACAGTCTTCTGGACCTGATGATCGGCTCGGAGGGAACCCTCGGCTTCCTGACCCGCCTCACGGTCAAGCTGATTCCCGAACCCCGCATGAATCTTTCCCTGCTCCTGCCCTTTGACGATGTGCACCGGTGCATTCAGGCCGTACCCCGCCTTCTGAACTGCGGATGTGATCCCACGGCGGTGGAGTTCATGGAGCGGGATGTCATTGCCTGCAGCGAAACCTACCTGGGCAAGGCCTTCCCGGATCAGAGCGCAGATGCCTACCTACTGCTGCGCCTGGACGGGGACAGCCGGGAAGCCCTGGCGCCCGCCATGGCGAAAGTGACCGACCTGGCCCTGGAAATGGGCGCGAGGGACGTGCTCCTGGCGGATACGGACGAGAGAAAGGAAACCATCTGGAATGCCCGGGGCGCCTTCCTGGAGGCCATCAAGGGATCCACCACCACCATGGATGAATGCGACGTGGTGGTGCCCAGGAGCCGGATTCCCGACTTCCTGCAGCACATGGTCGAAACAGGCGTGAAGCATCATGTGCGGATCCTCTCCTTCGGCCACGCGGGGGACGGAAACCTGCATATCTATGTATGCCGGGACCAGCTGGATGAAGAGACCTGGAAGAGAACCGTTCAGCAGGTGATGGATGAGCTCTACCGCCGCGCCCGGGATCTGGAAGGCCTGGTTAGCGGTGAGCATGGCATCGGCCATGCCAAAAAGGCCTTCCTCCGGGAGAGCGTGGGAGAAACCCAGATCCGCCTGATGCAGGGAATCCGGAAGGTCTTTGATCCCAACGGCATTCTCAATCCGGGAAAGGTCTGCACCTGACCCCTTCAGGGAGGTTCCATGAAACGAATCACGATTCTTCCGCTCCTGCTTTTCCTGACCCTTCTGTTTTCCTCCGCCTCCGCCCTCAGCCGTGCGGGCTGCGGCGCGGTTTTCCAGGACTCCCCATGCGCCTTTGAGACCCTGGAGTACACATGTCTGAACGATGAAGTCCACCAGACGGTCATTACCCACTGGACGGAAGAAAACGGCCGGGCACTGGAAACAGAGGTCCGGACAGAGGCGCATCAGGAAACCGTCATCCCCGCCCGCATGCCCACGCTGACCGAACCCGGTCTGACGCCGGGGCTTGTATGCCCCCTGTGCGGGCAGGAAATCTTTCCCCGGCGCCCTCTTCGTCCCCTGGACTGGGTTTCCTTTGCCGGTGACGGATGGTACATCGGTCCCGGGGGATATCAGTATTATACGGATGGACAGCCCGTGACTGATACCTGGTACAATTACTGCGGTCACCCTCTGTACTTTGACGAAACCGGCTGTCTTGTCACCTCGGCCTGGGTGGGTTACTACTACCTGGGAGAGGCGGGAAACATTCTGCGCAACGCCTGGATCGGAGACGAGTATGTGGCCGAAAACGGCATCCGCACCGGTCGGAAAGCCGCCGCTCTGCTTCTGCGCTTTCCGGACTGTGAGGAAATCTTCCCCGGTCAGGACATTCCCGTGGCGGACGGTTTCCTGCGCTTCCACTCCCTGGGCATTGTGCCGCAATCCTCGCCCGGGGAAACGGTTCTCCGGACAGAAGCCGTTCTGTCCTTTGACAGTCCGTCCTCTCTGACAGAGCTCCTGGAAGAACCCTGTCTCCATATTCTTCACGGACCGGAAGAAGATGTCATCCCCATGTCCCTGACCACCCCTCAGCCTGGTGCTCCCTCCGTTCTCTCTGCCGGGTGCTCAGCGGACGAAGACACTCTCTATGCCGTAACCTTCCGGGTGCAGTCCCGGAAGTTCGTGATCTTCCCGGCCGGCATGGTCTGAACAGAGGAAAGAAGGGAGAGCATATGGCACCCGGTTCGGACAGCAGGCACTGGGCAAGCGTGGAGGCTGTCCTCAGGGGCTGGTCGAAGGACAGGAAGTTCCATGTCCGGACACAGTCCGGGGAATCTCTGCTTCTGAGGGTCTCACCTCCGGATCGCCTCAGGGAAAAGGAGAAGGAATTCCGGATCATCCGGAAATATTCCACCCTTGGGTTTCCCATGTCCATGCCTCTGGAATTCGGCACCTGTGAAGAAAGCGGAAATGTGTACATGCTCCTCACCTGGGTCAGCGGGCACGATCTGGAAGCGGTCCTTCCCCGGCTTTCCGAAGAAGAACAGTACCGTCTGGGAAGACAGGCAGGGACCATTCTGCGGAAAATCCATTCCCTTCCCCCGGACCCTCAGGATGTGCCCCATGAAACAAAGCGGGCAAAAAAACTTCTGCAGCTGGAAAGGTATGAAGCCTCCGGCCTCAGAATCCGGGATGACGGGCCCATCCTTCAGTTTGTGAAGGACCATATCCACCTGATCTGGACGAAGGCGCCCGCCTACCTCCACGGGGATTTCCACCCGGGCAACCTGATCTATATGGAGACAGGCTCCCTGGGCGTCATTGATTTCAACCGCTGGGAGGTCGGGGACCCCTACGAGGAATTCTACAAGCTTGAAAGCTTCGGGATTGAAAGCAGCGTACCATACTGCGTGGGCCAGATTGACGCCTATTTCGCGGATGAGATTCCGGAGGATTTCTGGACCATCAATGCGGTCTACACCGCTCACGCCTCCCTCTGGTCCATCAAATGGGCTGAACAGTTCGGACAGAAGGAAATTGACGGCATGATCAAAAGGGCAGAAAGAGCCATCCTCAATTTCGACTCCTTTCGGCGGCCTGTTCCGGTCTGGTATACAGACACTTACCGGAGGCGATACGGAAGCCGGATTTTTCCGGAGATCCATCCATAGTCAGACAAATCCCCGGCAGCTGCCGGGGATTTTCATGATGAATCCCTTGTCCCGCACCACCGGATCGCGGGATTCATGCAGATTCCTCACGTGCACATTTGTTTCCCTTTTCAGTCTCTGCCCCGCCATGACCCGTCTCAGAGCGGCAGGAAGGACGCGGCAAGGAACAGGATTCCGCAGATCAGATTGGCCAGCAGGGAACAGACGTCCTGTTCCTCTCTGTCAAGGTCCTCAAAGGACACAACGGGCTCATCAAGATAATCCGCCATATCGCCGTAGGCGCGGTATGGGTCCCGCCTGGGGCGTTTCAGAGGTTTCATCCTGGGAATCCGCAGGCCGTCCAGCCGCAGCCGGATGATATATGCGCAGAGAAAAAACAGGAAACCAATCGCTGTGAACGCCCAGTTCAGCGTGATATGCGGCATAAGCGGCCGCAGGAAACGGTTCCACAGAAGCGCCACCAGCAGCATCAGGACACATCGGGTAAAGGTTTTATACACAGTCGGACGGATCATGTACCGTTGAAACACGGAACGGATCCTCTTTTTCCCCGACTTGTTTTCCGGTTGTTTCATGGCTGTTTTCCGGGCAGACAACCGAAAACCGGAGAAAACAGGACGTTTCCCCCGGTGAATCTGTCACGCCAGTTCCTTTCTGTAGTTGTCCAGTTCTCTCGCGTTCCCGTACACGAAATGATCGGGCAGAATCTCACACCACTCCGGCTGATCCACACTGTAATCGTGGCAGGTGGGATCATACACCAGAAGCTTTTTCTGTCTTTCGACATAGGGATTCGGATTGGGAACCGCAGACAGAAGCGCTTTGGTATAGGGGTGCATGGGATGCCGGAAAAGTTCCTCACTTTCGGCCAGTTCCACAATGCGGCCCTTGTAGATCACCGCGATCCGGTCGGAAATAAACCGGACAACGCTCAGATCGTGAGCGATGAACAGGTAAGTCAGTCCTCTTTCCTTTTTCAGCTCATTGAGCAGATTCAGCACCTGGGCCCGGATGGAAACGTCCAGGGCACTGATGGGCTCATCGGCCACAATAAAGTCCGGCTGCATGATCAGAGCACGCGCAATCCCGATTCTCTGGCGCTGTCCGCCGGAGAACTCGTGGGGGAAACGGCTGGAGAATTCGGGCAGAAGCCCCACTTCCTCCAGTGCGTTCTGCACCTTGTTCATGCGGTCCGCGTTGTCGGTGTACATGTGGTGGTTGATGATTCCCTCGGAAATGATATAGTCCACCTTTGCGCGTTCATTCAGCGACGCCATGGGATCCTGGAAGATCATCTGGCAGCCGCGGATCACCTCAAGGTCCTCATGCCGGGAGATTTTTCCGCTGATCCGCTTCCCTTTATACAGAATCTCGCCCCGTGTAATGGGATTGATGCGGACAATCGCACGGCCGATGGTGGTTTTCCCCGATCCGCTTTCACCCACCAGGGCAAACGTTTCACCCTTGTAGATGGTGAAATTCACATTGTCCACGGCCACAAATCTGCGCCTTCCGCTTCCAAAGGCCACCTGAAGATCCCTGACTTCAATCAGCGGCTCCCGGTTCGGGTCAAGATGCGGATGATACATCTGAATATCCGAAGGTTTCCCAAAGTTCGGGTCCTTCAGTTTCTGAATCGCGTCGGGCTGGGGGATTTCAGGCGCGCGCGGGTCCATCAGCCATGTTTTGGCCCGGTGGGTTGTGGTCACGTCGTACATCGGAGGTTCCTCAAGGAAATCGATGTTCAGCGCATGACGGTTGCGCGGCGCAAAGGAATCGCCCACGATGGAATGGAACAGGTTGGGCGGGGTTCCGTCGATGGTGGGCAGTTTCTCTCCCTTCACGCCCAGCTGCGGCAGCGCGCTGAGCAATGCCCATGTATAGGGATGATGCGGATCAAAGAAAATCTCGTTCGCCAGTCCGGTTTCAATGATCTGCCCCGCGTACATGACCGCCACACGGTCCGCCACATTTGCCACCACGCCCAGATCGTGCGTGATGTAGATGATCGTCATGTGGTTTTCATGCTGGAGTTTCTTGATCAGGTCCAGAATCTGTGCCTGGATGGTGACGTCCAGTGCCGTGGTCGGTTCGTCGCAGATCAGAATCTGAGGCTTGCAGGCAACCGCGATGGCAATCACCGCTCTCTGCCGCATACCGCCCGAAAACTCATGAGGGTACTGGCTGTACCGTTTCTCCGGATTCGGAATTCCGACACTGGCCAGCAGACGGATGGTTTCCTCCTTCGCCTGTGCGCCTTTCAGTCCCTGATGCAGTTCCACCGCTTCACGGATCTGCAGTCCGACTTTTTTCAGCGGATTCAGGCTGGTCATGGGATCCTGTGTGACCATGGCGATACGCTTGCCGCGCACGGTCTGCCATTCCTTCTCGGTCTTCAGCTTGGTCAGGTCGATCCCGTCATAGAGAATCGAGCCGTTGGCAATCCGCCCGTTCTTGTCCAGCATTCCGACGAAAAGCTTGGTAAATACGCTCTTTCCGGAACCGGATTCACCCACGATCGCCAGGGTTTCACCCTCATACAGGTCCAGAGAACATCCGCGGATCGCCTTCAGTTTCTGTCCCCGCAGCGTAAATTCCACTTCCACATCCCGCGCGGAAAGCAGCGGCGTGGATGAAAGCATCTGATCGTGCAGATGCTCAAACTTGGCAGCGGCTTCCTGGTTTTTGCCTGCATATTTCCTGGATATGACTTTCTCACTCATTCCCGTTCACCGCCTTACAGATGATTGCGGGGGTCACACGCATCGGAGAACGCGTTACCCGCCAGATAAAAGGTGATGGTAATGATCGAGACGATCACCGCCGGGAAGATCAGCATATAGGGATACTGCATGAACAGACTTCGCGCGTTCCGCAGCAGGATACCCAGGGAAGGCGTTTCCACGTTGATCAGCCCCAGATAGGCCAGGGTGGTTTCATAGGCGATGGTTCCTGGGATTGCCAGGGCCAGCCGCAGCACAATCACACTGATCAGATACGGGAAGATATTCCTGTAAAGCGTGCGCCACAGTCCCGTGCCAAGACACCTGGAAGCCAGGTTATACTCCCGGTCCCGATACATGAACACCAGGTTGCGGATATTTCTGGCCGTTCCGAGCCAGCCGAACAGGATCAGCGCGCCGCCGATGATGGTATAGGATTTGCCGACCATCAGGGCGATCAGGGTCATATAGATAATGGTGGGAATATTGTCGATCAGGTTGTAGATTTCGGTGATGATCCTGTCCAGGGAACGAACATAGCCCCACAGCAGGCCGATCACGGTACCCAGAAGAATCTGCCCGACGGAAACACACACGGCGAGAATGATACTCAGCCGGGTGGCATACCAGACCTGACACCAGTAGTCCGCACCCAGGGAATCCGTACCAAACCAGTAGGTACTGTTGGGGCTGATGAACGCCAGCTTGGTGTCATAGCGCAGAGCACCGACATCGAATTTGCTGATCAGCGGAGACAGGAACGTGAAAATGAACAGCAGTGCGAAGATAATCAGCATCACCACAGCGCTCTTGCGCTTGATAAAGTTACTCCACACACTTTTCCAGTAGCTGTACTGGCTGTACCCTCTGCGCTCGGCCTCCTGATAGTTGTACTCGGCCGGAGCGAACAGCTGCTTCTCCGGCATGGAAGAACGCTGGTTGATATACGGACGGCCCTTTTCATAGGTATGCTCCGTGGTATCCACCTCGCTGCTCCTGATTCCGCCCATGACTACGTCGCGGGAGTCATTTTCCGTATTGATGCCCTTCAGTACGATCTTCTCTTTTTCGCCCATATCAACGAGTTCCTCCTTTCTTGGTCAGACTGATTCTGGGATCCAGGATACCCAGCAGCAGATCGCCGACGAAAACGCCCAGAATGCCCAGCGTGGCGTAGAACAGCACGATGGCCTGCACCAGATTCGTATCGTATCTGGAAATCGCCTGCGTCAGCAGCGGGCCCATGCCGGGAACGGAGAAGAAGCTCTCCGCCAGCAGCGAACCGCCCACGGTCAGCAGAATATTATAGGGCAGGTACTGCGCCAGGGGGAGGAAAGCGTTCTTCATCACATGACGGAACATGACCTGTGTTGTAGTAAAGCCCTTCAGCTGCGCCAGACGAATATAATCCTTGTTCAGTTCATCCACCATATATCTGCGCATCCAGAGCATATAGCTGGCTGTGGAGGCGGTGGAAAGACAGAGGATGGGCGGGATCGCGGAAAGAACCGGGAAATTGCTTCGATAGGTCATCGGCATGTTGAACAGATGAGCGCACACATACATGATCAGGGTATAGCTCACCAGATGCGGCACCGCATTGATAAAAATGGTATAGCCTGCGCACACATTGTCCAGGATGCCGCCCTTGTAACGGGCCTGCAGAATGCCCAGCACCACGCCCAGGATCAGTGCCAGGCCCAGGGAGCACAGTCCGATCGCCATGGAGATCGGGAATTTGTCCGCGATGATCTCCAGCACCGACACACCGTGCCGGATCCGGTAGGAATTGCCCAGGAAGAACGTGAACCGGTAATTGGCGGGATTCAGATGATTCAGCACATTCTTAAAGCCGGTGGCATTGACCTCCAGGTCCACAGTGCCCACCAGTTCCGTCATCTCCCGGGACAGGGCCGCTCTGAGCTCGTCCCGCATCTTCCCTGCCGCGTCCTCGCCCACGGCCTTTTTGGCATCCTTGTAAAGCGTTCCCAGAGCCTTGTCCGAGAGGCCCGATGCGAACTGCTCGGCGACATAGGCGCTGTCACTTCCATTCTCGCCCTGAAGAGCAGAATCGATAATCTTTGCAATGATGGTATCGGTCAGGATCTTGTTGTTGATCTTGTCGATTTCCTTTTCCGCCGCGGAAGTGTCCGTGTAATAGCGGCTGATCGTGTCACTCACGACGGCACGGGCCTGTTCCGCCACACCGGCGTGCAGTCTGGTGTTGATGTTCGCCTGCTGTTTTTCCGCGTAGATGTACTCCAGCGTGAACATGTTTTTATAGAAATTGCCAAGCTGAACCAGTGGCGGATCCAGCAGTCCTGCGCTTTCCAGCTTGCTTTGCTTCTGCGCCTCCGTCAGCTTGATCAGCTCATCTTCCGTGAAGAAATAATCCGTGGGCATCATGCGCATCAGCAGGAAAACCACACTGACGATAATGATGATCGTCAGCACGGACTGCCCAAGTCGTTTCAGAATATACTTTGCCATCAGAGCGACCCCTTTTCGTCACCGCAGGCGTCCGAACTCTGCAGACACCTGCGGCTTTTGGATGATGAAACTGATAAGGCAGGCGGCCTCCCTTTCCAGATCCTTTCTCAGGGAAGCCGTCTGCCTCACAGGCTAGGGTGAGTTTCTGTCCACGGGGACAGCGCAGCATCGGGAAATCTGCAAATCAGAGTGCCTGACAACGTTTTACCGGATGGAAACCGAAGAAAAGCAACGCAGAAATGCAGACCGAAATGCCGAAAACACATCCTCCATGGTCAGAAACGCACGCTAATCAAATCACCTTCCCCGAACACGGAAGCAACCGGTCACTGCGCATTATAGGCAGCCTTGAATGCCTCGTATTCCTCGGTGGTGTAAGGAACATCCTGGGTCACCCAGTTCTCATAGCGATAGGTGGAGATACCATAGGCGGCATAGCACTTGGTATAGTCATTCACCTTGGTCAGCTGCCAGCTGACATCGATGTAGCAGGGAATGGTCAGCGCGTGCTGCACCATGAAGGCTTCGCTCTTGGCAAAAGCATCCAGACGGGCATCATAGTCATCCACGATCAGACGGGCGGCGGCAACCATGTCGGTGAATTCCTTATAGGTGGCGATCAGGTCCTCGTCCGTGGCATCGTTGATGCGGGAATACTCGATGGAATAATAGGCATTGTCCTCGCCGTAGGTTTCCTGGCCGACAAAGTTGACGGGATCACCAAAGTCAGCGCCCCAGCCGTTGATATAGAAGGAAGCCAGACGAGGCGCGCGGACTTCGTTCTTCAGAGAAGACACGTAGGTCTTGATCTGGAAGTCAATGTAATCGGCACCCAGGCACTCTTCAAAGGTCTGCTTGAGAACCTTGGCGGTTTCGGCTGCGGTGGTGCTGGAACCGGAAATGAAGTAGTTCACTTCGATGGGGAAGGTCACGCCCTTGGCGGTCAGCTCCTCAATCGCCTGTGCCTTGTACTTGGCAGCCAGTTCAGGATTGTAACGGGTGTAGGCAGAATCGCTGTATTCGATTCCCACCAGTTCATTGACCAGGTTCGCGTAATCAACACCCTTGCTGTTGACGGCAACGCCCAGACCGGTGTAGCCGTAGTTGGCGCAGACATAGGGATGGATGAAATTGGTGCGCTCCAGGTAAGCCGTCAGATCCAGGCCATAGTACCAGGACAGACGGAATGCTTCGTTGGCGACAGCCGCATTCCAGTTGTAGTCGGGTGTTCCGTCTTCCTCCAGCACATCATAGGACAGATGGATCTGGTAGGAGTACTTGGTGGGACGGGCTTCCACCAGATAGGGATACTGCTCGTTGTCAGGATTGTTGTAGATGGTGCTCAGGGCAGACTGGGACAGAGCCACGCGGTCAAGCTGGCCGGCGTCGAACAGTTCCTTGGCCTTGTCCACGGATTCCACCATGGTGATGACCACTTCGTCAAACAGTTCGCTCTCTTCGTTCCAGTACAGGGGGTTCCTGGTGAGGATCTTCTCAGAGCCTTCGTTGTAGGTGGTCACGGTGTAGGGGCCGGAATACCACATCTTGTCATAGGTGAGACCCTGAACGCCCTCGACGCCAAGCTCGTCAACCATGCCCTGGGGAATGGGATACAGACAGGCATAGGTGGCCACGGAATCGAAATAGGGCGTGGAATCCTTGCAGGTATAAACGATGGTGTACTCATCGGGGGTTTCAATGCCGACGGTTTCCAGGAACTTGCCTTCATAGGTCAGAGCGGCAGCGGCGGCGGGATCGGTTTCCGCCAGTTCCTTGGTGTAGTTGTAGTACTCTTCAGCGCCCTTGAGCGTCTCGAACGCCATGGAGGTGTTCGTGGCTTCATTCTTGGCGTAGTTGAGCGTCCACTCCAGACCGGTCAGCCAGTCTTCGCTGACAACATCGCCCTTGTAATTGCCTTCGTAGTCAACCCAGACCATGTTGTCACGCAGATGGAAGGTCCACTGGATGGACTGGTCATCGTGTTCCCAGTCATAGGCAGCCAGGCCAACCAGCGCGCTGGTATGATCGTTGTACACAAGACCGTCAATGCAGTTGTTCAGAACGTTCAGTTCCTTGGCGCCCTGGGACATCTGAATGAGCCAGTACTCCATCTCGTTGACGGTGGTCTGGTAATCATGATAAACCGTCAGCTTTTCAGCGGAAGCAAAGCTTGCGCAGCCGATAGCCATGATCGCTACCAGAACGAGGGACAGGATCTTCTTCATGCTTCTTCCTCCTATGAAATTGCATTGGAACCCGAATCCGCGATCTCCCGGAGCGGGTAACGGGTCCATTTTATGCAACGGTAAAATGTTTGTCAACGAAAAAACAAAAGGAATCCCGTCAGGCACCCACCCTCCGGGAGCGCGGCGGGCATAGAAAAAGCGCGCTGCGGAGCCTGCCGGAGCGCGCCGGATGATCACAGGGTTTTTTCCGCCTGTCACCACCTCATGGTAAAACAGGAATCCATGCCTGCCCCCGGAAACAGGATCTCCGCGCCGTCGGAGCGCGAATGTCCTCCGGCCGGCTGTGGAGACAGGACGGCAGACGGTCCCGGTCACAGGCCGCTCAGGCCCCCTGGCGCCTCCGGATCATGCACCACAGTCTCCGGAAGGCCGCGGCCACCATGGCGGAAAGCAGGAAAAACAGAAAGGGCATCAGCACCGCCGTCCAGTCCTTCGGTCTGCCGAAGCACGCGTAGACCAGGTCTCTCAGGCTGCAGTGCAGCACAAAAATCCAGGGCGTCAGCCGTCTGCCGAATTCCGCCACGGAATCCGGCCAGTCTCTGTCCTCATTCTGCAGGCAGAGGATGATCACGCCCAGCGCAACGGGAACCGTCCCCATATAGAGAACCTGCTCGCCGAATCTCGGTCCTTCCACGCAGGTGGACGCAATCCCCGCCGCGATCATGCACCATGCAGCCGGAGCCGGGATTTTCCGGGCCCATCCCGTATCCCTGAGCACCATGCCCAGCATCAGGAAGGGCAGAGCCATGAAGAGCCAGTTGCCCTGTGTGTACCAGGGCATGCCCATGCCCTCGCCCCGGATGAGATTCCAGACCAGAAGAGGGACAATGGTCCAGTACGCCCGGCGCATGACACGAAGCTTCAGCAGCGCCAGGATGATCACCATGGCATACACCAGGGCCAGCAGGTACCACATGGCGGAATTCAGAAAGTGGGACCGGTTGTAGAGCAGAAGAAGCCGCAGACCGTCACGGGCGAAAAAGGAAGTCAGCCATCCGAAGGGGGCGGAACCGCGAATCAGGCTGACCGCCACATTGATCACGGACACCGCCAGTACACTGAGTCCCGTCATCTTCAGAACGGACAGGAAAAAACGCCATGCCGCCTCCAGGGTTTTCCCGTCGTCTTCCCTGCGCATATAATACCCGCTGACCATGAAAAAGAAAGGCACGGCGAACCGACCCAGCGCCATGGACAGACCCGTGACCGGTTCCGGCAGATGGATATGAATCAGCACGACCATGAAACTTGCCAGGATTCGCATGACGTCGATGGTCTCATTTCTTTTTCGGACGGTCTTCATTGTCAGAACCCCTCTTCCTTCCGCCGCCTTCATCCGGCAGGAGGCAGTGGATTTCCAGCTTTCCAGCCGTCCAGCGGGCTCCCACGGTCCCCCCGTGTCTCTCCGCAATGGCCTTGGCAATGGACAGGCCGATCCCGTATCCCCCCGTCCCTTCCTTGTTCCGTGAAGGATCCCCCCGGTAGAAACGGTCAAAGAGATGCCCGCAGGTTTCCTCGTCCATGGGCAGGCGTGTGTCGTTCTCCGTCACCAGCAGAAGATTCCGTCCCCGCCGTTCCACCCGCAGGCAGATGGCCCCGCCCTCCGGTGTGTATTTTACCGCGTTGTCGCACAGAATGGAAACCAGCCGCTCCATTGCCTTGGGATCCGCCGGCAGTGTCACGTCCGTACCGGTATCCGCCGTCATGGTCTTTCCCTGAAACTCCGCCATGGCCATCATGGGCTCCGCCACCTCCATGGCCAGACGGCTCATGTTCACCGTCCTCACGTCCAGAACCGCGTCATTCTCCTCCATCCTGAAAAGGTACACCATCTGATCCACCAGGCGGCGCAGGACGGATACCTGTTTCTGGGTGGAACGCACCCAGGTGTTGTCCGGCACCTCCAGATTCAGAACCTCCATGTTGGCTGAAATCACCGTCAGCGGAGTCTTCAGCTCATGGCTGGCATCGGTAATGAACCGCTTCTGCTGCTTTTCATTCTCCACCATGGGCCGGATCATGCGCCGGCTGTACAGACTCACTGCCACCGCCGCAGCCAGAATCCCCAGGGCACAGGCCGCCACGGAAAACAGCGCCAGCGTCCGCAGCTGCACCAGACGGGTCTCGCAGTTGAGGAACAGCAAACCCGTGCTTCCGTCCCCGCGCTCAAAGGTACCGTAGAGATAGTCTCCGATGCGGCCGCCTTCCCGTCCCTCCTCCCGGACCCTCTCCACCATGTCCAGCATCTCGTCCTCGGACAGATTCGTCTCCAGGTGCCCGTCCGTGATCCTGGGCCGGTCATCCTCCTCCAGTGCGGCAATAAAAAACCTGGATTCATCCATCAGATTCTTCCGGTGCCGCCCCCGTCCGTCAAAATCAGGAACGTCGGGAGCCCGGCTCTGCCTGTCCATCAGGTCCGTCAGGGTACTCCGCATTTCCTGCCAGGCCGCAACATTGTCGGCGGCATAGATAGCCGCGGTGACCAGGATCATGGCCAGAGACAGTGCCACCAGGGCTACACGCATGAAACGCCGTCTCAGCTTCTCAATCATTCCTTTTTTCCAGGGAATACCCTGCCCCCCGGGTGACCCTGATCTCCGCGCGGCTGCCCAGTTCGGAAAGACGCTTGCGCAGGGCGGATATGTTCACCCACACCACATTGATCTCCGCGTCCGTATCCCAGCCCCAGACCCGGTCCATCATCTGCTGCACGCTCAGGAGCACACCGGGATTTTCCATGAGCAGCCGCATCATCTGAAAGGCTTTCCCCGTAAGCCGGATCTTTTTCCCGCTGCATTCCAGCTCCATGGTGCCGGTGTTCAGCTCCAGATCCTCAAACCGGATCAGTTCGGGCATCTGATTTCCCCTGCGCCGCACCAGGGCACGGACACGGGCCAGAAGCTCGGCGGTACTGAAAGGCTTGGGGAGATAGTCATCCGCCCCGGCATCCAGCCCTGTGACCCGGTCCTCCACCGCGTCCCTGGCCGTCAGCATGAGACAGGGCACCTGAATCCCCTGTCCTCTCAGATGCTTCAGAACTTCGATCCCGTCACGGGCCGGCATCATCCAGTCCAGAATCAGTCCCTCGTATCCACCGCATTCCGCCAGGGCAATGGCCTGCTCCCCGTCCGCGGCGGTGTCCACCGTGTAGCCGTTGTGCTCCAGAAGCGCCTTCACAGCCCGGGAGAGGTCCCGGTCATCCTCTGCCAGCAGTATTTTCACTCTTCTATCCTCCCCATACCGCCTGACCCCTCCCGCCCTCAGGCGGAAGGGGTAATGATTACATGCCTTCCCCGGTTTCCATGCGTCCGAGAATCACGGGCAGATTTCCGTTTTCCGTCCGGATGGCGTCCAGCAGCTCCTGACCGGAGGCGTTCTCCGGAAGGATGACCCGGTAGAACAGCTGGTAGGTGCTGCCCATGTCCGCCGTACGGACTTTCTGCAGTTCATAGCTGATTTTCCTGGACTTCAGAATTTCCTCAAAGACCCCTTCATAGTCCAGTGTTTCCGGCACGCTGATCCTCAGTTCCCGGACTCCCCGCTCATCCTCCCCCAGACGCAGCATGGGAAGGATGAGAAGCGACAGCCCATAGCAGAGGAACAGCAGAACCGCGATGCCCACATACCCGGCGCCCAGACACAGGCCCAGGGCCATGGACAGAAATACCGCCAGGATTTCCCGCGCACTTCCCTGAGCTGAACGGAAACGCACCAGGCTGAAGGAACCCGCCACCGCCAGGCCCGCTCCCAGGTTTCCGTTCACCACCAGAATGATACCACAGGCCACCAGGGGAAGCAGAGCCAGGGTCGTGGCGAAGGAGCGGCTGCACCGCGCCTGCCTGGTATACACAAAGGCCGACAGAACGCCCAGGACCATGGAGGCGCCCAGACAGATCAGGATGGTGGGCAGGGTAATCCCCCCACCGGCAAACAGACTGTTAAGCAATGCTGTACACCTTCCTTCCGTTCCCGGGAATCCGGTTTCTCCCGGCCAGGATGAGATAGGCCGTGCCGTACTTGGAGATGTGCGTCGGCTGCGCGCCTGCGCTCTGAAGGAGGCGAAGGAGCCAGAGAGGCCATACGCCGGGGATCTTCACTTCCATGAGCACCTGGTCCCTGTCCAGAATCTCCTCCCCGGTCTGAGCGCGGGTCATGTCCATCATGTCGGTACGGAAGCGGATCCCGGTATCCATGGTCACCCGGATCTCTTCGTCTCCCTCCCGGGCATACGCTTCCCGGTTATACATGATCAGACAGGCGGGCCTCAGATCATACCGGTCCATCATGCTTTTCAGCTCCGCGCCGATCTGTCCGCATTTTTCCGGAAACGCTCTTTCCGCCAGTGCCCTTTCCATCTCCGGAAGGATCAGTCCCGTGCGGCGCTTGTAAACCACGCCTCTGTACTTCTTCTTGATTTCCGCAAACTCCATGTCCCCCTCACCGGGCTGACCATACGTGCGTGTCCTGAATTTTTCCTTGTACTCCGGGCGTTCCAGGGAACGCCGGATGAGGAGATAATCCGGCGTATCCCAGTATACGGACTGAATGGCGGAGGAGCCGAAGGCCATCCTCTCATATCCCCGCATTCTCAGTCCTGCTGCCACGTCCTCCGCCTGACGGCGGTTCAGCAGAAACTTTTTTTCCACCCGCGCAAATGTCTGTATCTCGCCTGTCATCTTTTACCAGCCTTTCCTGTTCCTGCCGTTATGTCCGGGGCCGCCCTGGCCGAATCCCGCTCCGAAAGCGCCGTTTGCCTGTGTCATCTG
>CACYGY010000033.1 GCA_902774025.1 uncultured Eubacteriales bacterium
GCCGGCGAGCATATGACATCCTTTGATTTCGCGTATAAGCTGGAGGCAGTCCGGGACTGGCTGTTTGCGCAGAGCAGGTGAGGGATCGGATGAAGATAAACATGGTTCTGTCCATGCGGGCAGCCTGTGCAGGTGCGGCCGCAGGAGCGCCCCGTTGTGTCGGCATGGTGCGGAACAGGACCTGAATAAGGTAAAAGAGCTTAACAGGAAGCTGCGGAGTACGAATACCCGGATGCCATGGAGGCTCCTGTGCGGCTGAGCGGACAGAGGGTTCCGGATGCAGATACAGCGCTGCTCATCAACAGACGGGCAGCGCTGTCTTTGGATTCTCTCAGGGAAGCACTGGGATCCTGAACTTTATCTGAGCCGGAACGGTGATTTTCATACAGACGATTTGACCGGAGAGGGGGCACAGGCGGATCAGACAGTCTGATATCTCTTTTCCTGATCAACTTTTCCATCAGTTGTTTATGTGCGATGGTTCATCCGCAAAAGACAGCATCGGGATACTGGAAATGCTTTGTAAACACCCGCGGCAATATGTGCTATAATAATCATGTCATCGGAGATGCACGTTATGAAAATGCAGGCTGCAGACAACCGGAGACATTCATGACAATACCATTCAGCCACAGACAGGTGACCGGGTATTGATTCAGACCAATACGGTGATGATGCCGGGTATGCGGCAGGAAAGGGGAGCCCATGTCCCGTGTACGATATGTCAACAAAAAGACAGGCTGGGTAAGCGTATATGAAAGTGTTTCGCATTATGATCCGGTGACGAAGACATCAAAACCAAAGAGAACGTATATCGGATATGAGGATCCGATTACCGGGGAATTCATACCAAGTTCCGGGCAGCCGGGAAGGAAAAAGAGACAGAATACGGGCACATCCGACAATGAAACCACAGGCAATCCATACTGCGATCAATACAGGCGCGCAATCGCTGAGCTGGAAAAGCAGCGTGAGGAAAACCGACAGCTGACAGAACACATTCAGTCGCTGAATCGCCAGCTTGATCGGATTTATAACGCTGTTGCTGAATTCTCCAGCGCTATACTGTCTGCCAAAGGCGGTTCCAACGAGGAATCATCATACTGAATGTCCTTTGTTCAGACGGTCACCGGCGCTGTCGTGAAATCTTTTCCTGCCCTCAGCGCCATCAGCAAATCTGCGGCAAGGGGAATGATTTCATACATAACGGACTTCATGTGCAGATTTGCAGGAAGTCAACGGTAAACCATAACAGGAATGAACGAGAAGAGAACTGCATTGGAAACCCCTGCTCATTCTGTCGGTTATGGCGGAACAACAATCGTTTCAGCGATGCTGGATACAGCCATGGGTGCATGCAATGTGGCATGGCTGAAGTCAAAGCGTGTCGATGGCAGGCGAAACCATGCAGCGGGGCGGACGAAAAAAGGCTGAAAAGTCCACAGAGATGCGATCACAAACAGCGGCATTGACATTGGAAAAAAGAACAGCCTGCGGAGACCTCAAGAGTACCTGCAGGAGAACAGGCGCGACAGTCAGATCAGTTGCGGAAGAAGCGTTTTCAGAACGGGCCAGCGGCACGGGTACAGCGTGATCTGACGGATTGTCTGCCAGATCAGTTTTTCGCTGAAGAAGGATCAAAATACGATCAGGCCGACAACCGGCATCCCGTGCCGGATGAACCGTTTCAGCATATCAGCGAAATGGCCGATCTCCGCAGGACGGACAGGTATCCCGTTATTTCGGTTGATACGAATGCAGAATCCCATGGTGCACGACTTTGCAGCAACCCCGGAGTGGAATAATGTTGAAACCAATCATTCTTACAGGAATGTGGAAACAGCACGGCCGGGTTTATAGTCATGGAAATGACAGGAGACGAGGACAGCATCATGAAGAGGTTTAACACCACAGCGGTATGTATTCCGTCCAGGCATTATATGGCTGATCTCTCCGAACGTGTGGCAGAAATCCAGAAAATGGTCGATGCCGGGGCGTATTTCACAATAAACCGGGCAAGACAATATGGAAAGACAACAACTCTGACTGCATTGAGAAATGCCTTGCAGAAGTCTTATATTGTAATCAGTATAGACTTTCAGGGTCTGGAAGATACTTCATTCAAAACAGAAGAGAGTTTCTGCAATGGGTTCATAAAACTGATCCTTGAAGAAAATGAGTATGGTCCTGCTGAGATTCCGGCAGGTATACGGAGCGCAATGGAGGGGTTTACAGCCGCTGATCATCTGGATAATAAACTGAATGATCTTTTGATACTTTTCAGATTGTGGTGCAAAGCCTCGGAAAAAGCAATTGTTCTGATGATCGATGAAGCAGATCGTGCTGCGAACAATCAGGTCTTCCTTGGCTTTCTTGCCGGATTGAGAGAAGGATATATCAACAGGGACACAAAGGGGATGCCTGCTTTTCAATCCGTTATTCTTGCCGGTGTAACGGATGTCAGGCACCTTAAGAGCCGAATCCGGGACGATGAGCGGCACGAGGTAAACAGCCCATGGAATATCGCCTCTGATTTTGATATTGACATGAGTCTGTCAGAAACAGGCATTCAGGGGATGCTCAGGGAGTATGAATCCGACCATCATACCGGGATGGACACAGGGGCAATTGCCAGACAGATCAGGGAATACACAAACGGTTATCCCTATCTGGTGAGTCGCATCTGCCAGCTGATGGATGAGAAGGTGACAGGGACATTCAAGAATCCATCTGAAGTATGGACCCGGCGGGGAATGGATGAAGCTGTCAGAATGCTGCTGGAAGAAGACAACACCCTGTTCCGGTCTGTCACAGGCAAGCTGTCCAATTATCCTGAACTGAAAGCATCGATCCGAAGCATTCTGATGGAGGGAACCAGGCTGGCATATAATGCTCAGCAGGAATCAATCCGGCAGCTGCAGATGTACGGTTTGATCCGTAATGACCACAATACTGTCCGGATTGCCAATCGGATTTTTGAGACAATGCTGTATAATCTCTTCCTGTCGGATGAAGAGCTGAAAGCCAATGTGTTTTCCAGAGAAGGCGGGCTTGCAAAGAGTCTGTTCGTTCAGGACGGAAAGCTGAACATGCGCCTGATCCTCGAGAAGTTTATTGAGACTTACGCGCAGGTCATGGGGCCGCTCCGGGAGAGATTCAGGGAAAAGGACGGAAGAGAACAGTTCCTGCTGTATCTGAAACCGATCATCAACGGAACAGGGAACTATTATATCGAAGCACAGACGAGAGATCAGACCAGGACAGATGTGATCGTAGATTACCCTGGTCAGCAGTATATCATTGAACTGGAAATCTGGCGGGGCGAGAGGTATCATTCGGAAGGAGAGAGGCAGATCAGCGAGTATCTGGATTACTGGAACCTGACAACCGGCTATATGCTTAGTTTCAATTTCAATAAAAAGAAGGAGCAGGGTGTAAAACAGGTTCACATTGGGGACAAGCTTTTGTATGAGGGGACTCTGTAATCACAGGACGCATAAGTTTGAAAAACGCACATGAATGATAAAGCCGAGGTAAGAATGATGAACGATGTGATTGAATTCCTGAAAAATTATATCTGGAAGAATGGCTTTGACAAGCTGTCTGAGAATCCTTTTGATATATACAGGGCTATGGTCAGGAGCAAAAAGGGAAAGGAAGGCATTTCCTCAAAAACGGCCCGGCTTGTGCTGATCACATTGATGTCGAAGACTCATGAGAAGGCGAAAAAGGGATGTTCGGTTGATGAACTTACGGATTTCATTCAGATGGAACATTGCGTGAATAAGAAGACCGCCAGGGATTTGGCCTCCATGTATCTTGAACTTTTCAGCGATGAAAACAAACAATCCTGGGAGGATGCAAAAGAAGCCGGTTTCGAGGAATTCTGCAAAGAGGACTGGACTGTGGAATGGGATGGCCGATGTGACTGGCACACAAAGCATCACAGGAGTTATCCATGCAGCGCTGAGGCAAGCCTGACTTTTTCCGTACGGGATAAAAAGCAGCTGCACAGTCATCTTAGCCCGGAACTGAAGGCTAACCCTTTTTTATCAGCAGATGAAATTTACAGGATTCTTGCACGACAGATTGAGGACGACCTGGATTCTGACATGATGAGGTACTGTGATGCAGATGATTACTATGAACCCTATCTGGAAGAGTTCGTTGGTGAGGGTACATACGAATCAGAGGCAAAATGGAAGTCATGGGGACTGGACATCATCGAATTCACCGGTTCAGGAGACGTTGATTTTGGGCCGTGAAAGCAGAATGTCACAGTATGATCGATGAAGCCTGAATCACTGCCAGCCGCATAAAGATCAGGAGTTCATGGAAGACGGGAAGGGAGCGGCGGCCATGTGCAGGGTTATGGAAGACAGGAGGAATGAGAGCGGAGAAGCGTGGAGATGGCCAGGAATCCCCTTCAGTTGGGAAAACGCACGGCCTCATCAGCAGGACTCGTGATTGAGCGGGTGACGGAACCTGCAGCGCCCGAAGCTGATGCAAAGCCCTGAAAGACCCGGGAAATGGCCGTTTATTCCGGGAATGGACTGCGAAATCCGCCTGCAGAGGTTTTCTTCAGTTTCTGAATTTCTTCACGCTTCCTTTTTTCCATGGCTTCCGGCCATGAATCAGACACTGCCCCGACATCCGAACCGGCCGTAAGAGAAGCCGGCCACAGGGTAAAGGCCGGTGCGGTCCGGTATCTGTCCGGAGTCCACAGACACTGCAGCCGGATGTTCCCCGAAAGAAGTGAAGAACCGTTTCCTGTTCTGAGCATCCTGTTTTTCCGCATCTTTTCCGGGAACAGTCCGTACCCGGCAATCGCGATGACATCCGAACGATTCACCTTCCGGGGCGGCACCGGAATTCAAGGGAAACCCGGTGAAACAAATATATATTGACATGGTGTCAGAATCCTGCTAGAATACTCGATGGTGACGCCGTGTCAGTTTTATTTTAAGGAGGAATGCCCATGTCCAGAGGCTCACCTGCGCTGACAGAGGCGCGGAAGGAAGAAATCATCGCCGCATGCGCCGAACTCTATGAAACCATGAGCTTCAAGGAGATCACCATCAAGGAGATCGGCGCGGCCACGACCTTTACCCGTACCTCCATCTACAACTACTTCGAGACGAAGGAAGAAATCTTTCTGGCCCTGCTCCAGAGGGAGTATGAACACTGGGTTGAAGCCCTGAATCAGGTCATGGCGGAGAAAGCGGTCATGCCCCGGGATGAACTGGCGAAAACCCTGGCCCGAACGCTGTCGGACAGACCAAGGCTGCTGAGACTCCTGTCCATGAATCTCTTTGAGATGGAGGCCAATTCCCGGCAGGAGCGGCTTGCCGAATTCAAGGTGGCCTTTGGTGCCTCCATGGACACGGTTACCGCCATGGTGGAAAAGTATATCCCGGAGATGGATGAAAAGGCGCGTCAGCAGTTTCTGTATTCGTTCTTCCCGTTTATTTACGGCATTTACCCCTATACCAGCGTGACAGAGAAGCAGAAGGCTGCCATGGAACAGGCAGGGATACCGTATGTCTATCAGTCTGCCTATGATCTGACCTGTTCCTGCCTGATGAAATTACTGGAGGTGTGATCCCTGTGAAGTATACAAGACTGGGCAGGTCCGATCTGACGGTTTCCCGAATCTGCATGGGGTGCATGGGCTTTGGCGACGCAGGTCACGGGCAGCACGCCTGGACATTGGACGAGGAGCATTCCCGGGAGATCATCCGGCATGGACTGGAAAAGGGCATCAATTTCTTTGATACCGCCATTGCCTATCAGAGCGGCACCAGCGAACAGTATGTCGGACGGGCACTGCGCGATTATGCGAAGCGGGACGAAGTGGTGGTGGCCACCAAATTCCTGCCCCGCACCCCGGAGGAGATCGACGGCGGAATCACCGGACAGCAGCATATTGAGCGCATGCTGAACAGAAGCCTGCAGAACCTCGGCATGGACTACGTGGATCTTTACATCTGCCACATGTGGGACTGGAACACGCCGATTGAGGATATTCTGGACGGGCTGAACCGCATGGTGCAGGCAGGAAAGACCCGGTACATCGGCATCTCCAACTGTTTTGCCTGGCAGCTGGCCAGGGCGAATGCCATCGCTGAAAGAGAGGGATGGGCGAAGTTCATCTCGGTGCAGGGGCATTACAACCTGATCTTCCGGGAGGAGGAGCGGGAAATGGTCCCTTACTGCCGGGAGGAGGGCATTGCACTGACCCCCTACAGCGCACTGGCCGCCGGCAGGCTCGCCCGCAGGACCGGCGAAACCTCTGAGCGCCTGCAGAAGGACGCCTATGCCAGATTCAAGTACGATGCCACAGCCCGGCAGGATGGCGTGATTATTGACAGGGTTGCGGAAATCGCGGAAAAGCGCGGTGTCACCATGACAGAGGTGTCCCTGGCCTGGCTGCTGAGCAGGGTCGCATCCCCGGTGGTGGGGGCAACGAAAGTCCACCACATTGAAGGGGCAGCCAGGGCTACGGAGCTTGAACTGACCGGGGATGAAACCGCGTATCTGGAAGCGCCTTACGTTCCCCATCCCCTTTCCGGCGTGATGGCGCAGAACCAGCCGGCCAATGCCGGAGAAAAGCACGTCTGGTCTGTCGGCGATCAGAAAATCTGAGGGAAGAGGGCCGCGGGAATGCGCTGCCCGGCCCCTTCCGCCGGCAGAAACGGTCCACCCCTCACGGACCGGGCCGGAGTCCTGCCGGAAGGAGAAGGGGACGGCCGTGATGTGCTTGAGCATGATGACCGCTCTGCAGGCAGGATTCCGGCAAAGCGCCGGGGGAAACATGCTCCGTGAGAAGGGAAGAGCGGTTCCGGTCCCCGGCCTGCGTGCATTTCATGACGGGAAACAGAACCCGGCAGCTGTTGTAAACAAACGACTGACGAAAAGGAGGAAAACACCATGAAACGTCTGCTCTCCATCCTGTCTGTCCTGCTGCTCTGCACCTCTGCCGCCTTTGCCGGGGCACTGACCACAAATGGCGGCGTGAAGCTGGATTCTTCCGATCTGCCCCACTGCACCGGAGAAACGGGTGCACCGGTGGTTTATTACACTGCGGACATCTCCCCGGAGAGCCTGGTGAGGATGTATGAAGCGCTGGGCGTGGATCTGCCGGGCCGGGTGGGGGTGAAGATGTCCACCGGCGAGAGTACCCGCAGCAATTACCTGCGGCCCGAACTGATCGCCGACCTGGTCCATCGGGTCAACGGAACCCTTGTGGAGTGCAACACCGCCTACGGCGGCAGCCGCGCCTCCACGGCCATGCACAGGCAGCAGGCCAGGGACAACGGTCTGCTGGAGGTGGCGGAGCTGGATATTCTGGATGAGGAAGGCAGCATGGAACTCCCCGTTGCGGGCGGTCAGCGCATCCAGGTGGATTATGTGGGCAGTCACTTTGCGAATTACGATTCCTTTCTGGTTCTGACCCATTTCAAGGGCCACGCCATGGCCGGTTTCGGGGGAGCCATCAAGAACATATCCATCGGTTTCGGCTCCTCCATGGGCAAGGTGTGGATTCACTCCGGCGGCACCCGTCAGCAAGGCAGCATCTGGGGTGCGCAGGATCCCTTCCTGGAAGCCATGGCCGACGCGGCCAAGGGCGTCAGCGATGCCATGGGTGAAAACATTGTCTACATCAGCGTGCTGAACCGTCTGTCCGTGGACTGTGACTGTGACGGCAGTCCTGCCGAGCCGGACATGCATGATATCGGCATCCTGGCCTCCAGGGATCCGCTGGCCATTGACCAGGCAGCCATTGACCTGGTGTACGCCATGCCCGACAGCGGCAGCCTGATCCGCCGGATTGAGAGTCGCAACGGCCTGCACACGCTGGAAGCCGGTGAACAGATCGGCCTTGGCAGGAGGGACTATCAGCTGACTGTGGTGGGCGACTGACCGTGTGGGACTGGATCCAACGGGAAGCGGTCTACCTCTGGTACTATCTGGACATCCAGATCCGCCAGATTGCGCCCTACTGGGCCCTGGGGATTGTACTGGGAAGCTTCGTGTCCGTGTTCGGGAAGAAGGTGATCCACGGCGCCTTTGCAAGGATCGCCCAGCGCAGAATGAGCTGGCTGGGCGTCATCCCGGCAAGTCTGCTGGGCATCGCTTCACCCCTGTGCATGTACGGTACCATTCCCATTGCCGCTTCCTTCGCAAGACAGGGCGTAAAGGACGATTATCTGGCCGCCTTCATGATGAGCAGCATTCTGCTGAATCCTCAGCTGATCTTTTACAGCGGGGCGCTGGGCCGGACAGCGGTGATCATCCGCTTCACTGCCTGCTTCCTGTGCGGATGCGTTGCGGGGGGACTGATCCGGCTGTTTTACGGCGGAAAAGGGAAAAGCTTCTTTGATTTCACACTCTTTCATGAAGGCGAAAGCCGGGACACCGACCCGAATCCGGTACTGCGGTTTCTGAAAAATGTCTGGCGCAACATCCGGGCCACCGGTCCCATGTTTGCGCTGGGCATTCTGCTGACAGCCCTGTATCAGATCCACGTGCCGGAGGACTTCGTCAGCGGGCTGTTCGGCAAAAACAACGGCTTTGGCGTGCTGATGGCAGCCACCATCGGCGTGCCTGTGTACATGTGCGGGGGCGGCACCATCCCGCTTCTGCAGCAGTGGATGGTGGACGGCATGAGCATGGGCAGTGCTGCGGCCTTCATGATTACAGGCCCGGCCACGAAGATCACCAATCTGGGAGCCATGAAGATCGTGCTGGGATGGAAACGGTTTGTGATCTACCTGGCCTTTGTCATGCTCTTCGCTCTTCTGACCGGTCTTCTGACCGATCTGATCATCTGACAAGGAGGATTTCACCATGAAGGAAAGGATTGTACAGACCGCGGGCAGGGAGCAGCTGGGCGAATTCGCGCCCATGTTTGCCCATCTCAACGACGATGTGCTGTTCGGCGAGGTCTGGAACGATGACGTACTCGATGGGAAAACCAAGTGCATCATCACGGTGGTGTCCCTGATGGCCTCCGGGATTACGGATTCCTCTCTCCTGTACCATCTGCAGAACGCCAGGGCCCACGGCGTGACAAGGGCGGAAATTGCCGCGGTCATCACCCACGCCACCATGTATGTGGGCTGGCCCAGGGGCTGGGCAGTGTTCCGCTTGGCAAAGGACGTATGGAATGAGACGGAACCCGCCCTTACCGAAAAGGACCGCTATCAGAACAGCATTTTCTTCCCCGTCGGGGAGAAGAACCCTTACGGGCAGTTCTTTACCGGGCAGAGCTACCTTGCCCCGGTCTCCGCTGAACAGGTGCCGGTGTTCAACGTCACCTTCGAACCGGGCTGCCGGAACAACTGGCACATCCATCACGCCGCGAAGGGCGGTGGACAGATGCTGATCTGTGTCGGCGGAAGGGGCTTTTATCAGGAATGGGGCAGGGAAGCTGTGGAGATGAAGCCGGGGGACTGTGTGAATATCCCCGAAGGGGTGAAGCACTGGCACGGTGCCGCACAGGACACTTGGTTCAGCCATCTGGCCATTGAAATCCCCGGGGAAAACGCCAGGGTCGAATGGCTGGAGGCCGTTTCAGATGAAGAATACGCTGCGTTACGATAAGGAGCAAAACGTCATGAGGAAATCATTTGCGCTCTGGCTCGCGATCTGTCTTCTGACCGTCTGCATGCCCTTCGCCGCCGGGGAATCCGCTGAACCTTCCAGTCACATTCTGGTGGTTTATTTCTCCGCCACCGGCACCACCCGGGGCGTTGCGGAAAAGCTGGCAGAGGGTCTGTCCGCCGATCTTTATGAAATTGTGCCCGCAGAGCCCTACACCGAAGCCGATCTGAACTGGAATGACCGGAAGAGCCGGACATCCATCGAAACCGACGATCCTGCCTGCCGACCGGCCATGGCGGGAGAACTGCCGGACCTGGAGGCTTATGACACCGTGTTCATTGGCTATCCCATCTGGTGGGGCGATGTGCCCCGGATCGTCTCCGGTTTTGTGGAGCAGGCGGATCTGACGGACAAGACGATGGCGGTGTTTTTCACTTCAGGTTCCAGCGGTCTTGGCAGCAGTATGAAGCATCTGGAGCAGCAGGCGGGCGGCGGCACGTGGCTGGAAGGCAGACGCTTTACCAGCCGGACCACGGCGGAAGAACTGACCGCATGGGCTCAGGGACTGGGCATTGAACCCTGACGGGAGCGCCTGTCATGCGAAGGAAGCGGCCGGATCATCCGGTCGGTTTCCAGCCGGGCACCGGACTTTCTGTGGTCAGGTTCCGGCAGAGGACAGTGGAAGCGGGATACGGGCAGGCATCTGCATGAACTTGCAGACGCTTCCGGAATATCACCGTTCGCGTTCCCGGCATCATGCTGAGCAAGGGAAGAATCGGGCAGGAGGATCTTCAGGACTCCTGCCTTTTTTTGCCTTCATGATTGTTTCCGGTGGCGGCATCCGCTTTGAAAAGGGGCGAATGGATCTTCATACGGGCCATCGGAACCGGATAACCGGCGGGGACATTCAGCAGGCCGGCGGCACCTGACGGATCGGAAGAGGGTTCGCCGGGGGAACCGTTCTGCCGGCGCCGGGAATCCGATGAGGGCCCGGGAATTTCCGGAATGAAAAAACTTTTGTAGTTTCAATGTTCCTTAAATCTACCGGTATTATGATGGCCCTGTCAGAAGGGAACCGTGCACATTCCCGGATGACGGAGAAATTCGTTTGCGGGCCGGCGGATCCCGGCCGGTGACGGCTGACAGACCATGGAAAAAAGGCCGGATACGATTTCCGGGATCCTCCGATATTCATCCGGATCCTTTCGATGGAGCGGATGAAGGAGGCAGAATAGAAACACTGAAAGGATGATTGACAATGAAGAAATGGAGCAAAGCAATTGTTGTGGGACTGTGCGTGTGCATGATCGGAACAGCCGCCCTTGCGGAAACAGAAGGCGTGGATGCCGTCAGCAGCGCAGTACAGGAAAATGAGGACACACAGAATCAGCAGATGCCGCCGGCCATGCCCGGTCAGCAGAATCAGGACGGACAGGACCGGCAGATGCCGCCGCCCATGCCCGGTCAGCAGAACCAGGACGGGCAGGACCGGCAGATGCCGCCGCCCATGCCCGGTCAGCAGAATCAGGACGGACAGGATCGGCAGATGCCGCCTCCCATGCCCGGCCAGCAGAACCAGGACGGACAGGACCGGCAGATGCCGCCGCCCATGCCCGGTCAGCAGAACCAGGACGGACAGAATCAGCAGATGCCGCCGGCCATGCCCGGGCAGCAGAAACAGGATGGACAGAATCAGCAGATGCCGGCTGACATGTCCGGTCAGCAGAACCAGGACGGACAGAATCAGCAGATGCCGTCCGGGATGCCTGACATGAAGGGCGGGCGTCCTGAAAAGCCGGGCGAAATGAACGGGATGCCCGGAATGCAGGGCGGGATGGGTGGTCCCGGAGGGGAAAACGCACCTGCCGATTACGATGCCGCCAATACCGTAACCGAAAGCAGCACCGGTGCAAGTTACGTTTCCAGTAACGACAGTGAGAACGCCGTACTGGTTTCTCAGGGCAATGTGACGCTCAGCGGCTCATCGGTGAGCAAGACGGGTTCCAGCAGCAGCGAAAGCGCTGATTTCTACGGAATCAACGCCGCTGTGCTCGCCCGAAACGGATCCACGCTGACCATTGAGAACGCTGAAATCACCTCGGACGGCGGCCATGCCAACGGCGTGTTCAGCTATGGCAGCGGCACCACCGTCAATGTTTCAGACACATCCATCATCACCAGCGGAAACAATTCCGGCGGCCTTATGACCACGGGCGGCGCTGCAATGAACGCAGACAACGTGACCGTCTCAACCTCAGGCAATTCCTCCGCGGCCATTCGTTCAGACCGGGGCGGCGGTACGGTGACCGTGACCGGAGGCCGTTACGACACCACCGGTGTGGGTTCTCCCGCCATCTATTCCACTGCCGATATCACGGTGTCGGATGCTGACCTCAGTGCGGCGACTTCCGAAGCTGTCGTCATTGAGGGCGGGAATTCCGTGACCCTCAGGAACGTGAAGATCACCGGCAGCAACACGAAACTGAACGGACAGTCCACTGTGAACACAAACGTGCTGATCTATCAGTCCATGTCCGGAGACGCCAGTGAAGGCGCGTCATCCTTCACAATGACAGATGGAAGCATGACTGCTGAAACCGGTGCGATGTTCCATGTGACCAATGTCACCACCACCATCAATCTGGAAAATGTGGATTTCACCTATGCCTCCGACAGCAACGTATTCCTGGACGCCTCCGCGGATGCCTGGGGCAGGACGGGGGAAAACGGCGGCAACGTGACGCTGAACCTGAAGTCTCAGGATATTACCGGTGCGATCCTTTCCGACAGCCTGTCTTCCGTGACGCTCAATCTGGATGCCGGTTCCACCTGGAAACTGACCGGTGACAGCTATGTGACCGAGTTCAACGGTGACCTGAGCAATGTTGATATGAACGGCTATACCCTCTATGTCAACGGGACTGCCGTGAGCAGGTAATCCGTTCTGTGTACGGAAGCGGGGAACGATTCAGGTTCCCCGCTTCCATGCATTCCGGGGATTGTCGGAAAAAAACGCGCCTGAACCTGTGATGAGCTCTGCACTGTGCTGTCCGATATCTGAGAGACTGAAAAGAGCAATCTGCGGAATCTGTGGCGGCACTTCCCCGAAGACCGCACCGTGGGGTGCCTCACAGACCTGAGGGAACATGCGTGTGCATGAAGGGTCACGGGATGGAAACCATGCCTCAGAGATCCTGTCATGGGCATGGCAGAATCAGCGGCCTCCTCCCTGCAGATCATCTGCCCATGATGTCGGATTGGGTGGGGCAGCCTTTCTCCGGAGGCGGACACAGAGGCAGGAGGGGAAGGAATACAGGATCCGGATCCTCTGCAGGCCCCTCTTTCTGCCGGAGTCCGGGGAAAAGATCCGGCGGAAAGACGGGCCGGATTGCAGGAGGCAGGGACTCCGGAACCGTACAGTCAGGGATGAACACGCCGATGCTGAACCGGCAGGCTGATGCCGGACTTCCAAACGCATTCTCATCATGATAGAATGACCGCGACTCACAGGATGTGGTTTCTGCGGTCCTGTGAACCGACAATCCCCTGACGGCCTGACCGGAAGATGCAGAAACGATCCGGATCTGTGCGGAGCGATTCAGAGCATACCGGATTCATGAAAAAGGACCATCATGCGATATTCACCATGGAAACAAAAAAGCCCGGGATCGGTGCTGCGGATACGCAAAGCTGTCAGGAAGCAGTCTCCGGCATGGATGCAATACGGACCAATTGACACAGTGCAGTTCCGGAAAAAGTCAGCAGACGGTGTATGCGATTCATCCGGGGAACCGTGAATCAGCGGAACGGCGGCATTGACTGTCCGTCTCCGGGCTCTGCCCCGGCAATCGGCCGAATAAGCGGCCTTCGATGATCCGCTGAGAATGAGCATGAAAAGGCGCTGAGCGTGGCAGAAGACATGCCGGACGGCGGGAATCCTGACCAGGCTGCATATGAAAGGGGGGCTGTGCCATGATCAGGCTGCAGGCTGTCCGAAAGGAGGACAGGGATCTTCTGTGGAACATCAACCAGAAATACCTGTACGAGATGACCCTGTACTATCCCGATCCGATGGACGGGAAAGGAAATCTGCATTACGGCCACTTTGACGAGTACTTTACCGACCCGAGGAGAGAAGCATTCTTTCTCTTTGACGATGATACAATGGTCGGCTTTGCAATGCTCTGCCCGTATTCATATATCGGCAGAAATCCGGACTATACCCTGGCGGAGTTTACGATCTTCCCATCCTGTCGGAGAAGGCACTATGCGTGGGACGCGGTTCATCTCATCCTGAAAAGTCATCCGGGACACTGGGAAATCAAATACAACGAAAAAAATGCTGCCGCAGGGAAACTCTGGACAGCGGTTGCCGCGCCGTACCATCCGGCAGTTCATCGTCTGAATGAAGAGGAAACGGTTCTTGAGTTTGCGAATCTGCCAAAGTCCATGCCAGTGAAAGTTCAGTTTTATGATCAGGTGGATGACCGGAAACTCAGGTTCGCGGTGATTGTCACACGGACAGAGGGGCACTGGGTATTCTGCAGGCACAGGGAACGCAGCACACTGGAAGTCCCCGGCGGGCACAGGGAGCCGGGAGAGGACATTCTGACCACGGCAGGACGTGAACTGCATGAGGAAACGGGCGCCATTGATTTCAGCATTGAACCGGTCTGCGCCTATTCCGTGACTGCCCCATGGAATTTCAATGGGGAAGAAACCTTCGGGATGCTGTTCTGTGCGGATGTGAAGGTGTTTGAAAAGGAACTCCACAGCGAAATCCAGGAGATCGTCATCCAGGACGATCTGCCCTCGGCATGGACCTATCCGGAGATCCAGCCGCTGCTGATGCAGGAAGTGCAGGAACGGAGGAAGATGACCGTCCCGGTGGTGGCAGAGGAAGTATCGCTGACGGAGGATGTGCTGGCAGAGCTGACTGCCCTGTCAAAGGACTGGGAAGCGGAAAACAGCTGTTACGGGTATCGTGCCAATCAGCGGGATGATCTTGAAGGAAAACGGATTTTTCTGGCCCGGAAGCAGGGGCGGACCGTCGGATACCTTTTCGGAAAATGCATCCGGTCTGAGCATATGCGCTCCATCATGCCGGAGGGCTCTTCCTGTTTCGAGGTGGAAGAGATTTATGTCGTTCCGTCCGGACGATCGCAGGGGACCGGGAAGGCACTGTTCGAATTTGCTTCGGATGCGGTTTCCGGGGAAGCGGATTATATGACATTGAGCACAGCTACGAAGAACTGGAAAGCGATCTCTCATTTTTATCTGGACGAGCTGGGTATGACATTCTGGAGTGCAAGGATGTTCAAACGGATCGGGAAAGGCGGAGCAGAATGATCACAGGGATTCACCACATCTCCATGAAGTGCGGAACCGGGGAAGCGTTCCTTCGGGTCAGGGATTTTTATCTGAATGTACTTGGGTTCTCCGTCGTCAGAGAATGGGCTGACGGCATCATGATTGATTCCGGCAGCGGTCTGCTTGAAATCTTCAGCAACGGGGAAGGAATCAGGAACATGGGTGCGATCCGCCATATTGCGTTTTCAACGGATGATGTGGACGGCATCGCTTCAAAGGTCAAAGCGGCCGGATATAAGGTGTTTACCGGACCGAAGGACATCGTCATCCCCTCCGAGCCGGAATACCATGCACGCATGGCGTTCTGTTACGGGCCTCTGGGGGAGGAAATCGAATTCTTTCAGGAAAAATGAGGACGGGAGGCGCACCATGAGCGAGTACAGAATGGATCAGAAGGAAAAGGAATGGTCGGATGAGATCCCGGATGAGGAAAGCGAGCAGCCTGAACCCTATGAGGAAACCTACCGGGATGGCAGTGCGAAGCATGAATGCTGGGGAGACGGGAATGAGTAAACGCCCTTCGGATTGCAGATACGCTTCCGGAAGAGTGCGGGCAGATTGCTGCGAAATCCGCAGGGAGCCCTTCCGGTCTGCGTGACATCTGCTGTCCGGGGAGGGATGAGATGGTCCGGGGCGCTGTTGACGGAGCAGGAAAATGAACAAGGGCTCTCTCGGACCCTGATGGGTTTCATGCGTCAGAATGGAAAATGTCCGGGAACGTGCTGGCGGCAAAAGGCCCTTCGTTCCCGGATGGGACCCGTCAGGCTTTCAGGCATATGGATGGCATCCTCATTCCCGCATGCCGATGCCGTCGGGCATGGAAATGCTCAGGCGACCGGGCCTGCTTCCTTCGTTTCCCGGGTGAAGGGGATGAAAAGAGAAAGCCGGAGATGAGGATCTTCCGGATCCTCACCCGTCCATGGTACCCTATTCCCGGGGCAAAGAAAGCCCTCTGAGCCTGAAAAGCAGCTCACGTTCCCGGAAGTCTGATTTCGGAGGGTCCAACCCGGATCTGAATCCTGGGTTTACGGAAGAAACGGGGCGGTGCCGACGGAAGGCACTTCATTCCGGCCTGTGCCGATTCCGGAATGAACCTGAATCCTTCCGCCGGACTGACGGGCGGAGCCTCCGTCCTTCCCGGTCAGGCTTTTTTTTTCGCATGTCTTGACACGCGTGGGCATAAGGGTGTATGCTTTCCGGGAACTGAAACGTTTAAGTGAACAGGC
This sequence comes from uncultured Eubacteriales bacterium, assembly GCA_902774025.1. Lineage (GTDB taxonomy): Bacteria > Bacillota > Clostridia > Christensenellales > Aristaeellaceae > UBA2943. Next base: position 16,203 of record CACYGY010000033.1, read on the forward strand.
AAGAGGGATGAGCATGCACCGCGTCAGCATCAAGGATGTCGCCAGGGAAGCCGGGGTATCCGCCAGCACCGTGAGCTATGTGCTGAACAACACGCCCACGGAAACCATCAGTGGGGAGACAAGGACCAGGGTGATGGCTGCGGTCCGTAAACTGGGGTATGTGCCCAATCTGAATGCCCGCTCTCTCTCCAGCCGGCGGAGCAACCTGATCGGCGTGCTGATTCCCCAGACGGAACCCGGCAGGGAGTTCATGTTTTCCAATCCTTTCTACGGGGAACTGCTTTCCGCCGTGGAGTACACAGCCCGCCAGAGAGGATACCATCTCCTCCTTTCCGGCACCCAGGAGGATCAGAGCTACCTGAGCATCGCCAGGAACCGCGGGGTGGACGGCATCATCATTGTAGGCACCTATCCCGGGGAAAACCTCACCGAGCTCAAGCGCATGGACGTGCCGGTGGTGCTGGTGGACAGCTATGTCAGGGATGAGGATTTTCACATTATCGGCATTGAGGACCGGGAAGGCGCCCGCATGGCCGTCCGCTATCTCATCGGAAAGGGCCACAGGAGGATCGGGTTCATCAGCGGTTCCATCCGCGAAAACGGCGTCAACATGAAGCGGTACCAGGGGTACTGCGACGCCCTGCAGGAGGCCGGACTGCCTCTGGAGAAAGGGGCGGTGTATTCCGGCACGGTGGACTATGAATACGGACTCAGGGCGGCGGAGGAATACGTGAGGCGGGGAAAGGCGCAGAGTGCGGTCTTTCTCACTGCGGATGTCCTTTCCATGGGCTTTGTCAAGGGTCTGAGACAGATGGGCCTGGGCGTGCCGGATGATGTCTCCCTTGTCAGCTTCGATGACGTCTACCTGGCCAATATGGCCTGTCCATCCCTGACGACGGTGCATCAGGACATCCGGGAGAAGGGAAGGAAGGCGGTGGAAGTGGTGCTGGAGGCGGCCGCGGACAGGGAAAAGCGGCACACGGAATGGATCCTGCCCCTGCGTCTGGTGGAGCGGGATTCCGTTCGTGAATGGAGGGAAGGCGAGTGAAGACTGCCGTGCTCAAGGGCCTGCTGCTTCTTCCGGACGGGGCCCTGTGTCAGGTGTATGAAGGCTTTCATGTTCTGTTTTGCAGGGGGGAATTCCTGGAACTTACTCTGGTCCAGGGCCAGCCCCCCGGAGGCAGGGCTGTGGAGGAAGCGCAGATGGAATTGCCGGAGGGATACGCGTTATCCCTGACCGGCAATAAAAAAGGCTTCATACTGAAACGTTTAAGTCAAGGGGATTCTACCGTGGAGATCACGGACTACGGGACAGAGATGAACGGGGCCGGGGACATCATCCTTCTGGAGACCAGAGGCACGATCCGTGTCCGGCATGTCTGGGGCACAGGGGAGCGGTACCACGCCGTGGACATGCGGGGGAGCGCAACCTCCGGGCGGGTGGAGGAGAAGTTTACCCGGCAGGGGGAAACCACCTACCTGCCCGTTCCCTTCTTCATGACGGAGAAGGGAGTGGCCTGCTTCCGGGACACCTCCCTTCCCGTGGAAATGGACTTCGGGGAAGTCTTTGTCACGCGGCAGGCGGTCTCCGGGCCCGTGCTCATCAGAGAGCGGTGGTTCTTCGGCACGCCGGACAAAGTCCTCAGACAGATGATCATCAGTGTGGGAAAGCCTCAGCTTCCGCCCCCCTGGGCCTTTGGGGTCTGGATCAGCGCCAACGGATGGAACTGCGACGCGGAGGTGGACGCGCAGCTGGACGCTCTGAAGCGGTACGACTATCCAGCGGACGTCATGGTCCTGGAAGCCTGGAGCGATGAGCGGACCTTCTGGCGCTGGAATGACAGGGAGCACTGGAAAGATCCTGCCAGGACCATCCGGCGCATCCGGGAGGCGGGGCTGCATCCCGTTCTGTGGCAGATTCCCGTGATCAAGCAGGAGCGCGACGGGGAAAGCGGGCCATATCTCGCTGCGGATGAGTGTGAAGCCATTGAGAAGGGATACTGTGTGCTTCGTGAGGACGGAAGTCCCTACCGCATTCCGGAGGGGGTATGGTTCAGCGGGAGCCTGCTCCCGGACTTTACCAATCCGGAAGCGGTAAAGTGGTGGTTCGGAAAACGGAAATACCTTCTGGACATGGGAATTGAGGGCTTCAAGACGGACGGGGGCGAGTTTCTTCTGGACGACACGGCGCGCCTTCACAACGGCATGAGAGGGCGGGAAGCCCACAACCTTTACCCCGGCCAGTACATTTCAGCCTATCAGGATTTCCTGCGTGCAAACGGCGTGGAAGGGGTGACCTTCAGCCGGGCGGATTCCACGGGTGCATGGACGCGTCCCCTGCACTGGGCGGGGGATCAGCTGAGTACATGGGAAGAACTTCAGGCCCAGCTGCGGGCGGGGATCACCGCGGGTCTGAGCGGCATCCTGTTCTGGGGATTTGACATGGGCGGGTTCGCCGGGGCGCTTCCGGACCGGGAACTGTATCTGCGCGCCACGGCCCTGGGCTGCTTCAGCCCGGTCATGCAGTGGCATGCGGAGCCCAGGAGCGGCCAGTTTTATGTCACCCACGCGCCCGGTTTCGTCAATGACCGGAGCCCCTGGAACCTGGCGGAGAAACTGGGAGACCCGGAAATCCTCACCATCTGTGCCGCCTTTGCCAGGCTGCGCAGGAAGCTCATGCCCTGTCTCATCCGGGAAGCGGCCTTCTGCGTGGAAACATGCCGGCCCATGATGGCTCATCTCTGTCTGGATTATTCCGGGGATGAACAGGCCTGTGCCATCTCCGACCAGTACATGCTGGGAAGAAGCCTGATGGTGTGTCCCGTTGTGGAGGCAGGCAGGGAAAGCCGCAGGGTATGGCTGCCCCGGGGCAGATGGCGGCATTTCTTTACCGGGGAGGTTCTGCAGGGCGGGACATGGATGGAAATCAGCTGTCCCCTGCATGAGATCATCGTCCTTGAAAAGATCTGAACGGGAAGGAGGTACGGAGACGTGTATGTTCCCCGGAATGCCGGCAAACGCCGGGCGGTCACCCTGTTTCTGCTGCCCTCCCTGATCGGGATTGCCGGCTTCTGTCTTCTGCCCATCCTGGGCTCGGCGCTCTTCAGCGTTATGGATTACGACCTGCTGATGCCCATGGACGCCATGCGGTTCGTGGGACTTGGCAATTTCGTGAAAATCCTCACGGGGAGCGAGTTTCCCAGGGTGCTCCTCCACACGTGCACCTATCTTGCCCTGTACCTGCCCCTGATCCTTGTGTGCAGCGTGGGGGAGGCCCTGGTGCTGAACCGCACCTTCCGGGGGCACGGACTGTTCAGGACCATCTGCTACACCCCCGTCATCACCTCCTGGGTGGCGGCGGCGGTGGTGTGGCAGTGGGTTCTCAGCGGCAAATACGGCCTGATGAACCAGATCCTGGCGCATCTTGGCATCACCGGACCCTCCTGGCTCAACAGCGGGGACTGGGCCATGCCCGGGGTGGTGATCGCCGCGGTATGGAAGGACACGGGATACTATGCCCTGATGGTCCTGGCGGCCCTGAAGTCCATTGACGTGACATGCTATGAGGCGGCGGACATGGACGGGGCGGGGAGTGTGAAGAAGCTCACCGCCATCACCCTGCCTCTGATTTCACCCACTCTCTTTCTTCTCATTGTCATCAATGTGATCTACGGTCTGCAGGTCTTTGACTCCGTTCTGATCATGACCAACGGAGGTCCCGGAGGCGCCACGACGGTGTTCCTGGAGCGGATCTACAAGTACGCCTTCCGGCAGTACAAGATGGGTCTGGCCAGCGCCTATTCATGGATTCTCTTCGTTCTGATCCTTCTGTTCACCTTTCTGCAGTTCAGGCTCCAGGGGAAGTGGGTGAATTACGATGCGTAAGTCCATCCCGGCCCTTCGTCTTTTGCGGGGAACGGCCTTCTCTCTGATGCTCCTTGTCTTTGTGCTGATGACGGTGCTGCCCTTCGCCTTCATGATCTCTTCTTCCTTCAAGGGATCGGAGGCCATTCGCACCCTTCCCATCCGGTGGATTCCGGAGCGTCCCACCCTGGAGGGGTATGAGCGGGTTTTCAACATGCAGGGCTTTTCCTTTGCCCGCTCCAGTCTCAACAGTCTTTTCCTTGCTGTCCTGTGCACCCTGACGGCGGTCCTTTCCGCCTCCATGGCGGCCTTCGTTTTTGCCAAGCTTCCCTTCCGGGGGAGCGGGAAGCTGTTCGGGGTTTACCTGGCCACCATGATGATCCCCGGGACGGTGACCATGGTGCCCAACTATATCATTCTCCGTATCCTGGGGCTTCTGGACACCTACACCGGTCTGATTCTGCCCTCCCTGGCCAACGCCTTCGGGGTGTTCCTGATGCGCCAGAGCATGATGGGGGTCAGTGACGCCTATCTGGAGTCCGCTTATCTGGACGGGGCATCCCTGTACCGGATCTTCTTCCGGATCGTGCTGCCCATGGTCAGACCCACCCTGGCCACCATGATTCTGCTCTCCTTCATGGGCAGCTGGAACAGCTATCTCTGGCCCCTGATCGTCCTCACCTCCGGCGACAAGCAGACGCTGCAGGTGGTGCTGGGCAACATGAACGGCATGTACAAAAACAATGAGCATGTCCTCATGGCGGGGGCTGTGCTGACGATCCTGCCCATCCTGGCGGTGTACCTGGTCTCCCAGCGGTTTGTGGATCAGGGGATCAGCCTGGGGGGACTCAAGACATGAATGTAAGGGCCGTGTGTGCCCTTGCAAAATAGAACAAGGAGGCCTGTTCCATGAAAAAGTCGCTGTCCCTGATCCTTGCCCTGATGATGGCGCTGACGCTTCTTGCGTCCGCCGCGGCGGAACCCGTCACGATCACCTATGCCCACTTCTCCGGCGCCGGCGCCCAGGAGGAGACCCTCAGGAAGATGATCGCGGTCTTTGAGGAAAAGAATCCCGATATTCATGTGGATCTGCAGATGACCGGCTATGATGACTACTTTACCCGTCTGGCCACCACCGTGGGTGGCGGAAACGCCCCGGACGTGTTCGAGATGAACATGGAAAACTTCCTGGCTTACATGCTGCGGGGTGCCTGCGCGGACCTGACGGGGCTGGTGAAGGGGGAAAACTATTCCGCCGGCACCCTTGAGGCCGTCAGCGACCGGGGCAGTCTCTATGCCGTGCCCATGAGCTTTTCCACCTGCGTTCTGATCTACAACAAGGCCCTCTTTGATCAGGCGGGGGTGGCCTGTCCCACGGATGAGTGGACCTGGGAAGACATCCAGAGTGCTGCGGAGGCCATCCGGGCACTGGGGGACGACATCTGGGGCGTGTATCAGCCCATCACGTACAATGAGTTCTACAAGTCCGTCAAGGGCAACGGCGGCAGCCTCCTCAATGAGGATTATACCGCCTTTACGGCCAACAGTCCCGAAAACGTGGAGGTTCTGGAGGCCATGGTGAAGCGGGTGCGGGGAGAGAAGCACGTGCAGCCCACCGCGGAGGAGATGGCAGGACGGGGCGACTGGGACCTGTTCACCGAAGGGCGGCTGGGGATGATCATCACCGGCATCTGGGCATTCCCCACCTTTACGGAAAAGTGTGATTTTGACTGGGACATCGTGGTGGAGCCCGGATATAAAACCCGCAGCACCTTCTTCTTTGCCAACGTGAACTGTGTGTCTCCTTCCAGCACGAAAAAGGAAGCGGCGGCGGCCTTTGCCGATGCCATGGGCTCGGATCCCGACATTGTGCAGCTGCGCCTGGACGCCAGCTGGGAGCTGCCCGCCATTGCGGATCAGAGCAGGCTGACGCAGTACCTGGAGATCACGCCTCCCGCCAACCGCCGGGCTGTGTTTGAAAGCATGGACTACGCCGCCGCGCCGCCCGCTCTCCGGGAATCCGGCGCTGCCAGCGAGATCATCAACAATGTGCTGAGCACGCTGGAGATGAACGATCTCACGGCTCAGGAGGCTCTGGACGAGATTCAGTCCCAGCTGGAGGACGCGGACCTTCTGTAAATCCCTGAGCATTCATGGGGGGAAGGCGGACAGCCTTCCCCCTTTTTTTCATGGCATTCTCCGCATGTGTGAGTCTTGACAAGAAATCATGCATGTCATACCATGGATTCACACACACCGGGGGGCTTTCTTCCCCGGGAGGAGAAAACAGAGCCCGAAGGAGGCACACATACCATGAAAAGATTCATTTCCGTGCTTGTATGCCTGATCTTCCTGTGTTCCGCGGCCCTTTCCGCGGCGGCGTCACCGGAGATGCAGCAGACCCAGGAGGAAATGCGCAGGGGATTCCTCACCAACCTGGGCAGGTTTGTCCTGGGCACGAATCTGCAGAAAAAGGCCCTGCAGCTTGACGTGAGGCAGATGGGTGAGCCGGCAGGCGGCATGATTCTCCAGCAGACCGGGGATTACCTGGACCTGGAGGGCGCCTTCGGCCCGGTGCCTGTCAGAGCACAGCTCACCGGGGAAGGCCTTCTGGTTTCCGTGGACGGGAAGACCTATGCCGTGCCCTTTGAGAACATGCAGCAGATTCTGTTTGGCCTTATGAGCGGCGGCACCGTCCTTGCGCCGCAGAACCCCATGGATTTCTGCGGTATTCTCCTTGAAACCCTCATCAAACCCGGTTTTACCATGGAAACCCGGGAGAAGGGCTTCCGCCTCCGCCTGGACGTGGACGGGGACAGGCTCATCGCCCTGGGGGACGCCCTGATGGACAGTGACGCCTTCCGAAGCCTGTACGCCATGGTCTTCGGGCAGAATCCCCTCAGGGAGTGGCAGTCCGTCCGGTCCGTTCTGGGAAGCCGGGAGACGCCGGTCAGACTGCAGGCGGACCTTCAGAAGGAGGAGGACGCCTATACCCTGGACATCCTCCTGAGTCTTCCTGAGGGAGAGGCCGTCTTCCGCGGGAAGGCGGATCAGGCAGCGGCGGAGTTCACCCTGGAGGTGCGGGATGTCCTGAACCTCAGGGGCAATGCGGACCTTGGCGCCGGTTCCTTCGCCTGCCACGGGGAAAGTGCCGATGGAATGACCATGGATCTGACCCTGACCCCCATGGAGGCGGGCAGGGTGCTGAAGCTGGATATCGCTCAGGAGCAGAATGTCTTTGACCTTCAGGTGACGGAGAATGCCGACACCGTGGACGCCGCCTTCCGGCTCAGCGCCGGGGAGGAGGAAGGTCAGAGTGTGGACGGCGAGTTCCGTGTGGACAAGGCTGCCGGAACGGTGACGGGACGGATGAAGCGGCTGGACGAGGCGGTGCTCCGCCTCAGCGGCAGGCCCGAGGAAAACGGATATCACATGGACATGACCTATGCCATGGATGAGGAAGTCTTCGGTAGCTGGACCATGGACATGCGGTCTACCCGGGAACTGCTGGAGGCGGAATTCAGGGCAAACGCAATGGAGCGGACCATGATCCTCACGGCCTCCTACGCGCCGGAGACGGGAGCACTGCGGGTGCGCATGGACGGACCGGACGGAAACTATCTGGACGGCCGGGGCGTCGTGAAGAAGAATGCGGTGGATTTTGTCATCACCGAGGGCCGGGACGGCAGGGAGTACGGCACTGTTGCGGTGATCTGCGAAGGCAGCGAAGACACGGGCCGCATCAGCGTCACCGTGGATGAGAAGACCATCAGCGGGAACGTGGAGCGCACCCTGGCGGCGGATGCCGAATGGAACATCGGAAACGGCATTTTCTCCGGGAGCTTCTGGATGCCCCGGGAGCGTACCCGGTACCGTCTGGAGGCCGTTAAGCAGAAGGATTCCCTGATGATCCGGGCCTTTTCCAACCGGGACGGAAGCCTGGAGCTCAACCTGGCAGGCGGGGAGAATCATCTGTCGGGGGATGTGAGAATCAGCGCACCGGGCATGAACATGACCGGGTCCGCTCTCTTGACCCCGCAGGCGGAAACCGTTTCCCTCACCATGCCCACCTACCGGTTCAACGGCTCCCTGATCAGGAATGCCGCGGGCCAGCCCGTGAGTCTGGATATGACCTATCAGGGGAACGGCGGCCGGGACCTGTTCGAGCTCAGAGCCTCCGGCAGCAGCCTGTATGTGAGCCGGGACAGGAACGTGGTCACCGTCAACGGGTATTTTGCGGATGACCAGCATCTGATCCTTGACGTGCGGCAGTATGAAAACGGCCGGACCCAGACCGGGCGCACCCGTGTGACCCTGACCGCCCAGCCGGACTGCCTTGCCCTTCGCGGGGAAGGGGAGACGGAACTGTTTGCCCTTGAGCTTGGGCGGACGGAGCGGAGGGAGATAGAATCCCTTCAGGGCAGGGAGGACATCATTGAAATGACACCTGAACTGGCATACCGCCTGCTCTCTGAAAGGATGGAAAACGTGCAGTGACGGACAGGCGTCCGTGAATCCGGACTCATGAAACAAAAGGACAGCGGAGGCGCCTCTGCTGTCCTTTTCATATGCCTGAAATCAGGTCGTCCGGAGCGGGTTTTTCCGTGATCCTGGTTCCGTGCCGCCTCAGGGGAAGCGGGGATAATTCATTCCTCCCCTTCCTCCCGTATCGTGCATTCCAGGCCAGGGGGAAGGAAAATCCTGTTTTCCTCCCCCTCACGCATGTCCAGGCGGAGGAGACCGAAGGGTGTGGGAATCTCCACGGAAGCGGAACGGAGGCCCAGGAGAGAAGGGGAAAGGGATATTCTGCGAAAGCCAGGCTCCAGGATTTTCAGACCCGAGAGGGCCAGGGGAAGGGCGTAGGCCGGCGTTCCTGCCCAGGCATGGCTGTAATCGAAGCGGTAGGAGGGCTCGGGTTTGTGGAAGCCCTCCGCCAGCCCCTTCGGACAGATGGCCATGGATGTCTTCCATGCCTCCAGCAGGCGCAGGGTTTCCCTTTCCCTCAGACCGTTGCGGTACACGGCCTCCAGAAGGAAATGCATGAAATAGGGCTGGATTTCCCCCAGCGGCTCCGTGTGCAGGATGCGGTGAAGCAGCCGGCGGCAGTCAGAACGCTCCGGGAAACCGAAACAGCAGGCCAGCACGTTGGCGTGCATGCGGTAATAACGCTTCTCCGTGTTCGGAGGCATGTAGGGGCCCAGCAGGGAGGCCTCCGTGGGCGTGTTCAGTCCTTCAAAGAAAAGGCCGCGCTCATTGTCCCACAGATTCATCCGGATGGCGCGGGCCAGATGCTTCCTTTTCTCCGCGGCCATCTCCGCCTCGTCTTCCCTGCCGCAGAGGCGGAACAGTTCCGCAGCCGTCCCGAGGGCGCCGTACCAGAAGAGATTCAGGCAGGTCTGTCCCAGGGCCTTGGGTGGATGATGCAGGGAATACCCGTCCACTTCCAGCCAGTCCACGAACATGTAATCCGGCGGTGTTTCCAGAAGGCCGTTTTCCCCTGTATAGGAGGAGAAGCGCGCAAGAAGGAGACGCAGCGCCTCCAGACAGTCGGTGAGCAGTGCCCGGTCTCCGGTGAAAAGGTATGTGTCATGCAGCATCTGCACCCAGATCAGGCTGTAGGTTGTATGGAACATCCTGCCGTCATGGCGGGAAAGCATCTGAGCGGTCCTGCGCACGTCAAAGGCACTCAGACGCATGTCCCCGAAGGTGAACAGGGTCATCAGGGACTGAATGTAATAGTCCCCGGTACAGGCCATGGGCTCGCAGTGGCGGGGACTGTCCAGGTGCAGGGTCTGGCGGCAGTATTTCAGGGCGTGACGGCAGTTTTCCCACACCGCATTCAGCTCTGCGTCCGATGTGCGGGTGGAAGCGGAAACGGGGGTGGGATAGCAGGAGGCGATCATGCCCATGTCCAGGACAGCCACATCCCGGGACAGATTCCGGACCGTGAGACGGACGCCCCCGATGCTCTGCAGGGCAGGGGCGGTATAGTGATCCCTGCCGGAGAGGGTGAGGTGCAGTCTTTCCACACAGTCCTCTGTCTCATAGATTTCCGCCTCCACAAGAAGCGCGCCGGAGGAGACGCTCAGAAGGTCCAGATAGCCCGCACGGATCCGGGAAAAGGGGAAGTCCCGGGTGCATTCCTCTCCGGGGGCAAGGAAGAGGCTCGGATTCTCCGGCCGGATCAGACGGTCCTCGCAGGGGGGAACCGGCGCGGTTTCCGGAGGGGGCAGATGAGGTACGATCTGCGCATGGCGGGGCGTTTCCGCCTTCCGGGTGCCGTCGTAGGTGTCCGGGGCGGAATAGGCGGTTTCCGGAGCTGCGAGCCAGCTCTCATCCGTTCCGATTACCAGACAGGTGCCGTCGCAGAACCGGACGCGGGCGCTGAGCCAGAAGGCACCGTGTCCCCGGGAGGATTCAAACATGCGCTGCGGATTCATGCGCACCTGTGCCAGGAAGCGGAGATCGCCCCTTCGGAGGGCCGCGTCCTCATTCATGGTCACCTCCTTCTCAAGGGCATAGGCGGTGCGGGGTACTTCCTCATTGAAAAGGAAGTCCCGGCCAATCCAGGCGGGTCCCCGGCAGACCGGGCGGCCGTTCATGGACAGGGCGAAGAAGGTTTCCGCGCTGACGGTCAGCAGCACCGAGGCAATGGGCCTGTCCAGTGTCCTGGAGGATGAGAAGGTGACCACCGTAAAGGGCGCCTCAGTCCCGCTGTCATGAAGTGTCGTGAAGGGACAGCGCTGTCTTTCGGGATACAGGACATCGCTCAGCCAGATGTATTCCGCCACGGGTGGCATCTCCTCTCAGATTCCGTCTTGCTCCGGGAAGCGGGCGGAGGAAAAACGGAAGGGGGATCCGTCTCTTCCGCCCGTTTGTCCTTCCATGTTATCAGAGGAGGGACCGGGCCGTCAAAGGAGAAACGTTTTTCCCGCACCGGGGACTTTCCGGCATCTTGCAATTCCCCGTAAATGGAGTATGATGGAGGCAGAACAGATCACTTTCCCAATCTGCAGACCGAATGGAACCAAGGAGGACGCAGCGGTATGAAGAAGCATGGTTTTTTTCTGTGGACACTGTTTCTGGCGTCTCTGATCCTTTTCGCATCTCCGGGTGCCCTGGCACTGGAGGGAATGACTCTGGAGAAAAACGTGTTCCGGCCCGGTGAATCCATGGAGATTTCCTGTTACGGAGTGACGGAGGAGGAAGCGGACGGTCAGTGCTGGGTGGCCGTTGCCCGCCGTGGCGCCCCGCCTGCCGGTTACATGGACTGGGGATTTGTTTCTGCAGGCAGAGCGGACATCACGCTGCGCGCGCCGTCGGAGACGGGACAGTATGAGGTCCGGTTCTACCGGGCGTACACTTCCACGGAGGAGAGCCTCGCCCCGGACATGAGCGTACCCTTTACGGTGGAGCCGGAAAAGATGGCGGATTCCGTGGTCGCGGACCGGTCCGTCTATCTGCCTTCCCAGCACATGGCGGTAACCTGTCATGGCGTGACGGCGGAGGCGGTGGCAGGGAAAGCCTTTGTCACGGTATCCCCGGCCGGCTCCCCGGCTGAGCGGTACGGGGACTGGAAATACGTGACGGAAGGCGACTGCACTCTGTGGCTGGATGTTCCCGCAGAGGCGGGGGATTATGAGCTTCGCCTGTGCGGCGGCAGTCAGGCCAGCGAGGCGAATCTTCAGGCAGGGATGCGCGTGCCCTTCACTGTTTCCGCGGATACGCGGGGGAATGATGTGCCGGTCTATCCCACTGTCAATGATTTCGACTGGGACATACTGGACTTTACACCGGGTGAAGGCTCCTGGACAGGCACCTATGATACCAGTTTCAGGACCCTCTACCTGGTTCAGTCCGGGAATGCCGTTCGGGGAGAGTACCCCGAATGGGACAACGGAAGACTGGACGGCACGGTGAGGGACGGGGTTCTGTACGCCTACTGGTATGAGGAGCCCACCTACGCCCCCGCTCAGGACGCGGGACAGCTGATCTGTGTCCTGTATCCCGACGGTCAGGGCTTCCGGGGATGGTGGCGGTATGGGAACAGCGGAAACTGGGCGGTATGGTCCGCGGGCACCCTTGTGCGTCATGAAGTACCTGAAACGGTCCTTGTTACGCTGCCTGCTGGAGAAGACGGGGATCTGAAAACGGCCCGGGAGCGGAACCTGATCCCTGCCTGCCTGGATGGAGCAGACCCGAAGGAAGCCATTACCGCGGTGGAATTCGCAGCCCTGGGGATTCAGATGTTTGAGGAATACTGGCAGACACAGGAACTCCGGGAAACCACACCCTTCCTCGACGTGCCCGGGCACAGCCTGCAGGTGGAGATTGAGAAGGCCTACGGACTGGGATTCCTGAAACGGATCCGGGGGGAAAGGCTGGGGGAAAACGGCATCAGCCGGCAGCTGATGGCCACCATGCTCTGTGATCTGGTGAAGGTATCCGATTTTGACGACTGGTCCCCGGAGAAGGACAGTCAGTTCTCGCTGACCTTTGAGATGCCACCCCTCTGCGCGGATGACGATCTGATTTCCGCTACTGCAAGGGAAAGTGTATATTTCTGTCTGGCCAGCGGTATCATGGACTGTGCGGAGGACGGATTGTTTCATCCCTCCACTGCTGCCACCCGGGAGGAAGCCATCCGGGCGGTGAACCGGATCTACAGCATGGAGGAGAGTGACGGCCTCCAGTCCGGAGGAAGTGTCTTTGATACCTTTGACATGCCGTGAAGGATGAAAACGGAGGGAAAAGAGCGGAGTGCACCTCGGGACTGCCGGTTCATCCAAGGTCCGCTCTTTCCTGCTCCGATGCCTGCTCCGGAAAAGAGGACGGAAGGAAGGCACTGTCTGAGCAGGAAAGACGCAGAGGCAAGGACGACGCAGGGAAAATGAAAGGATAATACCAAAGGGTGCGGGTGAGAGAATCACAGGAAGTCCGGAGCTCCCGCATAATCTGCACGGAACCGGGTTTCCAGAAGGACAGATGAAGAAATCCTTCTGGTTGGGTACCGGCTGGTGAATCTCGTGAAGGATGGGGAAGAGGAAAGCCGATTTCAGAAACGGTCTGCCGCGTCATCCGGGAAAAACCGGGGTTCCGCAGCTGTGTATATGTCTGTCGGGCACGAGACGAAAGGCAGGACGGGATGATTCGGATCCCCTTCTGTTTCAATCCGGTTCCGGTGCATAATGTCGTTCCGGGCAGCGGGGCACGGACCAGTGCAGCGCAGAAACGCATGAGTTTCCCGGCCTGAAGGAGAGCAGACTTGTGCGGCAATTCGCTCAGTGGTAGAATATATGAGGGGAAGTGAAACGCGGATGCGGAAACAATCGATTCAGTGGCATCCGGGCTTTGTTGCCGGTGTGGAACTGGAACTGAGTTCCTATCATCTGGAATTTCAGCCGGAGTATCAGCTGACACGAGGTCCATTGCTCGTTGACTGCCTGATCATCCGGAAACTGAGGAATGAAAAGATAGACAATGAGATTGGTGAAATGTTCCGGACCCATAACATTGTGGAATTCAAATCTCCGGATGATGAGATGAACATAGATGTGTTCTGCAAGGCTCTGGGGTATGCGCATTTTTACAAGGCTTCCGGAGAGCATGTGGATGAGATCCCCATGCCGGAGGTTACGGTGTCTCTGTTTCGGGACACCTATCCTGTACAGATGATGAAAAAGCTCAGGGAACTGGGAGCAAGGATTGTCGAGAGACATCCGGGGATTTATCAGGTCGAAGACTTTTCCAGGTATCTGACACAGGTGGTTGTAACGCGGCAACTGCAGTCGGACAGTCATGCCGTGCTTCGTGTTCTGTCCAGAAAGGCAGAACGTAAGGACGTTGAGACTTTTCTCAGGACTGCTTTGGAGATGAAAAAACCTGGAGATGTGGACAGAATTGACGCTGTTCTTGAAGTAAGCGCATCAGCAAACAAGGAACTGTACGAGAAACTCTTTAGGGAGGGATCGGAAATGGGTGAAACGTTAAAGGAAATCATGAAGGCGGATATTCTTGCGGCGGAGGCCAGAGGTGAGGCCAGAGGTGAGGCCAGAGGTGAGGCCAGAGGACGGGCCGATGGGATAACGATAGGTGAGGCCAGAGGACGGGCTGATGGGATAACGATAGGTGAGGCCAGACTTTACGGAGTACTGAAGGCAATGGTTATGGAAAAGGTGATTACAGTGAGCGAGGCGGCGCGCCATGCCGGTGTAACAGTGAAGGAGTTTAAAGAGAAGGCAGGTCT
>CACYGY010000034.1 GCA_902774025.1 uncultured Eubacteriales bacterium
TGTACACTACTCATGCGAGTATTATCCACTACCAAGTTGAACGGGTGTCCGTTTTTTAGTGTCGCTATGGTATGACCTAATATTTACGGAGCTTGTGATTTATGTGACTTGCTCTGCTCTCACCTCCTGGTTGAGTTCTATGCGAGAAAAACGTTATTGCATTTTGCTGTTCCCGGGGCGATCCCCGGTTTCCGGGAATTCTCCGTGAATGCGCCAGGGGATGTGTGCCAACGATCCACGGGCTGCTCCGAAATCCGGCACAGAAACAAAGCCCGGAAATCCTGATTCCGGATGGATTCCCGGGCCTGTCTTTTCGGGTTTTCCGAGCTTGTGAGAGGATCAGAGGCAGTCCGGCCGGTCTGAGCCGCATGGACCGGGATACGCCGATGGTTCGGATATGCTCCGGAAAGATCCATGCTTCACCATTCCTGTCGGCATCCCTGATTCTTCATCTGATACGGAGATTCTGATTCTTCCTCTTCGGTTTTCAGATTTTCCGGCTTACCGGCCTCTTCTGCGCCTTCTCAGGATCAGCGCCAGTCCCAGCAGACTCAGAACGGACAGTCCGGTCCACAGGACGATTCTGTCTGTATCCCCGGTCCTGGGTATCCTGTAGTTGATGATCCTTCCGCCGTTGTAGCAGCGGTCCGTAACACCGCTGTGCGCCCCTGTATTCTCATAGGTCACCATATAGCCGGCGGGGACCTTCTCCACGATATAGTAGTCATCCTTCCTGGAGAACCAGGCCTCATACTGCCATTCGCTGTCGCTGATCACCGTCTTGTTGAACATCTTGCGGGCTTCCGTTCCATCGGAGCGGTACAGCGTCCAGTCGATGGCATCACCCGCACCGCCTTTCCAGGCCTTGGTAAAGGTAAATTCGTGGGTGTAGGGATTCCTGTCCAGGAATTCTCCGCCGCCCCCTTCCTGACGGCCCGTGAGGGAATTGGTGATGGTGTATCCCACATGCCTGTCGCCGCTGATGTGCGCGCTGTAGCCGGAAACCGGGTCTTCCCGGATGGTGTAGGCGATTTCATGGCCGCCGCTGTGCTTATCCAGTTCCTCAAAGGTGCCGACCCACATACCCGCCTCCGTGAGGGTCAGGGTTTTCCCCGTGTTCACGCCATCCGCGTACAGATGGACCGTCACGGACTGGGGTCTGGTGTTCCTCACGTTGTAACCGTCCAGCCAGACTTTTTCCACGTCAATGCTGATCCTGTCCGGATTATACGTGTTGGTAATGGTATCCGCCTGTTCATCGATATGATGCGTGTAATTCTCAACCGCGTCCTCGGTGACCGTGTAGACCACGCCGAACCCGTTCTCATAAACCGGCAGATTCTCAAACACGATGGGCGTCCAGTTGTTCTCCCGGGTCAGTTCCCTCTTTGCGATCTCCACGCCGTTGGCGTGCAGCCTGACCGTGATGCTGTCCGGCCTGGCGGTCTCGTGTCCCGCGTCATCCCAGATCTTCTGAACAATGATGTTCCTTGTCCTGACCTCATGGGTGTTGGTCAGGATAAAGCCCGTCTTCGCGTCCCCCGTGATCCCGATTTCATACCCCTCCACGGGATTCTCCCGGACCGTATAGACAATGACCTCACCGTTCTTCTTCTCATCCAGTTCCGCGAAGGCCCCATACCATTGGGTGTCTTCACTCAGAAGAAGGGTTCTGCCCGTATCCCTGCCATCCGCGTACAGGTGAACCATCACCGTCCGGGGGCGCATGCCGTCCCGGTTATGGGAATCATTCCAGACCTTTTCCACATCAACGCTTGTTTTCCCGGGGTTATAGGTGTTCGTGACGATATAGTTCTCTCCATCAATATGATGCGTATAGTCTGTCACGGCATCCTCCGTGACGGTGTAGATGATGGGCTCTCCCTCCTCATACACCGGAAGATCCGTAAAGACAGCCTCTTTCCATGCATCCGCCTTTGTCATCTGCTGAACGGCGACTTCCCTGCCATTGGCATGGAGTCTGACCGTGACGGATTCAGGCCGGGCATTCTCATGACCCGCGTCATTCCATCTCTTCCTGACGGTTATGTCCGTCCTGGCAATGTCATGCCGGTTCCTGATGACCCCGCCAGGTTCGGCGGTATCCGTTTCCGGTATGTATCCCCTGATCTCTCCTTCGCGGATGGTGTATCGGATATCTGTCCCCACAGGGGAAATCTTCGGAAGTCCCACCACGCGGATGGTATAGGTGTCATCCTGATGATCGGTTACACAGACTTCCGCGTTCAGACGGTTCAGGTCCACCTGCCCGGTTATTTCCTCTCCGTTGGAGTCATAGGCGTACATCACACTGATGGCCTCTTCAAATTCCGAACTCCGGGGCCGGACAGCATCCCGGTTGTGATCATCATCCCAGACCTTCGTCACGACCATATCCACGGTGGCGATCTTGTTGTATATGTTTACTTCCCAGTGACGCTCAGCGACAATCTCGTAATCCCTGCTTCCCGGGGCGTCCGCACCTGCCAGCTTTTTTGTTTTTTCGATTTTTTCATGCCGGATTTCAGTGATGGAATAATTATCGAGCGTCTCCTCCACTTCATAACCTGTGTCCGGAAGATCCAGAAGACCCCGGACCGTGACCTTGTCCGTGTCGGTAACGGTATCATGAATGGCTTCCAGATAGATCGCCGAATCGACGGAAGTCCCGCTTTCCTCATAGAGGATCCCCACATTCGTTACGCGCCAGGAAGCGTTCTCTCCTGAACCGGTTACCTGGAAAGAAGCGTTATCCCAGTTCAGCATGGGCAGGCGATTGCTCTCACTGTCCACACGGTATACCTGGAGGGATTTGAGAAAATCCTCCATATCCGGGCGGAACAGATCGCTGTACTTATCCCCGTTTTCCAGAGCCCAGTCATCATCCCAGTATTTGGTGATCTTAATGCTGGTCTCTGCATCGCCAATGATCAGGATACCATTGTTCCCGATACCCCCGCCCCGGACGATAGGAGAAGTACTGTGTCCGTAAGCAGCGTTTCCGACGATCCGCACCCTTGCACCGGTGGAATCCAAGTGCTCTTCAGAAGGGTTGGATGTATATCTCTCCGCCACTGTCTGCGATGCGGGCGGGTCCCAGTTGTGCGGCATACCGTTGAACATCTGCTCACTGATCACGTGGGGATTTGCTGTACTCCCCATCCACAGGTCCTGTCTGGTATCATCTGCATGGTTGTAATCGATCATGGCGCCGTTCCGGGGGTTCAGAATGGTAACGCCGTTGGAACCGTTGGAAATCGCACCGCCGTCACCCTCTGCTCTGTTCGAAACGATTCTTACTCGATTCATCCTCAGGGTAGCATCATGATGCAGGTAGATCGCACCGCCGGCTTCTGTCAGCATAGAGTTAATTACAGTATTATCATAAAAGGCCGTGGATCCACCGATTGCTGCCCGGACGACATCCTTAGGCGCAGAACGACCCGCGTCCTCAAAACCAAGAGCCAGAGCACCGCCGGCGCCGTCCGCAACATTCTGAAGAAAGCCAGAAGAGGAAATAATGACGTTCATTTTTTCGTAAGGCTCAACGGGATTCTGGGGAGGGTCTGTAATTTTTTCGTAGGCTCCATCCACCGCTACAGCACCACCCCAGTAACCACGGTTATAGCCAAAGGTGCAATCATCAATATTCAGAGTACCGCCGCTGTGCAGCAAAGCGCCTCCATAGGAAGCTGTATTATGGGACAGTATGCAGTCGGACAGATTCAGAGTGGAATTGTAGACTGCGATGGCACCACCGAATCCGGGTTCAGGTTTTTCTTTTACACTACCATTTCCATGGAACTCCGAGCCGGTTATGGTCATGCTCACCTGATGTCCGTCAATGGCTCCACCGGAGGCGCCTTCGGCGACATAATTCTCATGAAATACTGTCCCGGTAATCTGAACATCGGAAATGTTCTCCATCCGGATTGCTCCGCCATGGCCGGACTCGTTTGCGGAAAAGGAGCTCTCATTGACAGAAAACGAATCTGCGCCAGCAATGCAGATCGCGCCGCCAAACTCTGTGGACGAATTTCCAATAAAATGACAGTTCTCAATCTGAAGACTGCCGCCAGACAGATAGATCGCGCCACCATAAACACTTTTATTATTTTCAATTGATGAGCCTTTGATCGTGACGCTGGCATTCACAGCGCCGATCACACCTCCCAGCCCGTCCGCGGCCTTGGATTCATTATCGCAAACGTAGACGTTATCCAGTTCCAGAACGCCGCCATCATTGACCCGGATTACATTCCCCTGATCGTTCGTATTTTCAAAAATATCCGTTTGATCAGTGATTTTCAGCTTTCCGCTGACGGAGATAAACCCGTTGTCAAAGGCTCCATTTCCGCCTGTCACTGTTGAACCCTTCGTTATTTCTGCTTCTCTTTCTTCGCCGATGGACAGAAAGACAGCGCTGTCATTTTTACTCAGATCCATCCTTGTTCTATCGAAAACAGCCTGATCCATGGATGTCAGAAGATTGATCCTGGAACCATTTTTAAAATAGATCTCAGCCGCTTGAGATCCTATCCGTCCCTTTGTGTCGATAACCACTTTATCCAGAACGATCGGTCCGCCGGAAAACTTTATGGTACTGCCGGGCTCCCCGATTATGGTCAAGTCCTCCAGAGTCCCACGTATCAGCTCCAGGGTTGCTCCTTTTTCCACGGTCAACTGCGCTCCATCACCCTTGATGGACTTACCGGAAATTGTCAAGTGGTTCGTTATCGTTAAATTTTCTCCCCCAACCTGACTGCCATATGAGACTGAGACGAAAAGAAAACTCAGCATCAGTGCCAGAGCGAGTAAACAGATTCCTTTTCTTCCGTTACAGGTCATGCCTTACCTCCGTAGAACTGATTTTCTTTCGATCCGGGAACCGTGCACCTTCCGGAACCGCTCCCGGAAGCATCCTCTGACTTGCTGAGAATCCTTGTCTCTTTCTGTGCCGATCTTTCCTCTGACATGCCGTGAAAACACAAATGCCGCAGCCGTCCGATCACATCCGCGGCTGAATGGTTGGGAGCAGACTGCTCTGCCCCGGAAGAAACCCGGAATTCATTCTGTCCTCACCGCCCGGATTCACCCGGAGCGTTTTTCGGGGACTCCCGGAAAGATCTCCCCATGATCCCCGGTATTCCCGTCACACTCCGGGGCTCCATGTTCCCTCCCATGTTCTGCCTCCGAAAACCGTATCTCCCATATGACCGGATCATCCCCCGGGACAGGGAAGAATCCTCTTCCGTACAGATGGATGCCGTGGAATCCACGTCTGCCCGGTCCTCAATGGTCCATGAACCCTGGTCCCGTCTCCTCCTGCAGCCATCCGCTCCCGTGTTCCGGGGGAACCTTTTCCTCCGCAGTCTCATTCCCATTCTCCGGATCCGTTTTCTGCCCGATTCCAGGCGGAAGCACGGTCATGCATGGGATGCTGAGCCTCCGGATCATCCATCCCCATGGCCATGCCCGCAGGGAGAGACAGAAGGTTTCCCGCCTTCCGGCCTCCATGATCCGGAGCGGCCGGCAATGCCTGCGGCGCCATGAAATCAATGGTAAGGGTTCCCCGGAAGGCAGGCCCCGATCTTTTCCTGTCAGTCCCGCACTCGGCGCCGGTCCTTCCGATCATCCTCAGCCCGGGTCCAACCTCGCGGGTTTGTTCCTGCTGCCCGGAGGGACCGCCACCGCATTCTGCCCTCAGACGCGCAGGTTGGAAACGGGTCTGCCCATGCCTTCAGCGGTGACCTGTATCCCTGTCCGGATAGCTGACCGGGGCCTGACAGACGCTCTTTCCGTATGTCTTCCGTTTCCTTTTCACAGCGCTCATGGGGGAGAGGGAAAGAGATCAGTTCCTGCCTCCCGGTTTTCCTTTCCCGTGTGTTTTCCCGCTCAGATATCCATGGGCCTCCGTGTCCTCACGGTGGATCCTGATAGAAGAATCATTCCCCTCCTCAGCCCCCCGGCCGTTCTTTGCGGCCAGAGCCGTGAAAAGGCTCAGAGTGAGACCTGGAAATGTCGGTCAGTTCCATCGTTTCCGGATCCGGGACATTTCCTGTCCCGGAGATATCCTCCGGTCAGATTGTACTCTGTCCGGAATGACAGTCCGCGGAGGAAGAGGTTCACATCTTCTCCGTCTTCATGCACAGATCTTTTCCCCCATGACCGTTCCGCGCTTCCTTCCCGTCACCTTCATGCACCGGTCCGTATGGACAAAGCCTTCATTCGCGATTCCGGAAGGGAATACCCCGGGGTCTGCGGGCGACAACGCTCCTTTATTCCAAGGTCGATCAAATTTTACCAGAGATCAGGTCTGCTGCAAAGAGGATATGAAGAAATAAAAAAACCGAAGTCGGTTTTGCAGGACAAAAACGGCAGTCAGCAAATATGCCTTGCTGACTGCCGGGACAACCGTATGAAAGTGTTATGGACAATTCCATTCAGAATAATTTCTTCGGCGCAGGCTCTGATGCTGTTCATCCGGTCCATCCATCCCGGGGGTCTGATTCCTTCATCGGTTCACTGATTCTCTCTGTCTCAGCCATCCGGCCTGGAATCCGTTCCATGCGCTCCCGACAGTCCTGGTCAATCCCGGCCGGATGGTCGCCTTCCAGACAGGGTGAGCCGTTCGTACAGACAGGGCCGATGCTCTTCCGGGTATGCCTTCAGCAGCCGTCCATACCGGCAGATGGCCTGTCCGGGCGCTTCAGGAAGAGCAGGGATCCGTCATCGTCTCCATGAACTGATCATGAATGCCTTTTTCGATGGTTTCCTTTTTCAACTGTGTCATGGTGATGAACTCCCTTGTCACGATGGCTGACCAGCCTGCCCGTTTTCTGACCTCTTCGCAGCGTGCCTCCGCAAATCATTTCCGCCTGTCGGTTCCACATCAAACAGGGTTTACTCAGAGTGCAGGATATGGATCGAATCTGTCTGATTTAATTCCGGGACTGTTCCGGATTACACAAAGAGGCGTATCCTGTACAGATGTCTCCGGCTTCCTCCCGCGCATCTTCGGCACGCCCCCTCCCGTGTCCTGTCTGCCGGCCTGCAGCAGACAGAACACGGGAGGTTTTCATCTGCCGCCCTGCACAGCGGTCACCCGCCTCAGGCGGCGGATTCATCTTCTTTTCAAATCATGCCTGTCCTCAGATGCCCGGATCGCACAGAAGGGTGCAGAATCCCGGATCAAATGCGGTAACCTGCTTCCCGAACAGGTCCACGCTCTTTCCCCGGACCCGTCTCTCCACCATGTCCCCGGCGCTCCGGATCAGCTGCCCGATCCGCTCCGGATCCGCGGGAAAGCCGGATCCCGTCAAACCGGTCCTTCATCAGGGCTGCTGCAAAGTCCTGAAAGGCCCGAAAAATGGCTGTTTACGCCAGAAATGGACTGCGAAATCTGCGTGTGAGGATTTCTTCATTTTTTGAATTCCTCCCTGCTGTCTTTGCAAGTCTGCCTGTTTACCATGAATCACTCCTTCAATCCTGACACAAACGGCTGTTTTCATCTCCTAAGCGGCAGATCGTGGGTTCGGTCCCCGACGGGTGTGCGGAAGTTCTGTCAGGAGCGGAAATACGCTGAAACCTGGAGGATTATTCTTTTTCCCCTTCTGATTTGATTTTCCGATGATCAGCCAGTTTCCAGTATCGTTCTTCGGGAAGGGGAATCGCTGTGCATCCGATATGAATTCATGACGATTTCTTCGTCGTTTTCCTTTGATTTCAAAGCGAAAAGCATGGACCGAATCAAAGCGTACCGATGGAATGAGCTGAGATGCAGGCCTTCTGCCCGTTGACTGCCGGACCGGGATTCTGTGAGAGGAGGCTCAGCAATGGATCAGATTTTCAGTGTACAGGACAGGGCTGCCGCCTTTGATTATGTCCTTTCAGCGGCCCGGTCATGCAGGCGGATCATTTCCCTGGTCCAGGCGGGCTCCGGCGCACAGGGGTATCACGATGAATGGTCAGACCTTGATTTTGTGGCAGCATTGGACTCGGGGGATGCCATGGCGGAGGTCATGGCCTATATGCATCAGGAGATATCCGGGGAATAGCGGCTTCTGTTTTTCAGTCAGGATGAGCCCAGGCATCTCCAGTATTTTCTCCTGTCCAATCTCCTGGAGATCGATATCGGATACGGCACCTGTGAACACGCGGCCGCATGGAAGCCGGCCTTTCGGGTTCTGTACGATCACTCCGGCGTGGTGGAGGAAAAGATGGTCAGGTCCCGGGCGCGGATGGATGACAGGATATACGGCGAGAAGCGGAGGAAGGACATTGACGCAGCCTGCCGCTCTGTATGGATCCGGCTGTGGCCATTCACCGCGGTCAGGTTTTCCGCGCAGCGGGCGGGATGGATTCTGTCCGGAGACAGTGCATTGATCTGCTGGGAGACCGCTATTGGCTGGAAAACAGTCTGAACCGGGAAATCGACAGACTGCCGGAAACGGAAAAGGCAGCGATCCGGAGCACATTTGTCACGGGGGAGGACCCGTCGGAATTGTGGAGAGGGCTCGGGAATCTGACGGCACTGGTGTACAAGGAGCTCGGAAGCTGTGATGTGCCTCTTCCACAGGAGAGGCTGCCTGCATATTATGCGGTCCTCCGGTGATGGCTTCCCGCTGCCCGGCCTCCGGCATCAGGGCAGCCCCGTTGCGCGGAGACATCGGCCAATCGGGAAGGGTGCCAGGGCGCAGGCATGATAAAGAGCGGCAGGAAGGTGACAAAACCTATGCCACATTCGTGGCATGCGCTGCATGCGTATTGTTTATCCCCGCTGCGGCACAGATGATCGGTCTTCAGGCTGTTCATGGGTCAGTCAGGCGGACAATATCGGTTACTTTTCAAACCGCACAGCTCGAAAAAATTCTCATCCTGTTCACAATTCTGTTGCCTGTGTCCGCTATAATGACCGGTGAGGGAGAGGAGGCACAGAAATCATGCTGGAGGTCAGACATCTGACGAAGCGGTATGACCGGGTCCTGGCACTGGATGATGTATCCTTCCGGGTGAAGGAGCATCAGGTCATGGGTCTGCTGGGGGTCAACGGGGCAGGCAAGACCACCGCGCTGAGCATCATCACCGGCTGCATGCCGCCCGGTGAAGGACAGGTTCTCCTGAACGGCATGGACATGCAGGAACAGCCCAGGGCATGCAGGCGCCTGATCGGGTTTCTCCCGGAGGAGCCGCCCCTTTACAATGAAATGACCGTGGAGGAATACCTTCATTTTGTCTGCCGCCTGCGGGAAGTGGAGAAGACGGAGATACCGGAGCATGTGGAGGAGATCCTGGAGAAAACCGCCCTGAAGGACATGCGCCGGCGGATTCTGGGGCATCTGTCCAGGGGCTACCGTCAGAGAGCGGGAATCGCCCAGGCACTCTGCGGGGCGCCGCCCGTTCTGGTGCTGGATGAGCCCACGGTGGGGCTGGACCCCAGACAGGTGACGGAAATCCGGGAAATGATCATGGAACTGGGAAAGGAGCATACCGTTCTTTTCTCTTCCCACATCCTGACGGAGGTGCAGCAGATCTGTTCCGGAATCCTGATCCTGCATCAGGGCAGGCTGATCCATGAAGCGGACATGTCCGGGCTGGAGGACGGAGCGGAGAAGCAGACATACACCATGGTGGTTCTGGAAACCGAAGGGGATGTCCCCGCGGCGATCCGGTCCATTCCGGGCGTGCGCAAGGTCCGGGGGATCCAGAGGGGGGAGGGCCGGTGCCGGATGACGGTGGAGTGCAGCGGTCATGGCGATGATGTACGGGTGCGGATTTTCCACCTGCTCAGCTCCATGAATGCCCCGATTCTCCAGCTCAGTGCCCAGCGGAACTCTCTGGAGGACGTGTTCCTGAGAGTAACAGGAGAAGGCGAGGCGAAATCATGACGGCGATCTGGAGCCGGGAGGTGAAAAGCTATTTTCACACACCGGTGGGTTATGTATATATGGGCGTGTTTCTGGCACTCTCCGGTGTTCTGTTTGACGTGCAGATCCTGCAGCAGCGCTCCAGTGATCTTCCGACCCTGATCGGACAGATGAGCTATCTGTGGATGCTGCTGTGCCCGGTCCTGACCATGCGTCTGATGGCGGAGGAAAAGCAGAATCACACCGATCAGCTTCTTCTGTCCAGTCCGGCCTCCCTGCCCGGGATTGTTGTGGGAAAATACATGGCGGCCGTGACGGTTCAGCTTCTGACCGTACTCCTTTCCACGGTTCTGGCGGGCATTGTGTGGATGTACGGACGGATCTATCCCATGGAACTGCTCACGGCTTATCTGGGACTGATCCTGCAGGGATTTGCCTTTATTGCCCTGGACCTGCTCATGGCGAGCCTTGCGTTCAGCCAGGTGACAGCTTTCCTGATGGCCTTTGGCGCCAATCTCCTTCTGTGGATGCTGGACATGGTGTCCGGCAGCGTGTCGGGGCCGCTGGCCTCCGTCATTTCCTTTGTCAGTCTATATGTGCGCAACGAGCCTTTCCTGATGGGGCAGATGAGTTTTGCCAGTATTCTCTTTGATCTGGCCATGGCAGCCCTGTTTCTTGTCCTGACCGTCTACGGAATGGACAGAAAACGCAGAAGGGGGGCACACCTGTGAAGGAAAAGAACAGAGCATGGAAGCGCGGGAGCGCGTCTTTGCTGGCGGTTCTTCTTCTGGTGGCGGTTCTCACGGGCCTGTGCATTCTGGGAGACCGGCTGGAACTCCGCTACGGCTGGCGCAGGGATTATTCCTTCAATTCCGTGACCACCTACAGTGAGAAGACGGGAGAAATCCTTGCCAGCCTGAAGTATCCGGTCCATATCTATGCCCTGTTTTCCAGAGACAATGAGGACAGGCCCCTGATGGAGCTTCTGAACCGGTACAGTGCAGGGTCGGACATGGTGAGCTGGGAGACGGCGGATCTGTCCTTGAACCCGTCACTCATCACCCGCTTCCGGGGCTCCACTTCCTCGGAAGTGGTATCCTCGGATTCCCTGATTGTCTCCTGTGAACAGACCGGACGGTTCCGGATTCTGGACCCGTCGGATTTCGTTTCCCTGAATTATGATCCGGAAGCCGGTGTCTATGAAATGGCAGGGGTAACCTATGAGAGCAGTCTGACCCAGGCGATCCAGTATGTGACCATGGATGTCATTCCACGAATCATGATCCTTCAGGGACAGGGGGAGCTGGATGAAAACGGAACGGAAATCCTGGCCAGCCTGCTGGTCTCCAATCAGTATGAGGTGAATTATTTCACCCTGGATGCCCAGGAGGCTGAGCTTGAGAAGGGGGACCTGCTGATGATTCTGTCCCCTGTCCGGGATTTCACGGATGCAGAGTTTCAGAAGATCCGGACCTTCATTCTGAAGGGGGGCAGTGTGTTCATCACCTGCGACTACACGGATCCTGTGGAAAACATGCCCAACATGCAGGCACTGCTCAGATATTACGGCGTTCAGCCTCTGGAGGGCATTGTCATCGCGTCGGATGAGGAACCTCAGACCTATTATGAGGGCAGGCAGCTGATTCTGATCCCCTACATGCAGTCCACCGCCATTACCCGGGAGATGGTGGAAAATCACAGCAACACATTGCTGCTGGCAGGTTCCAGAGCCTTTGAGATGCCCGGGGCAGGGGACCGGGACCTGAGTGTTGCGGCGACACTGACATCCGGAAGCCGGGCATGGCTCCGCAGCCTGGACGGGGATCTGTCCACGCTGGAGCAGCAGGCGGAGGATCGTCCGGGCCCCTTTGCCCTTGCGCTGGAGGCGGAACGCCTGACGGAAAACAGTGAAATATCCCGTGCCTTTATCCTGGGCTGTTCCACGGTGCTCACCTCCGCGGATCTCTATGTCATGACGGACAGTCAGGAGATGATCCTCAGGACCGTACAGTATCTTCTGGGGGATGAGCGGGAAACGCTGAATATTCCGGCCAGACTGGCCCTGCGGCCGAAACTGGGGGTGGGTGCCCTGACCCTGGGCAGGGTTCTGTGGATTCTTCTGCCTGTATCCATTGCACTTGCGGCATGTCTGGTTCTGATCCCCAGAAGACGCAGGCACTGACCGGGAAAGGGACTGTGAGGAAGAGATTCCCTGCAGCTCCTTTTCCTTTGGATTCCGGCACCTGAAACTTCTCCGTGACGGATTTCTGCTCCGTTCACAGCCTCCGTCCGGAAAACTCAGCCTTTCCGGTGCCTTTTACGGACAGAGTGAAGGGGCGGTCCTGGATGCAAATTCAAAAAAAGACGGCTCCGTGCAGAGCCGTCATGATTCAGGGCAGGGGATTTGTGAGGGATCCTCAGGCACTCCTCACTGCGGGCAGGAGATGGCCTGAATGCTGTCCAGTTCGTCCTGAGTAAACTGAATCCCGGAGATGGCTTTCACATTGTCCAGAATCTGCTGGGGGCGGGAAGCGCCGATGAGGACGGAGGTCACACGGGAATCCCGGAGAACCCAGCTCAGGGCCATCTGAGCCAGAGTCTGCCCGCGTCCCAGGGCGATCTCGTTCAGAGCCCGGATCTGGCTGAGTCTCTCCTCTGTCAGGGCATTCTCCTTCAGGAACCGGCCGTCTGTACGGATCCGGCTGTCCTCGGGAATGCCGTTGAGGTAACGGTCCGTGAGAAGTCCCTGGGAGAGGGGAGAGAAGATAATCAGACCTTTCCCCAGTTTTCCGGCTTCCTCCAGAAGACCGTTGTTTTCAATGGTGCGGTTGAAGATGGAATAGCTGTTCTGGTTGATGACGAAGGGTACCCGCAGATCTTGCAGAATGGCGGAAGCTTCCCGCAGCGTGGGGCCGTCATAGTTGGAGAGACCGGCATACAGGGCTTTTCCGCTGCGCACGGCCTGGGCCAGGGCGCCCATGGTCTCCTCAAGGGGGGTGTCCCGGTCCATCCGGTGATGGTAGAAAATGTCCACATAATCCAGCTGAAGGCGTTTCAGGGACTGATCCAGGCTGGCCAGCAGGTATTTCCGGGAGCCGAAATCCCCATAGGGACCGGGCCACATTTCGTATCCGGCCTTGGTGGAAACGATCAGTTCATCCCTCAGGCCATGGAAGTCCTTGTGCAGGATTTTTCCGAAATTGGTCTCGGCACTTCCCGGTTCGGGACCGTAGTTGTTGGCCAGATCAAAATGGGTGATGCCCTGATCAAAGGCGGTGCGGCACATGGCTTTCATATCATCCATGGAAGCATTGTCTCCGAAATTATGCCACAGCCCCAGGGAAACACAGGGAAGTTTCAGACCGGAATTTCCGCAGCGGCGATAGACCATGGTTTCATAGCGTTCCTGACGGGGTTCGTACATGTGAGGTCCTCCTTGCTTCAAACTCGCTGTATCGTATCATGGTTTGAGGAGATGCACAAGGATGCGCACGCCCTCAGGGGCATTTTCGGATCCATTCCATGCCAATGAAAAACAGCCGGGAAAAGGGGATATTCCGGACAGGGCTCAGGGACGGCGGTGAACACCTCGCCGGAAAACCGGTGCTCCTTTCTGAAGGAGAACGGGGAACCCATGGAGAATGGACTCGGCATATGGGACAGAGGAAACGTCAGGGTTCCCTGTTTTGCGAAACGCACATTCCCGCAGTCCTGCGGATCAGGCGCCTGACGGCTTCCCGGACACGGACCGGGGCAGGATAAGGATTCCCGCGCAGAAGGAGACCTGTACAAAGGACAGTTCCGGAAAGTCTTTCTTCAGCTCATCCACCGCAAAATAGCTTTCCCCGTCATCCCATGCATCCCCGGTTTCCAGTCTGCACCGGTCCATGGCCTCGCGTGTCTGAAAAGCGACATCTCCGATCAGAATCATCCCACCGTCATTCAGCTGGTCCTGAAGTGCCTGAAGAAAGACCGTTTTCCGCTCATCTGTCAGGTGATGGAGCGAATAGGTGGCCACGATGAAATCATACTTCTGATTCCGCAGTTCCTCCGCCAGTCCTTCCGTGAAATCCCCCTGACAGAGATGCGCTCCCGGCATTTTACGGGATGCCGTCTCAATCATCTTCGATGAGAAATCCTGCCCGTGAATGGAGCAGCCATGCCGGTACAGTCTTTCCGTCAGGGTCCCTGTCCCGAACCCGATATCCAGTACGGATGCGTTTTTCCTTTCCGTGATGATCCGGAAGATGCCTTCCAGAACTTCCCTGTATCCAGCAAAGGGATAGCTGTTTTCATCGTCGGAGACTCCGACGGCCCGATCATAGCCATCCGCCCACAGATCAAAACCTTCGCTGCCCAGCATCCTGTCCGCTCCCTTCGTGTTCACGCATGCCCTGAAGTCCTGCGTCATTTGACCGTACCATACAGCAGGCGGGCCGGTCCGGTCAAGGGATGGATTTCTCCTCAGCCCCGGCGGCGAAGGTCCGTCAGAATGGGGCGTGCAGGAAGGAACGGAGGGATCTGCGAAGGGTGGACGCGGGACGGATGAGACGGGAGTGAGGGATTGCTTTTCGGAAAGAGGCGTGCACCGGCCGGGTTCAGACGCAACGGGAACAGGCCGGGGAATCCGGCGGGCGGTGGTGTCCATGCCGGCAAAAGGACACAGGGAAGGGGTTCCGGACCAGGCGGTTCATGAGGTTCCGCAGGGAAGCTCGTTTTTCCTTTTTCAGTTTCTCCCGGGGGAAATAAGGGGGCGGTCCTTCGCAGCGGGTCTGCTTGCCAAATGGGAGGGAAGCGCTTAAGATAGACAGGGATCAGAGACAGAGTGGAGGCGTAAGAATGGATCTGCAGGATTTGTCCATGGAGGAGCTGTATGCAGCCTATGCGGATAAGGTCCGGACATATCTTCGGAGCCGCATTTCATCTCCTGAGGATGTGGAAGATCTGCAGGCCAGTGTGTTTGTGCGGATCATACGCCAGTTCCGCAGTGAACGGAGGCAGGAGATCACCAGTCTGAACGCCTGGGTGTTCTCCATATGCCGGAACCTTCTGACGGATTATTACCGGCACAGGAACAGCATGGTGGACGATACGCCTCTGAGTGAAGACATGACGGATACGCTGGCTTCGGGAGAAAACCTGGAGGCGGACTACCTGGCAAGGGAAGAACTCCGCTCCCTTGCACAGGCCATGAAGCGTCTGGAGGATGAAGAACGGGATGTCATCGTGTTCTACTACTATGACGGGCTGACCCGTCAGCAGATTGCGGAGAGGATGGGCATAACCTACGGACAGGTCCGGGTGCTTCAGCGCAGGGCACTGTCCAGAATCCGCAGCTGTATGGAAGGAGAAGGAAATGATGAATCAGGAAGATAACGGAATCCGGGGGAAGGATGTGATTTCCTTCCTGGCCCGGTCCTTTCCGCAGCTGTATATCAACCCTGAGACGGAAGACGCAGCGGAAATCTACAGGAATGTGGTTCTCAGGGGCATGCAGGTCCCCGGTCTCTCTCTGAGTCATTTTCTCACCGACGATGAGGACCGTACCTATCTGGAACATCTTCCATCCGGCACTGTCCGGATCGTGGAACTTGCCCGCCGGGAGGATTTCGAGCTTTTTCTGAAAATCGTGGCCGGGAGATGCCAGGGTCTGGAGATACCGGCCACCCAGGGTGCATCCATGCTCCGGGGGGTGATCAACCGCGGCACGATCCGGGCGTTTGAATCTCAGCATCCCACAGAGGCGGAGATGGATGCTTTCCTGAAGGATCACAGCCGGTACCGGGATATGCTGATCATTCTCTCCCGGGGACCCTACAGCGGTCTTCCCTGGCAGGATACGGGGATGGAAGAGGACGCATGGCTTCGCATGTCCCTGTCCATCCGGAAATATCACGAATGCACGCATGCATTGTACCGGCAGACAGGAGGCAGAATGCTGCTTCCCATTCCGGAGGAAGTTCTGGCGGACGCGGTGGGGCTTTACGGAGCCTGCGGCGCCTTTTCCGCAGACCTGGCCCTCCGGTTTCTGGGCCTGAAGGGAGAGAGGCCGGGAAGACTCCGGAATTATCTGTCAGAGGGTGACCGGGAGGATCTGTGGAATCAACGGTGCGCTCAGGCGATCGAAGCCCTTGAGAAAATGAATCCGGACAGGAAGATGAATCCCTGGGAATATGCGATGGCTCTGCGGGACCGCGTGGAGGAACTGTTCCCCCTCTGCGCGTGGAAGGAAGACTGACCGCGTGAAAATGCTCATGCCCCGCGCGAAGGGCGGGCCATCCCTGTGACGCGGAAGGACGGGTTTTCCGAAGCCTGCAGAAAGACCTCGGAATCCGTGGTCAGGAAGGACGGGACGGAAAAATGGGAAGAGGCGGAAAGACCGCACTGGTTCTGGAAGGCGGCGCCATGCGGGGCTTGTTCACCTGTGGAGTGCTGGATGTGTTCATGGAACAGGGGATCACCTTTGATGGGATCGCGGGCATTTCCGCCGGGGCCATCGCGGGGAGCAACTTCAAATCCGGCCAGTCAGGGCGTGTCATCCGCTACAATGTCAGGTACGCGCAGGATCCCCGGTATGCGGGTCTCCGGTCCCTGATCCGGACAGGGGATTATTTCGGAGCGGATTTCTGCTACCACATCCTGCCCGAGCAGCTGGACATCTTTGACCGGGAGACCTTTGCCCGGAATCCCATGGACTTTTTCGTGGGTGCCACGGATATTCATACGGGGAAGTGCGTCTATCACAACTGTCTGAAGGGAGACCGTACGGATTTTGAGTGGATCCGCGCTTCCGCGTCCATGCCCATGTTTTCCAGGCCGGTTCCTCTGGACGGAATGGAACTGATGGACGGGGGCATTGCCTCCTCGGTCCCTTATCAGGTGATGCGTGATCACGGATATGCCCGGTGTCTCCTCGTTCTTACCCAGCCCAGGGGATACAGGAAGAAACAGACCCTGGGTCTCCCGCTGATCCGGGGCGCCATGCGCCGCTATCCCGCTCTGGTTCAGGCCATGGCGGAAAGGTATGTCATGTACAACCGGCAGATGCAGGAAATTGATGAGGAGGAAAGCGCGGGGCGGATGCTGGCGATCCGGCCGCCGGAAGATCTGAACATCCGGCGCACGGAGAGAAGGCCGAAGGTTCTTGAGCGTGTGTACAGGACAGGACGGCAGACGGGGGAAAAACATCTGGACGATGTCCGGCGCTTCCTCACATGATCAGGAAAAGAACTGAAAACCTCCCGGGAAAACCCCGGGAGGCTTCTTTACGTGTCAGAAATTCCGGCTCATGTCGTACATCTCATAGAACTCTTTCCGGAAATCCAGGAACCGGTCCTCCCGAATGGCCTGGCGGATCTGCTCCATCAGGTGGATCAGGAAGCGCAGGTTGTGAATGGACGCAAGCCGTCCGGCGGTGATTTCCTGTGCCTTGAACAGGTGGCGGATGTAGGCCCTTGAAAAATGCGTGCAGGCGTAGCAGTCGCACCTGTCATCCAGGGGAGCGAAATCCCGGGCATAGGCGGCATTCCGGATCACCAGGCGGCCCCTGCTGGTGAGCACGGTGCCGTTCCGGGCAATCCGGGTGGCCAGGACACAGTCGAACATGTCAATGCCCCGGAGAACGCCCTCCACCAGGCAGTCCGGGGAGCCCACGCCCATGAGATAACGGGGTTTTCCGGAAGGCATGTAGGGCATCATGGCCTCCAGCATTTCATACATGAGCGGTTTGGGCTCTCCCACACTGAGCCCGCCGATTCCGTACCCGATCATGTCCATGTCCGCCAGGACTTTGGCGCTTTCGATTCTCAGGTCTTTGAAGAAAGCACCCTGCACGATGCCGAACAGCGCCTGGTCTTCCCGGGTATGATAGGCCCTGCAGCGCTCCGCCCACCGGTGGGTCCGCTCCATGTTGATTCTGGCCGTGTCGTAGTCGCAGGGATAGGCGGTGCAGACGTCAAAGGCCATGGCGATATCGGAGCCCAGAGCCTGCTGGATATCCATGCTGGTCTCGGGCCCGATGAAATGCCGGCTGCCGTCGATATGGCTCTGGAAGGTGACGCCTTCCTCCCGGATGGTACGGATTTTGGACAGGGAAAAGACCTGGAACCCGCCGCTGTCGGTGAGGATGGGTTTGTGCCAGTCCATGAAGCGGTGAAGACCGCCGGCCTCCTGGATCAGGTCTTCACCGGGGCGCAGGTGCAGGTGATAGGTGTTGGACAGGAGAATCTGTGTGCCGATCTCTTCCATTTCCCGGGGCGTCATGGCCTTGACGGTGGCGGCTGTACCCACGGGCATGTAAATCGGTGTTTCAATGTCACCGTGGGGCGTGTGCAGGATGCCCAGACGGGCACCGCTCTGACGGCAGACATGGGTGACTTCATAGGAAAAAGGCTTTGGCAATGTGCTGTCCCTCACAATTCGTCAACATTGGGATAGATCTGGAAGTGTGCCCAGATTTCATCCAGAACGTCATGGAAACGGCTGAAAATGCCCAGGGAGGGCATGCTCATGAAGGTGAGAATCTGATGGGTCACCGGATGCTCAAAGGTCAGACGGTAACCCCACAGGGCGATCTGCTGTCCCGGGATGCCGTGGCCGTAACGGTTGTCTCCCCAGATGGGGGTGCCGGCATGGCTCATCTGTACCCGGATCTGATGGTTCCGTCCGGTCTCCAGGCGCACACTGCACAGACTCAGACCATCCCGGTAGATCAGACGTTTGCCGTGCAGGACGGCCCGCTGGGCCCCCGGCGCGCTGGCATGCACCACCTGCACCCGGTTCAGGCGCTCATCCTTGGAGAGATAGTCCAGAAGGGTGAAGCGGTGCTGGCAGAGACCTTCCAGCACGCAGATGTATTCCCTGCCCATGGCGTGCTTCTGCATCTGGGCGGAGAGGCGGGAGGCCGCCTTGCTGGTGCGGGCGAAGACCATGAGCCCTCCCACAGGCCTGTCCAGGCGGTGGACCAGACCCAGGTAGACCCTGCCCGGTTTTCCGTAGCGGACACGGATGTCCTCCTTCAGGATGGACAGGAAATCCGGGTCTCCGGTGCGGTCGGCCTGAGCCAGAAGGTTGGGCGGCTTGACAGCCACCAGAACATGGTTGTCCTCATACAGAAGGTCAGGCACGGCTCCACCTCCCGCTGGCACCGCAGGGAAGCACGCCGCCGCTGCTGACCGGCAGACACAGTTCCCGGGCATCCACCACGCCGCCCCGCTTTTCCTGAAGGAGTCTCTCCAGGAGATTGCGGAGCACGGAGGCCTGAAAGCCGGTGGTGTAGGAATTGATCAGGAAGAACAGGGGCGTGTCCGAAAGAATCCGGCTGCAGACCTCCACCAGGGGATAAAGCTCATTCTCCAGCTTCCACACCTCGCCGCCGGGTCCCCGGCCATAGCTGGGGGGATCCATCAGAACGGCGTCATAGGCGTGTCCCCGCCGGATTTCTCTTTCCACAAACCTTCTGGCGTCCTCCACGATCCAGCGGAAGGACGTGTCCGGGAGCCGGTTCAGCCTGGCGTTGTCCTTTGCCCACTGCACCATGCCTTTGGAGGCGTCCACGTGGGTGACATGCGCGCCCGCTGCCGCACAGGCTGCCGTGGCTCCGCCGGTGTATCCGAAGAGATTCAGGACCCGCACGGGGGAGGCGGAGGAGCGGATCTGCTCCTGCATCCAGTCCCAGTTGGCGGCCTGTTCCGGGAAAAGCCCCGTGTGCTTAAAGCCCGTGGGACGCACCGTAAAGGTGAGGCCTGCGCGGCTCACCGTCCAGCTGTCCGGGAGGGAGGCATGAAAGACCCACTGCCCGCCGCCCTTATCGGAACGGTGATACACCGCCTGGGCTTTTTTCCACAGTTCCGGTTGTCTGCAGGGCCAGATGGTCTGGGGATCCGGGCGGCACAGGATCACGCTGTCCCAGCGCTCCAGTTTCTCACCGTCCCCGCAGTCCAGGACCTCGTAACTCTCCCAGCCCTCACACAGAAACATACTCATTCCTCGTCTTCCTCCAGGTCAAAGGCGTCCAGAATATCCGCGTGGGAACGGATCATGGCGTACACCACATCCAGCATGTACAGCCTGTCCAGACCTTCCAGGGCAGGATCCGTCTCGACATACTCCCGCATCGCGCCGGTGTCTCCGAAGGCGGAACGGGCAGCCAGGCGGTTGGCCTCATCCACGGCAGTCATCAGGTCCAGAAGCTCCGGGGGCAGGGTGAAGGTGGGTGTTTCATCCTTTTTCTGGAAAAGGACCAGGGGCATTTCCACCATGGCGGCGTCGGGAAGCCCAGGGATCCGGCCATCATTGCGCCGGCAGACACCGGGCATGTTCAGATCCGTTTTTTTCATCAGCGCGATG
Organism: uncultured Eubacteriales bacterium; assembly: GCA_902774025.1. GTDB lineage: Bacteria > Bacillota > Clostridia > Christensenellales > Aristaeellaceae > UBA2943. The sequence goes on from CACYGY010000034.1 coordinate 20,214, forward strand.
GACAGGGCGCCGGGCCGGAGGGGGCCTGTGCGGGTGAGCAGTGTCAGCTGGGCGATCATGCCATCGGGATCGAAAAGACCTTTTTCGCTCACCGTGGACATCTGAAGAATGCGGTTCTTCCGATGTTCCACGCTTTCCGACAATTCAGGGTGCTCGTCAGGTTCATATCCATCCTGGGCGGCCATGAACTGAGCGTGGTCCGTGGAGGAGCCGACACTGACACCGCCCAGCTCCCGAAGCCATCTTCTGGGCATCTCCCCGAAGATTCCGTCCGCGGTCATGTGGCGGACCGTATCCATGACGCTTTCCTCGGTGCTGCGCACCACCATGTCCGTGAGAAACTGAAAGGAGGGAAGTCCCACCCATGTGGCCTCCACGTCCTCCAGTTTCATCCCCATTTTCCGGGCCATCCCGTCAACGCCCCCGGGGCCCCGTATGGGAGATTTTCCCAGGCCCATCACCTGAAAACCGTAAAGACGGAACATTTCGGTACACCGGGCCACAGGCTCCGCCATGCAGATGACAAGGGCGGAGGGGCATATACGGCGGATATCCTCACACAGAGGGCGGATGAAGGAACCCTGGCGCAGGGTATGCATCAGGCCGCCGATGCCGCCCAGCACCCGGGCTTGATTCTCCAGACCGGTCTGCCCTTCCTCCGGGCTCATGAGGGACTGGCGGTCCTGGTCAAAGCGGCTGGCGGCCATGACGTCTCCCGCGTAGATCACCACATCTGCCTGATGCAGAACTTCCTGGCGGGAGGCGGTGGCATGAAAGGAACCGCCCAGTTCCGCGTGTTTGAAGCAGGCATTGCCGTATCCCTCCAGAAGGCTCTGCATGGCGCCGTTTTTTTCTTCCATGAAGACGTCGCACCTCAGATGCCCTGCCTGAAGAAGGTCGGTGAGGAGTGAGGGGAGAAGCGGGGCAATATCCTGCCCGATGAGCGCATATTTCAAGCCTGTGCCCTCCTTGAATTCATGCGGGAACCGGGGAGAGAATACCATGAGGGATGGGAATTGTAAAGAAAATGCCCGCACTGCGGCGGGCACTGACTTACTCCTCCAGATCGGGGAGAATGTGGGAATAGGTGCTTTCAAAGGCGTGAGCCTTGTCGGTGATCTTCCGGACTTTTTCCACTTCCTGGGCGGAGCGGGGAATCAGCTGGAGGGTGCCGGCGCCTCCGATACAGCCTCCCGGACAGGCCATGCCTTCCAGAAGATAGCCGTTGAGTCTGCCTGCCCGGGCCCGCATGAGCATTTTTCTGCAGTCATGAAGCCCCTCCGCCTGTTCCACAGGGATTTCCCGGTCGGGGGCAAGATGCCGGATACATTCCGCCACTGCGCGGGCGACACCGCCGGAGGTGGAGAAACCGCGGCCGTCGGCACTGGCGGTGGAAGGCACCGGCATGGTTTCCAGCTGTGAAAAGTCCACTTCCCTGGCGGAAAACATGCCCTGCACCTCTTCGAAGGTGAGCACAAAGTCCACATCACTGCGCACGGAGCGGCGGCTGGCCTCCAGTTTTTTCGCGGCGCACGGACCGATAAAGGCAACCTTGCAGCCCGGATGCTCCTTTTTGATCAGACGGCCTGTGAGAACCATGGGCGTCAGGGCCATGCTGATGCACCCGGCCTGCTGGGGGAATTCCCGCTTGGCCATGACAGACCACGCCGGGCAGCAGGAGGTGCCCATGAAGGGGATTTTCTCAGGGACTTCCCGCAGGAAGTCCTCAGCTTCCTGAAGGGTGCACAGATCAGCGCCCACCGCAACCTCCACCACATCCCGGAAACCCAGGGCCCGGAAGGCGGCGCGCATCTTTTCGGGCGTCAGTTCCGGCCCGAACTGACCTGCGATGGCCGGGGCGATGGCGGCGTACACGGGCGTGTCACTGCGGATGGCCTGAATGCACTGGAAAATCTGCGCCTTGTCCGCGATGGCGCCAAAGGGGCAGTTGGCCAGGCACATGCCGCAGCTGACGCATTTCTCCTGGTCGATATCCGCCCGGCCGTACGCGTCACTGCGGATGGCCTTCATGCCGCAGGCTCTGGCACAGGGCCGTTCCATCCGGAGAATGACACCGTACTGGCAGACGCTGATGCATTTGCCGCACCGGACACACAGGTCCTGGTCAATATGGGCGCGCCCGTGGTGGACGGAGATGGCACCTTTGGGACAGACCATCCGGCAGGGCTGGGCCAGACAGCCCTGACACTGGTCAGTGATGAAAACCTGATTGTCCGGACAGGCGTGGCAGGCGAACTTGATGATGTTGATCAGGGGAGGCTGATAGTACTTTTCAGGCTTGACGCATTCTTCGGCACCGGTGGAAACAGGCGCGTGTTCGGTCACGTCCCGCAGGGGGAGCCCCATGGCAAGCCGCATGCGTTCCTTGACGATGGCGCGCTCAAGGAAAACACTTTCCCGGTAGGTGGAGACCTCTCCGGGAATGATGCGGTAGGGGATATTCTCCATATCCGACAGGTCCTGATCCGGATAATTGTAGGAAAGACGGGCTACTTCGGCGAATACCCTGGTGCGGATATCATTGATGGACGTATGAATGCCCCGCATGCTCATGGAAAATACCTCCGGTCTGATTCTCTCTGCCGGTTCTCCGGCGGCCGGGAACATTATAGCACGGGGAGAAGGTTTGAAAATACGGGAGAAGGGGGATGCCGGTGCTTGATGGATTTCCTGAACATGGTACAATTCACGCAGAAAAAAAGGCTGCCCGGAACAGGTACGGCAGTCGGATCACGGGAGTGTGAGATCATGAGGAAGTGGATCGCCCTTCTTCTGACGCTGGTTCTTCTCTCAGTCGCATGTGCGGCCGGGGGCGAGGCCGCGGATGACCGGGAAGTCGTTCTGAGTCCGCGGGGTGAGCAGCTGCTGAAGGAAGTCGCGGGCGTGTGTGACAGCGGCGTCATCTGGTATGCGCTCAATGAGACGGAGGACCCGGAAGCCTATCTGGAGTATGTCGCGTGGCTGGCGGATGTGATCATGACGGAGATTGAGCCCTCCGCCGTGGAAAAGCTCATGCAGGTTCCCGTCTTCATGGAAGCCGTGATGAATCAGGAGATCAGCCGCTACATGACGCTGGGGCTGACCTACAACGATGTGAATCAGTTTGGCGCCATGGTGAGCGCCGCCTACGTGGGTGATGACGGGAACAGCATCCGGGACGTGAAAGGCCCTGTGGACAACATGGCTTACAGACTGTTCGTCAATCTCCTGGGGTTCGGCCCGGAAACCCGGACGGATCCCTCCAAAAGGCTTCTTCTGGAGGATACACTGATTCATGAAATGATGCACGCTTTCATGTACGACTATAACCGCAACGCCATGGCTGGCACGGACCGGATGGGATTCCGGCTGCTGGAGGACACGGAGAATGAACAGGACAATCCTGTTGCGCTCAACGAGTTTCCCTCATGGTTCGCGGAAGGCACGGCGTCCACCGTTCAGGCCGGTTTCGGTTCGCGGCCGGAAGAGTTTGTGTCCTTCTTCGGGACGGATCTGACAAATGAGGAACTCTGGGAAATTCTGAGCGACAGGCAGAGGATGATGAAGGCCCTCACCTGGGCGGATGATCTTTTCCTGATTTCTCTTGAGTATTCGGAAAACACCTACAACATGGGCTATGTGGCCTGCATGTATCTGTACAGTCTGGCCGCGGAGCAGATGGGCCTGGAGACCGTTCGGCAATCGGACGGAATCACAGAGCTCAGCCATGAGGCGCTGCTGGCGGGAATGAACCGGATTCTGAAAGAGATCCATGACGGAATGAGCTTTACGGAGATGCTCCGTGAGATCTCCCGGGATCCGCAGACAGGTGAGCCCCTCTATCAGGATGCGGACGATTTCGTGAAAAAGTGTTTCCGCGGGGAGAACGAGCCGGGCCTGATTTTCTTTCAGCACATGATGCAGGATTACATATCCGCCAGCTACGATCCCCAGGTGTTTGTACCCTCCGGTTCTGTTCTGCCCGGATACGTGAACAGTCTGCAGCCCTATCTGGAAGAAGGCAGGGGAGCACCGGAGGTTTTCATCCTCTGCGCCGGCTCCGGCAAGGCAGATGATGAATATGCCATTTCCACCGTCCGGCCCTCAAAACTTGCACTGGGGGGCGGCCTGATCGTTTCCTATGATCCCGTGGCGGACGCCCTCAGTCAGGAGGAGGCGGCGGCAAGGGATGTCATGTACATTGGGGATCAGATCATGCTGATGGTACCCGCGAACGAATGAATTCCGGCGCCGGACAAGGAAGCCGTTTGCCTGGCGGAACATCGGGCTCAGAGGCGTGTGAAGGGATTTGCAGACCGGATGAGCCGGGGAAGAAACGTGAAAAAGGCGGCCAGGGGCCGCCTTTTTCGCGTGAGGATTAAGCCTTTCTCACGGCGATTCTCGCCATTTCGCCGTTGATATTCCATTCGGCACTGGTCCAGTCTGCGGGGACGGTATCCAGTGTCAGACTCAGGGCCAGGGTGGCCTTGCAGATCATATCCCGGGTGCTTTCAACGGCCCCGGCCAGCGCCGCAGAGCATTCACAGACAATTTCGATCCGGTCGGTGACCTCAAATCCGGTATCCCTGCGCATGGTCTGCACCTTGGAAATGATTTCCCGGGCGTAGCCTTCGCAGATCAGATCATCGTTCAGGTTCGTATCCAGCACCACCGTGACGCCATGGTCTTCCTGGGCCATGAAGCCGGGTTTCTGCATGGGTTCGGTGAGCACGTCATCCTTTTCCAGCACCACTTCCGTGCCTTCCAGGGTGAAGGAAACGGTTTCGCCTCTTTCAAAGGCGTCCACGACCTCGTTGCCGTCCATTTCCCCCAGTTTCTCCCCGATCTTCCGGAGAAGTTTTCCGTACTTCGGTCCGAGGGTCCGCATCTGAGGCTTGAGATGATAGGTGGTGAAGGCCCGGGCGTCATCGGTGAAGATCACGGTGCGCACATTCAGCTCATCCTGACACAGGACCTGATAGGTTTCATCAAATCTGGCACCCTTGACATACAGGGCATTCAGGGGCTGACGGACCTTCAGGGAGGCCAGGTTACGGCAGCTGCGGCCCAGCTGGACCACTTCCAGAAGGGCTTCCATCTGCTCTTCCATGCCGGCATCCACACGGGACATGTCCGGGACGGGGAAGGGCATCAGATGCACGGAGTCCGCGGCGGAAGTGAGTTTTCCGGCCGCCAGGTTCTGCCAGATTTCCTCAGCCATGAAGGGGATGAAGGGAGCGCTCAGCCGGCTCAGGGTGACCAGTACATGGTACAGGGTGGTAAAGGCGGCTTCCTTGTCTCCGGCCATGCCCTTGCCCCAGAACCGCTCCCGGCTCCGGCGTATGTACCAGTTGGACAGTTCATCCACAAATTCTGCCAGGGCGTTGGCAGGCTCCGTCACGCGGTAGGCCTGCAGATCGGCGTCCACGCGTGCGATCAGGGTGTTGAGGCGGGAAAGGATCCACCGGTCCATGAGGCTCAGTTCCACCTGGTCCAGGGAATGGGCGTTGGGATCAAAACCGTCAATCTCAGCGTACATGCTGAAGAAGGAATGCACGTTCTGAAGGGTGGCCAGGAAACGGCAGGGGCCTTCCTGAACAGACTTTTCCGAGAAACGGGTGGGCAGCCAGGGCGCGGAGGTGGTATAGAAATACCATCTCAGGGCGTCGGCGCCGTACTTGTTCAGCATGGCCATGGGATCCACGACATTGCCCAGATGCTTGGACATCTTGCGTCCCTCTGAGTCCTGCACATGGCCCATGACGATGACGTTCCGGAAGGGTGCCCGATCGAAAAGGAGAGTGGAGATGGCCTCCAGCGTGTAGAACCAGCCCCGGGTCTGGTCAATGGCTTCGGAGATGAAATGGGCGGGGAAGTTCTTTTCAAAGATCTCTTTGTTTTCAAAGGGATAATGCCACTGGGCAAAGGGCATGGAGCCGCTGTCATACCAGCAGTCGATGACTTCCTCCGTCCGGGTCATGGGTTTGCCGCATTCGGGGCAGCGCAGCAGGACCCGGTCGATATAGGGACGGTGGAGTTCAATGTCCGCTCCCGGATCTTCCAGAGCCATCTCCCGGAGCTCCTGGACAGAGCCCACCACATGGGTGTGCCCGTTTTCGCACTGCCATACGGGCAGGGGCGTGCCCCAGTAGCGGGACCGGCTCAGACCCCAGTCGATGACATTTTCCAGGAAATTGCCCATGCGTCCGTCCTTGATATTGTCAGGGATCCAGTTGATGGTCCGGTTGTTCCGCACCAGCTGGTCCCGAAGGGCGCTCATGCGGATGAACCATGTGGGGCGGGCGTAGTACAGCAGAGGCGTATCGCAGCGCCAGCAGTAGGGGTACTCGTGCTCAAAGGGCAGGGCCGCAAAGAGCAGTCCCCGCTCCTTCAGGTCCTTCAGCACCAGGGGATCCGCGTCCTTGACAAACACGCCGGGCCACAGGGTGTCCTCCGTCATGCGGCCTCTCTCGTCCACCAGGCAGACAAAGGGAAGGCCGTTGGCGGAACACACCCGATAGTCATCCTCGCCGAAGGCGGGCGCGGTATGGACGATGCCTGTGCCGTCGGTCATGGTGACATAGTCATCGGCGATGACGAACCAGGCATCCCTGTCGGGCTCCACAAAACGGTACAGGGGCTCATAGTGCATGCCGCACAGGTCGTTTCCGGGCATTTCCGCAAGGATTTCCACTTCCTCACCGGGAAAAACGGACTGGATCAGGGCTTTGGCCATGATATAGGTTTTGCCTCTTGCGGAGAAACGGGCATAGGTTTCCCGGGGATTCACGCACAGGGCAAGGTTGCTGGGCAGTGTCCAGGGGGTGGTGGTCCAGGCCAGGAAAAAGGTGTTCTCCTCGCCTCTGACCGGGAAGGCGGCGATGGCGGAGGTTTCCTTCACCAGCTTGTAGCCCTGTGCCACCTCATGACTGGACAGGGATGTCCCGCACCGGGGGCAGTAGGGAACGACCTTGTGTCCCTGATACAGAAGGCCCTTGTTCCAGATCTGCTTCAGACTCCACCATTCGGATTCGATATAACTGTTCTCATAGGTTATGTAGGGATGTTCCATGTCCACCCAGTACCCGACCTGGTCGGACATGACTTCCCATTCGTGCTGGTATTTCCACACGCTCTGCTTGCACTGGGAGATAAAGGGCTCAATGCCGTATTCCTCAATTTCCTTCTTGCCGTCCAGTCCCAGTGCCTTTTCCACTTCCAGCTCCACAGGCAGGCCATGGGTATCCCATCCGGCCTTGCGGGTGACGCGCTTGCCCTTCATGGCATGGTAGCGGGGGAAAAGGTCCTTGATGACCCGGGTTTCAATGTGCCCGATATGAGGCTTGCCGTTTGCCGTGGGCGGACCGTCGAAGAAGGTGAAGGTCTCCTGACTGTCATCACCGGCAGCGAAGGATCTGCGGATAATGTCCTGATCCTTCCAGAAGCGGCGAACTTCCTCCTCCCGGCGCGCGAACTGCATGTCTGTGGCGATTTTCTGATACATGGCAACCATCCTCCGTTTCTTTTCCGGGCACGAAAAAATCCGTCCCGGGAATTCCTGGGACGGACTGAGTCCGCGGTACCACCCAAGTTGGCCTGAGGCCCACTCTGTGCAGATGAACTGCCTGCTCTGTATCGGGAGCTCCCGGGTGACACTCCGGCATGCATCGCATCACCGCGCTCCGGAGTGATCCGTCAGACCGGCTGGGCCGCCGGGCTTTCACCATCTCCCGGCTCGCTGAGGCATCCCGCCTGACCGTCTCCATCTTGGCGCATTGGGGACATTATAGGGATTTTCCGGAAAAAATCAAGTGCGCCGGAAAAGATCGGAACAGGGTATCCGGAAGGCGCGGTTACGATTCACGGAGTTTTTAAAGAAGGGATCGAATGGCGCACGAAAGGCCCCGGCGGCCCGACAGACGGTGCCGCCTGATGGGGCAGGGAGTTTTTCCTTTTCGTCTTCACGTTGCTTTCTCGCCCGGCGTGCCTGTCTGTCCGCCCATCGGCCGGACTCTGAAATTCCAGGCTTTACACCCGCTCTGACGATATCGCTGATCATTCAGGTCTGACTGAAGGACATTGATTCTACGGGAAAAATCGCGTTATAATCATATCGATGTGACTGATCACGTGGAAAGACTGAGGTTTTCGCACCAATGAAAGCTGTCATATCCTCTGGGGATTATGCTCTGAACAGGAACCCGGTAAGGGAGCGTATGAAACGCGTCGGGCCTGCACCTGTCGCCTTTCCGAATCAGTGAAAAATCAGGAATTGGATCCATCTGTGCTTCTGCTGCTCGTCCATGTTGTTCTTTTCCGGAATACTGGTGGCCTGACATGATGGACCTGTTTCTGACGGTCAATTCCCACCCGAAGCCGATATGAATGAGATTGAGATTAAGAGAACGTACACTGATGAATGAGTTCCCTGCACTGCGGGGCTTGGATCCTGATCATGCTGATTCGTCGAATTCAAAAAATCGTCCGGCTGATCTGCGCAGAGAAGACCCGGGACGATATCGCCAGATTCCCGGTAAACAATCTGTTGGCTGCCGTTTGAATGACCGCGCCGGAAGGGTTTAAGGATACTGACAGATGACCTGGAATCACTCAGAGAACAAGCCGACTCCGACTCAACAAGCCCAGCCCTGGGAAAAAGACACTGACCGGAACAGAAATTCAGGGGCTGGATAAGCTTGTTCGCTGGCTGTCGGCCCTGCAGGAATGCTGTTCTGAAACAGACAGGCCAACATTTGAACAACAAGCATCAGGTTTTGTTTCCGGATTTATTCCCGAATCATGGAGGTACCCTATGTCTGAACGTAAGCAAATCACCCACATGCAGGTGAGAATCGCAAGAATGGCAACAGAGAAATGGAAACTCCCCATAGCTGAGGTCGCAGAACTTTTTCACCGGTATCAGGTTTTTGAGTATATCCGGGACTGTTACGGTATTTTCCATGTGGAAGGAGACGATGCAATCTGGGAAGAGATCATGCCTTACCTGAAGAGACAGGGGTGTGTCTGTGCCTGAATTAAAAAACAGCATGCGCCTGTATCATGGCAGCTTCTGCGAAGTGAAGATGCCCGACTTATCTGAATGCTCGCGTTACAAGGATTTCGGGCAGGGCTTCTGCCTGACTTCCTCCAGAGAGCAAGCACGCAGCTTTGCCAGAATCAGTACCAGGAAAGCCTTTGGCAGGAACTCAATTCCACCACAGCGTTATGGTGTTGTCAGCGAATACTCGTTTGCCAGCCAGACTGACCTTGCTGTTTTCGACTATCCTGCCGCCGACGTGGACTGGTTGCATTGTGTGGCAGGTCACCGCCGCTACCGCAATTTTCCTGATGTGGTTGAAGCGATGAAGGCTTATGATGTCATTTCCGGCAAGATTGCCAATGACGACACGAATATCACAATCACTGCATATCTGGACGGCCTGTACGGTGAGATTGGCTCAGAGAGCGCGGACAGCATCTGCATCAGTCTGCTTATACCTGATCGGCTGCAGGATCAGTTCTGTTTCAGAACGGTGAAAGCACTGAAAACCTTAAAGTTTGAAGGGAGCGAACGGATTTGGCTGTAAACTCCTCAATACCGGCTGAAAAAGAAAATGCCGCAATTGATATGAACATCAGCATGGTGGTCGATGATTTGGCGGAGCTCCTTCGCAAGCCGGTGGAGGAAGTCCTGCCACAGTTTTTGCAATCCAGAACATGTACCACCCTCTATGACCCGAAGTCCAAGCTCTGGTGGGACGGCCCATCTGCCATTGTGGATCTTTATCTGGAAGAAATCAACGAAAGCAGGAAGTAATCAGATTCTCTGCCCGATACCGTAACAGGGCTGTTGCAAAGTCGATGAGTTCCGCAACGAAGCCGAACGTCAAATGGTTGAAATACCGGGGTTTTCTCTGATCTAATTGGCGACTGTGAATTC
>CACYGY010000035.1 GCA_902774025.1 uncultured Eubacteriales bacterium
TGTTCAAACTAGAAAAGCTTGCGTAGGTGCGGGTCTCGTGTGTTTACGCGACCCGTTATTTCGTCCCGCACCTACGCAACTTTTCTTTTTATTTCTCTGTCTGCTGTCGGAAATCTTCCATAATGCTGTATCTGACTCCTCAAGATCAGGTGTATCCCCGGTGAAAGAGTTACCTGATGTGTGTATTTTGTGCCGTGCCGCGTTTCAGCGCGATGAACATGTAACCGCGGAAATCAGGCGGACGACGGTGCCCGTAAACCAAGGCAGGATCTCCAGGATTCCGCCGGAAACCTAAGTGGTATCATTGGTGAGACGGTTCAGCCACTCCGCCGTATGGGTTGCGGAGAAGGGGGTGTATTCCTTCCGCAGAATGTTGCCCGTCAGGCGCTGCCTGAAGCGGTTTTCGATATCCGTCCTCGCCAGCACCTGCAGCCAGCGGACGACGGCGGAAAGGCTGATCTGCGGGACCGCAGGTGCGATGATCGGCACGGTATTGTGCCGGAATGCTCCGCCGCTGTCCACGATGTTCCGCAGGAGAAGGACACAGAGAACGCCCAGCCCGCCGCTCACGCCCTGAAACAGCGTCAGAGCCGTCATACGGCCTTTCTTTCTTCCTGTGACCCGCCGGAACCAGCGCACTGCGAAATCTATCCGACACCGCTTTCACGTAAAAAAGCTACCGGGCAAAAGTGAAACGATCACCTTCGCCTGATAGCTTATCGGCTTTAACATATGGAAAAAGGCGCAGTTATGCCTTGCCTGCCTGCCTGCCTGCCTGCCTGCCTGAGCGTAGCGAACCTCGGCATATCTGTCAACTCCTTTTCTGCATTTTACCTGTTTCTGCCGTTCTCACCGATCTGAACGGGAAAGCGGTATAAACAGCTATGCGCTGTATTTTATTTTCTCCGGAGGCGACAGTCAAGATTCACATTAAAAAACGTATGAAGAACAGATGGATACGACGGCAGACATATGAGCCGCGCGGATTCACAGTCATTGCAGTCTGCTGACCCTGCTTGTGAAATTTGTCCAAATGCGCCATGATACGCAGGAAAGAAACACGGGAAGGGGATGCTGACGGTGGAGAAATTCAAATCATCGGCAGCATGTGTGCCGTCAAAGCACCGCATGTCTGATCTCCCTGAAAGTGTAAAACATACTCGACGGAATTGCACCTGCCACATTGTATTTCCGAAGTACAGAAGGAAGATCATGTACGGGGAAAGCAAAAAGACATGGCAGGAATAATACCAAAGCTACGCGGGATGAAGAGCTTAAACCTGACAGAAGGGAAGGACTGCAAGGATCATATACATATGGATGCAGCGATACCGCCCGAAATCAGCGTATCGGACTTCATGTCATACCTGAAAGGGAAGAGCACCCTCATGTTTTTCTACAGGCGTCCGGAATTGAGACCGGGGTATGCGGAGCGTCACTTCCGGGCAAGGGGGTACTATGTGGCGACTGTGGGAAATGTCAATAATGTCAATGAAGAAACCGAACGGCGGATTTCAAAGCGCAGGTGAAGAACGATAAGCTGGAAGACGGAATAAAGAGCCTTCCATGGGAATGGTGTCTGCGAACCCGCATTGGCGGCGCTGGTATTCAATCCCGGAGGGTTTACCAATGCCCCCCATTTGAAATGGGAAATGCTGACTCTCTTCTCGACTGAAAGCATCGAGGACGTCGCGCAAGGCACAATGACCGGTGATGGACTGCGAAAATGAGTCAAAACGTACAGAATAATGAGAAAAACGGGACGAATATTGGTCAGAATGAACGAAAAAAGGCCTCTTCCTGAGAGTCTGTCAGGATGTGTGCTTTCGGTACTCTGTTTATAGAAGAATGCAATGCAGCAAATACATAGTTTGCACTCGATCGTTTCCCTATAGAAGAGGCGTGGTTGGTTAAGTTCAGGCTGTGGTCAACAGTTACAACGCGCAGAACAACGATGATCTGGCGGACACGGTTGTCCATCGGATTAATGAAGCGTTCAACGGAGACGATTAGGTGTAAGGTCGATAAACCGATGCCGTCTTATAAAGACGAAAAATGTTTGCGTAAATACGCAAAATTTTTACGAGTAACACTTGCTTTTGCCGGGAAGAGGTGGTACATATAGCTCGTCAAAAAAATGCGTATTTACGCAGAAATATTTCGAGGTGTCCCAAATGGAACTGGAACGAAAAGAGTATCTCCAAAAGCTGATCGACAAAAAGGACAACGGAAGGGTCAAAATTGTGACCGGTATCCGTCGCTGTGGTAAATCATACTTGCTATTTGAGCTTTACACAAAATACCTTCAGGAGCATGGCGTTGAAGAGGATCAGATCGTCGGAATTGCACTGGATGAGTTGCCAAACGCAAAATACAGGAACCCTTTTGAACTGGATCAATATATTCGTGCTCAGATTACTGATAAAACAAAGCGCTACTATATTTTGATTGATGAGATTCAATTCGTATCGGAGATCCAGAACCCATATGTTGATGATCCAAATGCAAAAATCAACTTTATAGATGTGATTCTTGGACTCATGAAAATCAAAAACGCAGATGTATATGTGACGGGAAGTAATTCAAAGATGCTTTCTTCAGACATTCTTACACAGTTCAGGGATCGCGGAGATGAGATTCGTGTTTATCCACTTTCATTTGCAGAATTCTATGAAGTGTACCAGGGTGATAGGTTCAGCGCATGGATGGATTACTGCACTTATGGCGGAATGCCCGTCACACTGACACTCGCTTCACATGAGCAGAAAAGTCAATATCTCAGGGACTTATTTACCAGGACATATATGAGGGATGTCGTCGAGAGACACTCGATTCAAAATGACACAGAGGTGCTAGAGGACCTCCTGAATATTATTGCATCATCGATAGGATCCCTGACAAACCCGACCAAACTTTCCAATACCTTTGCCAGTGAGAAGCATCTGAAGATTTCCTCCGCAACGATAGACAAGTATCTCGGCTATTTTTCGGAAGGGTTTCTATTATCCAAGGCTGAGCGGTATGATGTCAAAGGGAAAAAATATATCAAAACGCCAGCCAAATACTATTTCACTGATGTTGGACTAAGGAACGCAAGACTTGGGTTTAGGCAGCAGGAAGAGACTCACATCATGGAGAATGTGCTTTATTGTGATCTCCTGAGACGAGGGTATGATGTTGATGTAGGCGTGGTTGAGTACAATTACAAGAAGGAAGACGGGAAGAGTGCAAGAGTACAATTAGAGATAGATTTTATAGTCAATCGTGGCAACCAGCGCTACTACATTCAATCCGCTTTATCGATTTCTGATCCGGAAAAACGTGCGCAGGAGATAAATTCATTGACCAGAATACCGGATTCATTCAGAAAAATCGTTGTAGTCGGAAACAAAATCAATCCGTGGAAGGATGAAAATGGAATCCTCTACATTGGGATAGAGCAGTTTCTTCTCGATGAGAAAGCGATTGATATGTAAGAAAGACAGTCCAATCAGACGCAATCCAAAGAACATCCTGAGCTATAGGAATACACACCGATTTTCATTACAGATGATGAAAACGGTTAAAAACGACCAGATTAGTCATTACCCTTATATCCCCAACGATTTGGCGCTGGAGTTTCTGCTTTATCCGTTTGCGTCATGCTGCGCCCCCGAATCACTCACGTTCACCAGCAAGACGCATCGTTTCATCCATGACCGGGCAGGAACCTAACCCTGCACGGCTGTCATAATCATGTACAGCGTCCGCTGTACACTTGTTTGCACGCACAAAAAGAGGTTCCTGAATATGCTGCGGGAGATGCAGGAGTCAGCAGCATACCTGTTTTGCATGCAGTTTCCCGATGTGGTATTGTGATCAGGGGAGACCCGGCACCCTTTTGCCATCTGGGAGAGAAGCGCCTCCGGAGGCTGATCCGGCTGCTGATTCTGACGGGAACGGCGGAAAAGGACTCTTCAGGATATGTCAGAAAACGGGGTGGTGGAATATCCGGGCAGGAAAGAAAAGGACCAGCGGATCCAGGTGACGGGACAGATGAGAGACGGGGGGGTGTCAGGATGGGGTACACGGTGAGAACACAAGGAGGAAACAGCGGCGCGGAAGACCGTTTTATTGAGCTGTTCTGTGATGCCTTCGGACCCGAGAAGGGCCAGTACGTTTATCTCCAGTATCCCACGGTGGATATTTACGGCGGGCACAGGACCATCGACTTCGCCCTGAATCTTCCGGAGGGCCGGGTCGCCATAGAGGTGGACGGCAACACATGGCATCAGCCGGGCATCGTCTCCCGGGACAAGTATCATGATGACCTGCTGAAGCAGAACAGCATGGTTTATGAAGGCTGGCGTGTTTACCGATGGACTTCGGAACAGATTGAACGATCCCCTGACCGTGTGAAGGATGAACTGATCACCTTCCTGGGACAGTCCCCCATGTTCCGGTACATGGAGGATGCCCTTCCTCCCCAGCAGGGGCAGACCCTTGAACTGATGGATCATCAGGCGGAAGCCCTCGAGAATCTCCAGCGGATGCGCCAGGAGCACAAAAGCATCGCCCTTCTGTTTCACGCCACGGGTACCGGCAAGACGGTGACTGCGGTATCGGACGCCAGAGCCTTCGGAAAAAGAACGCTGTTTCTGGTTCACCGGCATGAACTGGTGGATCAGGCTGTGAACGCCTTCAGACGCATCTGGCCGGAAGTATCCGTGGGACGATTTGAGGGAAACGAGCGGGATAGCGGAGCGTACGCCGTGTGCGCCACCATTCAGAGCGTCGCGCAGAATCTGGAGGATTTCGACCCTTACGACTTCGGGTACATGGTGATTGATGAGTGCCACCACGGCACGGCCGAAACATACCGGAAGGTCATGTCCTATTTCCGGCCTGAGTTCACCCTCGGCCTGACGGCGACGCCCGAGAGAAACGATGGGGAAGATCTGCTTGGGATCTTTCAGAATGTGGCACACAAACTGGATCTGAAATCCGCTGTTGAAATGGGGGCCCTTGTTCCGGTCCGCTGTATCCGGATCCGGACAAACATTGACATGCGGGATGTCAGAATCAGCGGTTTCCGGTACAACACTCAGGATCTGGAGTCCACCATCCGGGTGCCGGAGCGAAATCAGCTGCTGGTGGACACCTACTGCGAGTATGTGAGGGAGAAACCCACGGTTGTGTTCTGCGCCTCCGTCCGACACGCGGAGGAAATTGCCGGGCGGTTCCGGGCGGGGGGCGTGGAGGCGGAGTGTGTTTCCGGGAGTACCAGAGCATCGGACCGGAAACGGGTTCTGGCGGATTACGAGGCGGGCAGGCTTCCGGTGCTGTGCGCCTGCGATCTGCTGAATGAGGGATGGGATTCTCCGCATACCCAGGTTCTCTTTATGGCGCGTCCCACCATGTCCAGAACAGTCTACATGCAGCAGCTGGGCCGGGGAATGCGAAAATCCCCGGGCAAGGATTTCCTGATGGTTTTCGACTTTGTGGACAATGCCGGTCTGTTCAACATGCCCTATTCAATCCACAGAATGCTTGGTCTGTCGGAGTACATCCCCGGCGGACTCGTGCTGGGCACCAGGCATGGAATGCGTTTTGATCATGACATGTTCCGGCAGGGCAGGAAGCCGGAGGCGCTTGTGGATTACCCGGTTCACATGACAGGTTTTGAAACCGTGGACCTCTTCAACTGGCAGGATAAAGCCCAGAAAATGATCTCCCAGATCGCCTTTACCCAGATGGTCAGTGTTCAGTCAGAGACCGTTGAGCGGTATATCCGGGAGGGAAAAATCGTCCCGGACATGGAAGTTCCGGTCAGTGACCACAGGAGCTTCTGCTTCTTTGAAAAGGAGACGGTGAGGAAATACGCGGAACAGTTCGGATGGACCCTCATCACCCGGGAGAACATGAAGAGCGTGTTCCTCAAAATGATGGAAACCATGACCATGAGCTATTCCTATAAGCCCGTCTTCATGCTTGCCTTTCTGGACAGCATGGACGGGATGGGCAGAGCAAAGCTGTCGGATGTGGCTGCGGACTTTGCCGCCTTCTATGAAAAGCGCAGGGAGGCCGGAGAAACGGTGGAAAAAAGGCCTTGTATTTTCACCAGGGGAGGGTACACGCAGCGGGATGTGGAACGGCTGATCCTGAGCATGCCCTTCAGACGCTTTGAGGATATGCATGTCATGCACCACTCCAGGCAGCTGGGCACCCTGGAGTTCTACAGACAGCTGATGAAGCAGCTGACACCGGAGGACCTGGAACAGATCCGGGAATGGTGCCGTCAGGGAATCCGGAGATATTTTGCAGAAGGCGCAGAGCCTGCAAAGCCCTGGCTGCACTGACGGACGGGAAAACCGGATGCCCCGCAGGCAGACTGTGAATCATACCGATTGTCATGCAGGGACAGGAAAGGGAGGAAAACATGAGATTCATGAGTTCCTGGAGATCCAGCGCTACCGCTACGACAATGATTTCATCTTCACCGTGGAAGCGGACGAAAGTCTTCTGGAAGCCTATATTCCCAAGATGCTGATTCAGCCTCTGGTGGAAAACGCCTGTGTGCACGGACTGAAAAGCGCCACGGAGCGTCGGGAGGGTTCTCTGCGGATCCGGCAGTCCTCCGAGGGCATGATTGTACAGGTAACGGACCACGGGGAGGGGATGACCGGGGAACGGCTGCAGGAGGTGCGGTGTCTCCTGCGGGAGGGGGACAACCGGATGCACAGCGTGGGCCTGAACAATGTCCAGCGACGGTGCCGTCTGTACTACGGTGAGGCGGCGCGTCTGGACGCGGATGCCCTTGAGGACGGCGGATCCGTCTTCACCCTGGTCCTGCCCGTTTTCTGGAAGAAGGAGGATTTTCATGTACCGGATTCTGATCGTGGATGATGAAGCGGCCATCCGGGAAAGGCTGCCCCTGGCCTTTGACTGGGAGCAGTACGGCTTTGAGGTGGCGGGGACCGCCTCCAACGGAGAGGCAGCCCGGCAGAAAATGCCTCTGCTGCAGCCGGATCTCATTCTTCTGGACATCCGCATGCCGGTGATGGACGGCCTTTCCTTCCTCCGGTGGCTGCATGATTCCGAGTACCGGCACACGGCGGTGATTCTGCTCACGGGATACAGTGAGTTTGACTATGCCATCACGGCCATGCGCTACGGGGCCAGGGGCTATTTCACCAAGCCCCTGGACGAGGACGAGATCGCCGACTATCTTCTGGACATCGCCTCGGACCTGCATGCCCGGAAGGAGGAGGAAGAGGAAGCGGAGGTGATGAGTCTGGCGGACAGCACGGAGGCTTACATCCATGCCCATTACACGGAAAATCTCACTGTGGCCAGCGTGGCGGGTGCACTATTTGTGAGCCCCTCCCATCTGGGCCAGACCTTCCGGATAACCAAGGGTGTGACCTTCCGGCAGTATCTCAAAACCGTGCGCATCCGGAAGGCTCAGCAGCTTCTGGAGCACACGGGTCTGCATGTCTATGACATTGCCCACCGGGTGGGCTTTTCCGAGAGCAAGTATTTTGTGGTATGCTTTGAGGAGGAGACGGGCATGTCTCCGGCAGCCTTCCGGCGCGCCCGCACCGGCAGGGAGGAGGAATAAAATGAGACGTTTTCTGGTCCTGCTTTTCCTGTTCTGCTTTTCCGTGACACCGGCCCATGGGGAACTCATTCCCATGGCACAGCAGGATGATCCTGTGGAGTTTACGGTGTTCATCCGGGACAACTCTCTGCCCCCCTCCAGCGAGAATCCCGTGATCCGCAGGATTCAGGAGCTCACGGGGGTCACGCTGAACTTTGATTTCCTCAAGGGGGATCTGGACCGGACCATTGACGTCATGATTGCCACCCATAATTATCCGGACGCGGTGTTTGCCTATCCACAGAAGTTCATCACCGCGGGGGCGTACATCCCCCTGGAGACCCTCATTGAGCAGTACTGTCCCCATCTGCGGGAATACTATGATCCCTGGTGGGAGCAGATGAAGGCGGAGGACGGGCATATCTATGTGCTGGAACTCTTCGGGGTGGAAAAGCACATGACGAACCTGCTGAAGAATGACGGGCCCGGTTTCTGGATGCAGAAGCGGGTCCTGGAGTTCGGGGGATATCCCATTCCCCGGACGCTGGATGAATACTTCGATCTCATTGAGCGGTATCTGGAGGTCTACCCGGAGATGGACGGGGAGAAAAACATCGGTTTCGCGGTTCTCTGCGACGGATGGCTGGATTTCTGCCTCCGGAATCCGCCCCTGCATCTCATGGGGGCGGGGAACGAGGGAGACGCCTATGTGGATCCGGAAACCCATGAGGTCCGGCTCTATCAGAACAGTGAGGCGGCATATCTGTATTACCGCAAGCTGAATGAGGAATACCACAGGGGCGTGCTGTCCGCGGAGACCATGATGCAGTCCGCGGACCAGTATCTGCAGCTCATCGCCTCCGGAAGGGTGCTGGGCATGTTTGACCAGCGGTGGAACTACAGCACCGCTGAGGCCGTGCTCAGCGCGGCGGGACGGTATGATTTGACCTATGTATCCCTGCCTGTCACCCTTCCCGGTGTGCAGGACGGGTATCTGGATGCCCCCGACAGCTCCTTTACCGGGAACAACGGACTGGGCATCACGGTGGCCTGCAAGGATCCGGTGCGGCTTCTCCGCTTCTATGACTGGCTGATCCAGGAAGACGTGCAGACCTATCTGTACTGGGGGGAGAAGGACCGGGATTATACGGTGGACGCGAAGGGACGCTACCATCTTACGGAGGAGCGGAGGCAGATCCTGCAGGACGACGCGCTGAGGCGGAACCAGACGGGGTTTGTGCTGGCCAATTATTCCCCCAAGATGCAGGGACTGTACCGGGAAGGGGGGAATGCCTGCGAGCCGGCGGACCAGGTGGAGGAATACAGGGCCACCCTCAGCGCCTACGACCGGGCTTTCCTGGACGCCTACGGTTTTCAGAGCGACACGGATTTTCTGTCCCCGCCGGTGCAAAGGCCCGCAAGTTATCCGGTGTGGAGCATGCTCTTTGCCGAGTACTCGGAGGCCCAGATCGCCCATGACACCCTTGTGGAACTGTGCCGGAAATATGATCCCCGTCTGATCCTGTGTCCGGAGGGGGAATACGAGGCGGTGTGGAAGGAATTCACCGAGGCTGTGGAGAGCGCGGACCTGGAGCCTTACCTGGAAGAAGTGCAGCTTCAGGTCTGCCAGCGTCTGGGCATCTCCCCCGGAGACCTTCCGGGGAGAGGGGAAGAAGGACAGGAAGGAAGCTGAGAAAGGCGCGGCAGGAGAGGAGGCACGGCATGGAACTGAGAAAACTGTCAGGGGAAGACCGGGAACTGATCAGGAATCTGTTCAGGGACGTGTTCACCCATGAGCCCTGGATGGACGACTGGAGCGACGAGGTTCAGCTGGAGGCCTACATCTCAGACCTGACCGGGCAGAGCAACTCCCTGGCTCTGGGGTTTTTCACGGAAGGAAAAATGGTGGCCCTGTCCATGGGGCAGATCCGGCACTGGTACACCGGGACGGAATACGTGGTGGACGAGTTCTGTGTGGACAGGGCATATCAGGGCCGGGGAACAGGAAAGGCATTTCTCGGGGCCATGGAAGCGTATCTGCGGGAGACGGGCATTCAGCAGATTTTTCTCCAGACGGAGAGAGACGCCCCGGCCTATGGGTTTTACCTGCACTGCGGGTTTCAGGAAATGACGGGGCATGTGTCCTTCGCCAAGAGGATTCGTTCCTGACCGGGGTGAACTTCCTGCAGGAGAACGGGAAGAAACGGAGAAGCTGTTTCTGTGTGCCATCGGACGGATCACGGACCGGTGCAGGGACGCGGAAAAAGGCACAGGGCTAACACGGAGTCTGTTTCATCAGCAGGCAGGAGGTAAGGAAAAACGGTATGAAGGCAGAAAAGGATCAGAAGGCGAAAGAATCGCCCGGAAAAGAAAAGCAGGAGATGGATAAGGGAGAGCTGACCCTTGTGGAACTGGACGAGGTCAGCGGCGGGCTTAATATTCTGCAGGAGCCGGCCATCCGGGAGCTGGGGGGCCTGCACAAGCCCTGATGGAGCGAAGACTGTCCAGAGGATCGGAAAAAAGCCGTCCGGAAAAGACGGCGGGTGTATGTGCGCCGGAAGCTTCGGCGCATATTTACTTTTCAGGATTTTCCCAAGGTTTGTCGTAGCCCATGGCCCGATCGCTGTCGGCGAGGCCGGCGGTGGTCGGCGCTCCGGCCATCAGCGTTTCGTTTTCCGTTTCAGGCGAATCAAGCTTTTTACTTGCTCAGGTTGCTCGCTGTCGTTACACCAAACAGGGTAACCGTCCCGGCCACCAGAGCTCCGACAAACAGGATCGGCAGAATGCCGCCGTTTACCTGTTCCATCTCGTTCATGTTCAGTTCCTTCATATTTGCATTCATTTCAGTCTTCATTTTCGTATCCTCCTGCCTTACAGGCTTCATTCTTTCTGTCTGTCCCGGTGTTACACTCAGGACACCTGTTGATACGGCAGGATTTCCCCGGTGGCAGTAAAAGGTTGTTCAGGCCCATCCCCGGGCAGGAAAGCCACAGGGCATATACAGGATCGTAATCCTCCATGCGCATTTTCCGAATATGCATGTTTCGCGTCCTCAGTGCTTTGCAGGGTGAGATGCCCGGTCTTGTTCATCGTTTTACCGGATTCCTGAAGGGTCTGGACCGGTCATGCTCCGCCTTCTCATAGTTGATGGAACCCCCGGGCTTTCCTTTTGAGACGGATGGATCCACGGAAAAGCCGTCATGGGCTGCCTGTATCTGGCGAAACCGGATGCCCGGAAGCGGGAAACCGAATCCGATGGATGTCCGCTGCGGGATATGCCGGAAGCAGCCTGCCCCAAAGGGACGCTCACGCCATGCGGAAGCTGCTCTCATTTTTCGGAATCCATCCGGGATTTCTGATTTCCTGAGGAGAACAGGAGGCACAGAAATGATCTGTATCGGATGTCATCTGTCAACGGCGGAAGGGTATGCCGCCATGGGCCGGACCATGAAAAGAATGGGCGGCAGTACATTTGCGTGGTTCACGCGCAATCCCAGGGGAGGATTCACCAGGCAGGAGGACCCGCAGGATCTGGAGGAACTGCGTTCCTTTCTTGCGGAGGAGGGCTTCGGTCCCCTTGTGGCTCATGCCAGCTATACCATGAATCTGTGCTCCTCCAGTCCGAAGACAAGAGCCAATGGGCTGGATATGCTGAAAAAGGACATGGAGAAGATGGAGAAGCTTCCGGATAATCTGTACAACTTTCATCCGGGCGCCCATACGGGTCAGGGACTGGAAACAGGCATTGCCATGATCGCTCAGGCACTGAATCAGGTTCTGCGCCCGGACATGCACACGACGGTTCTTCTGGAAACCATGGCGGGGAAGGGTACGGAAATCGGCGGATGCTTTGAGGAACTCCGGGCGATCATGGACCGGGTGCACTGCGGGGACAGAATCGGTGTGTGTCTGGATACCTGCCATGTCTGGGACGCGGGATATGACCTGGTGAATGACCTGGATGGCGTGCTTCAGCATTTTGACCGGGTGATCGGCCTTGAACGTCTGAAGGCTGTCCATTTCAATGACAGCAGGAATGACCGCGGCTCCCGTAAGGACCGGCATGAAAAACTGGGCCGGGGGAAGATCGGAATGGAGGCCATGAAGCGGATCGCGCTGCATCCTGCCCTGGCCGGAAGGCCCCTGATTCTGGAAACGCCCAATGATGAGGAGGGGTATACCGGGGAAATACACACGGTTCTGGGATGGATGGAGGAAAGCGGAAAACCCGTCTTCTGAGCGGACCGGCCTGGGATCAGACGGACTGCGGCAGAGCGTGGAGGCCCGCATCTGAATCTTATGAGTCTGAGCCGTTGTCTGCGGGAATGATTCATGAAAAGGGCACATCTGTCCGGACGATCGTTTCGGCGCAGCGGAGGGCTGTGCACAGGAAACCGGTTCTCTATCCGTTCCCCGGAAAAGACGTCCGCAGAAAATCCCGGAAAGGTCAGTACGTGGCGGAGGTGCCGGGAGATGAAGGCGTTGCGTTCCGTGATTTCCGCAGCCTTTCGGAAGGCCGATTCTGACTCTGCACCGGCCTGGGACGGATTGCATCTGCCGTCTGAAAAAAGGTGACGGGAACAACGGTCCGATGGGGGAATAAGGCTCAGCAGTTTCCGTGGATGCCCACGGGAAAGGAACAGCAGTCTTTACAGACGATGGACCTGAATGTTACAATTCCAACTGCGCTGTGGGAGAGCATTTCCGTCTTTCATGTTTCCCTTGCCGGGACTGCAGGAAGAAAAATGTTCTCTTTCTTTATGTGATTCCCAAGGGTCGGCGGGGCCGTATGAAGGGAGTCAGACGGGAGGGACGGAGATCTCCCTTTCCGGAGGGCGGCGTGGGAAAGGAGTGGTTGGATGAGTGGGATTCCGGTGATCGGGATTCCCCGGGCCATGCTGTATTACCGGTACGGCCTTCTGTGGGAGCGTTTTTTTGAGACACTGGGTGTCTCCACGATTCTGAGTTCTCCGGGAAACCGGGAAATTCTGGATACCGGTGCCGCCCGTGCCCCGGATGAAGGATGCCTGGCGGTGAAAATGTTCATGGGGCATGTGGAATCCCTCATCGGCAGATGTGAGCGGATTTTTATCCCCCGATACAGCAACTATGGCACGACTGCCCTTTTCTGCACCCGCTATGAGGCTCTCTATGACGGGGCGCGGAATATCTTCCGCACATCAGGCCAGCGTTTCATCACCTGCAATATTGACGCTCAGAACGGATCCCCGGAACCGAAGGCCTTTGAGCGGTTCGGCGTGGAGCTGGGTTTTTCCCCGAAGGAAAGCCACAGGGCCTGGAAAGAGGCGTCCAGAGCTCTGGAGCAGCAGAAGAAGGCTGAGGAACAGGCCCAGAAAGAGATGATCAGGAACCCGGGGATCAAGGTTCTGGTGGCAGGACACAGCTATGTACTGTCAGATCCTTACCTGGGCAAACCCATTCTGGACTACCTGATTTCCTCGGAGGCGATATGTCTGCGGACCGATGCACTGGAGGAGGAAACGTCCCGGAGAGCCTGTGCTCAGTTTTCACCCACCTGCCGCTGGATTGTCAGCGAGGAAGTGGTGGGCGCTGTCCTGCTCTGGAAGGACAGGGTGGATGGAATCGTTCTGGTGAGCGCCTTTCCCTGCGGACCGGATTCCATGACCAACGAGCTTCTGATCCGGCGGATCCGGGGCGTGCCTGTTCTGACACTGAATCTGGACACACAGAGCGGCATGGCGGGCGTGGAAACACGCCTTGAGAGCTTCCTGGACATCATCCGCTTCCAGAGGGGGGAAATGGTATGAGACAGCAGCGGAAAGTTGCCCTTCCCAGATTCGGGGAGTATAACTGCGCCCTGAAATACATTGTGGAACAGGGCTTTGAGGCCCGGTGCATTCTTCCGCCGCCCCTTTCCAGACGCAGTGAGGATCTGGGGGCGCGGAACAGTCCGGACCTGGTGTGCACGCCCTTCAAGACAACCCTGGGGAGTATGATTGAAGCTCTGGAATCCGGTGCGGATACCATCATCATGGTGCCCGGCGGCTGCCGGCTGAATTATTTCGGGGAGCTTCAGGAGCAGATTCTCAGGGACCTGGGCTACACTTTTGATTTCATCAACCTGTCCATGTATAATACGGGAAAAAAGACGGATATTCTCAAAGCCCTGAAGGTCATGAATCCCCGGTGCAGCATGGTGAAGGCGGGGAAGGCATTGTACGACGCGGCCCAGATGGTGGAGCATCTGGACGATATCACCTCACTGTATTATCAGAACTGCGGGTTCGATCCCACGGGGACCTATCCGAAAATCTACAGGAAGTTCCTCTCTGACATGTATGCCGCCCACAGCCTTTCGGATATTCAGGAAGGATTCAGAAGCGCGAATCACGCCTTCGCGGACGTGAAGCTTCACAAACCGCACAATCCCATCCGTATCGGTCTGATCGGGGACTACTTCACGGTGATGGATCCCTTCTCCAATCTGGAACTGGAGCAGAAGCTGGCAGACATGGGGGTGGAGGTGCACCGGCTGATGAACGTCAGCAATGACATGCTGCGCAGCGGGGAGAAGAACAAACAGGCCAGCATTTTCAGGTTCAGCGAGTATTCCATGGGGGCAAGCTCCACCACCGACATCTGGCAGGCCCAGTACTTCGCAGAGCGGGGATTTGACGGTCTGATCCAGGTCAAGTCTGCCTTCTGTATGCCGGAAACGGATATCATGCCGGTGCTGGCCAACCTGTCAGAGACGTATAAAATCCCCGTGCTTTATCTGACATACGATTCACAGACCAGTGACGTGGGGCTGATGACAAGGCTGGAAGCCTTTTACGATATGGTGGACATGAGAAAGAAGGTGGAGCGCTGATGGCGGAGAACGCGTTTCTGGGCATTGACGTAGGTTCCATTTCCACAAAGGCTGTCATCATTGATGAAAGCAACACGATTCTGGCACAGGAGTATATCTGGACAGAGGGAAACCCCATCGGAGCCGTGAAAAGGCTGCTGGGTCATCTTGAAAAGCAGTTTGACCGTACGGCGTGGCAGATCGTGGGCGTGGGGGCCACGGGCAGTGCCCGGAGACTGGTGGGGTCCATTGTGGGCGCCACGGTAGTGAAGAACGAGATCACGGCCCATGCCGTGGGCACCACCACCTTTCATCCGGAGGTGCGGACCATTCTGGAGATCGGCGGTCAGGATTCCAAGATTATCCTGGTGGAAAACGGCATTGCAGTGGACTATGCCATGAATACCCTGTGTGCCGCCGGAACAGGAGCGTTTCTCACCAGTCAGGCGAGACGTCTGGGGATTGAGGTGGAGGAGATGGGTGCGTATGCTCTCCGCTCTTCCCATCCCACCATGATCGCTGCCCGCTGCACCGTGTTTGCCGAGTCGGATCTGGTGCACAAGATTCAGATGGGACACCCCAGGGAGGACATCATTGCCGGGGTATGCCGGGCGGTTGTTTCCAACTATATCAACAATGTGGGAAAGGGAAAGAAAATCTGCTCACCGGTGGTGTTTCAGGGAGGCGTCAGCAAGAACGAGGGGGTCGTCCGTGCCTTTGAGGACCTGCTGAAATGTCCGGTCCTGGTGGATGAGATCGGCCATCTGATGGGCGCCATGGGCGCTGCGATCCTCGCCAGGCGCAGCCTGAAAAGGACGGTGTTTGACTTCTCCGTGGGCAATATGGATTTCATCACCCGTGAGCGCAGCTGCGGCGGATGCTCCAACAACTGCGAAGTGATCTGCGTGTACAGGGACGGGAAAATGATCGATTTCTGGGGCAACCGGTGCGAGCGAGGAGCCGCGAAGCTCGGCGGGGAACTCAGCGAAAACAGCAGGGGCTGAAGGACAGGATATGAGAAGGAGGAGAAAGCATGTTCGGACACAGGCCAGACGGCAGACGGGTAAAGAAAATGGACCCGATCGTACAGATCACCCCCTATCTGATGCCCATGCGCTGTGATGCCCAGGTGTTCCTGGAGCACAAGGCGGATTATGAGAAAATGAGCCGATACATTGCCCGGAAAAGCCAGGAAGGGCAGAAAATCACCTTCATGCAGATCCTTGTGGCTGCCTATGTCCGGGCAGTCAGTCAGAATCCGGAGGTCAACCGTTTCATTTTCAACAAACAGTACTTCTCCAGAAACAACTGCTCCGTGTCCTATACGGTGCTGAAAAACCCCCAGGACACGGACAGCAATGAGGACACGGTACGTATTCTTTTCGATCTGACGGATACCATCTTTGATGTCCGGGACAGGATGAATGACGCGGTGGAAAAGAGCCGGAAGGCGGAAACGGACGGCTTTGTCATCAAACTGGCCCACGCGCTGCTCTCCGTTCCCGGTCTTGCTACCCTGATCGTCGGTCTTGTGCGGCTGCTGGACCGGTACGGGATTGCGCCTTCCGTGCTGATCCGGGAGCTTCCCCTGTACAGCGGGCTGTATATTACCAACAACGGATCCATCGGACTGCATCATCCCATGCATCATATTTACAATTTCGGCAATGTCAGCCTGTTTTTCGGGATGGGCAGCATCCTGAAGGAAGCGGTTGTGGAAGGAGAGGGCAGAACCAGAATGCGTCGTGTGCTGCCCATCGGGATTACAGCGGACGAACGGGTCTGCTCCGGAGCACATTACGCAGCCTTCTTCTTCGACGTGATCCACATGCTGGATCATCCGGAGGAACTGGAGGTACCGCCGGAGAAGGTGCGGTTTGATCCCGGCGTGGAGTACCATGTGCCCAAGGTGCAGAAAACCCAGGGACCGTCCTGATGGGTCCCCGGGTGTGAAAATGGCTGTCGGTGATTCGGGAAAAGAGCCGGGGTGCCCGGCTCTTTTTCTGTCAAAAATGCGGAGCCTGCGCTCCGCATAGAAAGGCCTGCCATGGAAGCTTCCGGAGGGGAAGCTTTTTTCGGATCAGCTGTTCTTCTTGAAGGACATGGCACAGCCGGCAAGAGTCGCGACGCCGCCGGCGATGGTCAGCCAGACGCGGTTGCTCATGGCGAAACCTTCGAAGCCGCCGTTCACGGTCACCTTCGTCTCGCTGAGCTCACTTACGACGTTGGCGACGCTCTGCGCCACATCATAAGCATTGCCGCTGTTTCCGACCTTCACAAACCCAAAGATACCGATGCCAAGGGCAACCAGGCCCAGAAGCAGGAAAAGAGCGCCAAACTTTTTCATCAGATAATACCTCCATTATTCTGACTCGTTTTGGAGTCGTCTGACATTGTATTCCTGTTGGTAAACACAGTCAAGTCAAAGCCGGGGGCGTGAGCAGGGGATGGGGAGCCAGACTCAGAGGGTCTCCTCCTCTGCTTCTTCCTCCTTTTCCTGGCCCTCCGGAAGTTTCTCTGCCTCTTCCTCATCCCCGCCGGTCTTTTTCATCTCGCCGTAGAAGTTCACGATAATGGACGTGATCAGCGCGACCACGATGATTCCATAGATTCCAAGCATAACGCTGAGAATCCGCCCGATGACGGAAGTGGCGGTAATATCACCGAAACCGATGGTGGTCACCACGGCAAAGCAGTACCACAGGGCGTCTGTAAACTGGGGAAAGGCTTCATCCGTGTACATGAGCACCCAGGAAAAGGACAGAATCAGGAGGACAAGGCCGAAGATGATCTCGGCGGCATAGGTCTGCCGTACGATATTCCGGAGCAGGTCCAGGCGCAGCCGGGCAAAGGTCACCGACATGACCCGGCAGAATCCTCTCAGGGCGATCATGATCATGACCAGAGAGAGGAAGAGGATCAGAGTCTCCGGGTCGTTCATTTCAAACCAGACATCCACGGACATGAAGAGGATCAGCAGAGCAAGAAGAGCATTGATGGCAACTTTGTACCACCTGTGGCTCTGGAGAACGGAAAACACCAGTCTCGGGAGCAGGGAAAGCATGAAAAGCACACCCAGACCGATGTGAATCTTCGGTGAATCCGGCTTGAAATACAGAACCACAACGCCGGCCAGGAAAAGACCTGAAAAGATGAAATCCAGCGTTCTGCGCCGGGAAAACTGATTCCTGTACCGGGTGGAGATCGCCCGCAGAAAGGTGGACAGTGCGAGCAGAATGAATTCCACCATCATGATCGCGGACATGCCCTCATCCAGTACGGGTTCATTGAAATACCGGGTGTAGAAAAAGCCATTGGGAATCAGAAGAAGGGAGCAGATCATTTCCAGAATCGTCAGGAAACTGATGCTTCTCCGGTCTTTCTTCTTCTTTACTGCATCCTTCATCGGTCTGTCCTCGCTTTGATCAGTTGGAGATGGTCGCATCTCCAACTGGAGAAGTGTCACGCCCTAGCGGATGAATGTCCGCTTCAGGCTGTCGGTTTACAGGAGGCAGGGCAGCCCCGGATGGTGCTGCCCTGCAGATACGTCACAGAACTGATTTTCCGTTCCCGGTCTTTCGCCCGTATTGCAATCATACGGATTGCTGATGGGGTGGATTTACAGGGACGACAGGGTTTCCTTGATGACGTCCAGGTCGATTTCCCTGCCGGACATGTACATGCCTACAGCCATACGGATCGCTTCCATAAAGATCAGGAAAATGATGACAATGGCCACACAGGGAATCAGCGTGCTGATGATCTTCCGTTTCGGCTGGGCGTTGTAGGAATACAGGAGCATCAGAGGAGCCACAACTGCCAGGGTGATGGATTGACCGATGCCTACGGAGGTCGCAACCCGCACTCCCTCATCAAGGGCCGCATTGACAACCGTCGCATCAGCGCCGGCAGGAACAATCGTATGGGCCTGGAGATAGGTGATGACAAGCATCATAACAAGATCGATGGCGGCGAAAACCACCATGGAGATGCACAGATGCACGGAGAGATGGAAGGAATTCCGGTTGGTCAGCATGAATTCCTGATACTCTTCGTAAGTCCGGCCATGCTTGCAGAAACGGTGTCCTCTGGCGCTGATCAGGAAGGCCATGTAAACGAAGAAGGCAAAGGTCATGGGCGGTTTCACGGTCAGAAGCGGGAAGGTCCAGAGGTCCAGCATGATGACGCCTCTGGTGGCCTGAATCTTCAGCCACAGACAAAGAAGTTCGTAGCCGATGGGAAGGATGGACATCAGTCGCAGAAGAATCAGTTTTTTTCCGGTGAAGAAACGCTTGGGCCGGGCGTTGAGGAAATACATGGTCAGCGTGCAAAGGAACAAGTCAACGAACAGATTGAAGGCCATGAAACCGTCCTGATTGAAACCGCGGAAAAGCACGGTGATCATGTCGACGACCTGATCCTTCTGAACTACCATCTGCTGGACAGTACCTACCAGATACCGGTTGCCCAGGACGATGGTGACGAAGAAGATGGCCAGAGCCGCCCCGCCGTTTTTCAGAAGCTGTTTCTTGTAACCGTCGGCATTGTTCAGGACCTTTGAGAAGTTGGCCATGAGCAGGAAGGGCAGGGAAAGTTCAGCAAAATAATCCAGAATATGCGCGACTTTTCCATACTTCGCCGTGACGCCGGCATCCACATGCCCGCCGATGTTGATGATGAGCACGACCACAGATGCGACAATGCAGGCCCAGCCGATCATCTGAAAACCCTGGTAGTTGATGGGACCTCTGTACGTCATGTCTTCCTCGACGGTATGCTCATACAGCCTTTTCCGTCTTCTTTTCCGGGTTTCCTCGGGCTCGCCGCCCGGATTCTGATTTCTTTCCTTTTCCGACATTTCCACGATCCTCCATCGATTGAGATATCATTCCCTTCACCCATAGGACAGGATTCCTCTCAGATGCCTGAACGGGACAGGGCAAAGAATGAGGAAAGGCAGGATACAGTCCCGTCTGCCGCTTGTCAAAAAACAAAATAAAACACCGGAACAGCGCAAACCCTCCCGATAGGGGAATATAACACTTTCATCAGGAAAACACAATACATGGAAAGAACAGGAATGACCTCCCGCAGCGCCTCAGCCGGGGGTTTCTTCCCTGTACCGGCCGGGGTCCACGGACCGTCTGCCCATGGATAGGCGTGCCGCGTCTTCCGGGATGGTTTCCGTCCAGGACGTATGCCCGGTCAGTCAGTGTCCCGGGAGAAATCCGGAACACGGGTGCCGGGACTCCGGTGGAGAACCGGTCCGTTGCAAAGTGAAAGGAGGCACCTGAAAAGCGGGGTGCTTTCGGTGCCTCCCTGCACGGACAGCCGGGGTGCGCGATGCGACGGATCATTTCCCGTTTCCTCCGAACCGGACGCGGATACTGACGACTTCACTTTCCGCGGGCATTTTGTAATGGAATCCCCAGGTGCCGACCCCGGATGTGGTGATTGCGGTCATGTTGCCGTATTGTCTCAGGCCCGAGTACATATCGTTGGAAAGACTGATGGCAAACGCCTGAGGAATGTTGAAGCCATGTGTATGCCCGCTCAGAGCCAGATCGACTCCGAGTTCAGCCATTTCCGCGAAATGCTTCGGCCTGTGCGTCATGAGGATGATCGGCTTGTCCGGATCCGGTTTCAGGCTCTGAAACAGATTGGCAAGACTTTTTGCCCCCAGCTTCGGGTCCAGGCAGCCGATGAGCTGGATATCCTCCCCGAGAAGGACCATTTCATCCGAAAGAATGTGGACGCCCAGACCCAGAATCGCCTCCTTCGCGCCTGGTACCCAGTCCTCCATGAGTCCGTCATGATTTCCGTAAATATAGTACATTCCATAGCGCGGCTGGCGGATGGAGCGCAGAGCCCGGACACAGTAATCCACATCCCGCCGGCTGGTGGTTTCGTCGAAGAGATCACCGGCAATGAAAAGCACATCCGCTTCGCACGCGTCGATCTGTTCCGCAAGATCATCGTAGGTATATTCCCAGGTTCCGGACCCGGCATGGATATCCGCGATGAGGCAGATCTTCAGTTCTTCTTCCCCGGAAGGTGCGGATACGGTGACGTCATATTGCCTCAGATGAAGGTAATCCACGTTGAAATAACCATATATGCAGATCCCGAAGGACAGGACGATCATGAAAACGGTCTGGACCTGTTTGTCCGAAAACCATTTCCGGCGCTGCTCTGCCGCTTTTATGCCGTTTTTCCGGTATATATACTGACAGGTTCGGCTGTACAGGATACGGACAAAGAAGAAGATGGCCATGAGCATTGTGGGGATATAGTAAAAGGTCGCGATACGGGTGATCTCATACCGGATGTTTTCCTGTGGTATATCTTTATAGATGGTCAGGACCAGGAAAAGGGAAAGAATCCCCACCGCGTGCCAGAGAACAAGGATGGCAGCGGACAGCCTGTTTTTCCGCCAGGCAGCGGGATAATTCATGAACACAAAGGCGGACAGAAAGACGAAAAAGATGAACGTGATCAGGAACAAAGCAGCGTACATCCCGTTTTCACCTCACCTTCCCGGATCCGGGTGCGTCTTTTTTCTTCAGCCGCGGGAACAGGCCGATGGAAAGAAAACGGACAAGGGCGGCGATGCTGCCCAGAAGCAGGAGGGCGTGCAGAAGGAGATACCATACGGGTGTTCCTTCCATGGACAGGAAAATGAAGAAAAACACGCCCAGAAAGAGGGGCATGATCAGGACGGATGCGATGCAGAGAAGATCCACCACCCGGTTCAGACGGGGGAAAGATCGGTTTGAGGAGGATTTCATCGACATGTCAGGCTGATCTCCTTTCACAGGGAGGATGCTCTTCCGGTCATGCTCCCGGAGCGTATGCTTATCTTCCGGGGGCAGAGACGCAGAGGGGCTTGTTTCAGATATCCGGACAGGAAAGACCGCGTGATCCCCTGAATCTGGCAGGGTAAGGGGCAGGAAAGGACGGAGAGCCCGGGCTGAAGGCGGGTAAAGCCGGGAGGTCTCCCTGCGGTCCGGAATTCTTCCCCCTTTAAACCTGGGGAAAAACAGGAAGAACACGGAGCATATCTGAATAGATGAAACGATCCGCTTCATTGTGGCATAAATCAGACCGGAAAGCAACTGATTCCGGGTGGTACTCTGAGGAAGGCTTTTCAGTTTTCCCGCACATGGGGGGATTCCGGGAAGAGAAACGGACATACAGGAGCAGAGGCAGGAAAACGGGGAAAGGAATGGCCGTTGAGTTTCCGAAATGAAGCGGATATAATCTGCGGGAAGCAGACGGGACAGATAACGTGAACACAAATCCTCTTACAGGGATTCCTGTTCCTCTGCAATCGCGCGGGAGGTGCCTGAGGATTCCGGTGTGTTGACCGTAAACCGTCCCCATCAGGGCTGAGAAGACGGGAACCGGACATGCCGGGTTTTCATGAAACAGACGGAAAAGGGGCTGCATCCCCGGGAAAAGAGCGGAAGAGTCATGAGTGAAAATGCCATATGGACGGAAAACCTGACCAGGTACTACGGAAGAGTCAGGGGAATTGACGGTCTGAACCTGAAAGTGGAGCCCGGGGAGTTCTTCGGCTTCATCGGGCCCAACGGCGCGGGAAAATCCACCACCATCCGGACGCTTCTCGGCCTGATCGCTCCCAGTGCCGGCAGAGGGCAGGTGCTGGGCATGGATATTGTCAGGGACAGGAAAGCCATCCTTGCCCGGGTGGGATACCTGCCCTCGGAAACCGCCTTTTATCACGGCATGCGGGTCAGGGAGATCCTGAAGCTGTCGGCGGACATACGGGGAAAGAACTGCGACGCGGAGGCGGGGAGACTGTGTGAAAGACTGCAGCTGGACAGGGAGAGAAAGGTGGAGGACCTGTCCTTTGGCAACCGCAGGAAAGTGGGGATTGTCTGTGCCCTGCAGTATGAGCCTGAACTTCTGATCCTGGACGAGCCCACCGGCGGGCTGGACCCGCTGATGCAGCATGCCTTCTTCAGCATCCTGAGGGAAAGGAACCAAAGGGGAACGACCATATTCCTCTCCAGTCATGTCCTGTCTGAGATCCGGCGTTACTGCGGAAGAGCAGCTTTTATCCGGGAAGGCCGGATCATCGCCTGCGATGCTGTGGAGAATCTGGCCAGGGCCGGGGCGCGCCGCGTCACGTTTTCCGGCAGCCTGAAAAGGGAGGCGCTGCCGGAGGCCAGGGACTGGAAGGAAACAGAGGATACGGTCAGTTTCCTGTACAACGGGGAGATGAATCGGCTGATCCGGACCCTTGCCGGTGCGGACATCCGTGAGTTGACCGTGGCGGAACCGGACCTGGAGGAGATTGTCCTGCATTTTTACGGAAAGAGCGGTGAGGACAGATGATCCTGGTCCGTCACGAGATGAGACGCGCCTGGAAGGCTCTGATGATCTGGACGCTGGCCATTGGCGCCTTTATGGCTATCACCCTTTTCATGTATCCCGAGATGAAGGGACAGATGGACAGCGTCAGTGCTCTGTTTTCCTCCATGGGTGCTTTTTCCTCCGCCTTCGGGCTGGACACGCTGGATTTCGGGACGCTCAGAGGGTATTACGGGATTGAGTGCGGCAACACGCTGGGCATCGGAGGTGCCCTGTTCGCGGCGCTGCTGGGCATCGGGATGCTTGCAGGGGAGGAGAGCAGCGGAACCGCGGAGTTCCTGCTGACGCATCCCCTGAACCGCCACGAGGTGGTGACATCCAAGCTCGCCGCCATGCTGATGCAGCTTCTGATCCTGAACGTGTCGGTTCTGATCATGGCGTTCCTTTCCATCATGGCCATCGGAGAGGCGGTTCCATGGAAGGAAGTGATTCTGCTCCATACGGCCTATTTCCTTCTGCAGACGGAACTGGCCTGTATATGCCTCGGTCTGTCCGCCTTTTTACGGAAGGGCGGGGTCGGCGTCGGTCTGGGGATCGGGCTGGCCATGATCATGTATATCCTCAATATCCTTGCGAACCTGAGCGGAAGAGCGGAGTTCCTGAAGTATCTGACGCCCTTTGGCTACGCCGACGGATCGGAGATCTTCAGCAGGGGTGCCATGGATACGGGCAGACTCCTGACGGGCCTTGCCATGACGTGCATGGGCACAGTCCTGGCCTACTGGAAATACTGCCGGAAGGATATCCTGTGAGATGATGAAAAGAGCCGGGCTCATGTCAGCCCGGCATTTCATGTTCAGGGGGAGCGTGCGTGACGCGGATATTGGTGACGACGCACTGGTCACCGGTAATGGCAGCGTAGATGTCATCCACATCATCCCTGATCTCGGTTCTGGTGTTGAGGGCGATGCCGAGGTTTTCCGTGGTCATGCGGATGGTCTTTCCCTCCCGCGTCAGGGTAATGGTGACGTCCAGTCCCTCTTTCTGTTTTTCCTTCCAGTCCTTCCATCCTCTGAAGCGGGCTGTCTGTTCGGAATGGATATCATTTTCAGCGTGGCCATCCGACTCCCAGGTTTCCCCATCCAGGCGGATCAGGGAAAACTCACGGTATTCCTTCCCGGAAACCAGCCCGTCCAGGGATGTAAACAGGAGGATAAAGGGGCAGTGCCATACCAGATGGGCGGCGGGCAGGCTGCGGGCGTGGAAGGAGATCACGGTCTGATCCTTCAGGGGGATTCCCCGGGTGGTCTCCGTGCGCCAGCCGTCGATCTGCACGCTGGGCACGTCTCCCTCCGGCTCTTCCTCCGTAAAACTGATAAAGGGTGCAATCCTGGGAATGTATCCCGCGCTGACCGGTTCCTCATCCCGCTCCAGATGGATGCCCGTGATGGAACAGTGACTGCCTGTGACGGCCAGATAGGCAAAACGGGAGCTGTCCGGAAGGGCGAGGATGATCTCCTGGGTCTGCGTCCCGTCGTCGATGCGGATCAGGACATGATCCTTCTGTCTAACGGCCTGGATTTCATAGCGCGTTCCATCCGTTCTTTCGTCCCGGGGAATCCGGGATGTCTCCTTCAGGGTCCGGCTGACGCGGCGGGTTCCGTCGGAAATGATTTTTCCGTCCACGCGAATCCAGGCATATTCATAGTAGAGGAGATCCAGCTGCCTGGATTCGGTGAGAAGCATGCGTCCGTCCAGAGCGTCAAAGAGCACAAGGGAGGGCAGGGATGATTCACCCGGGAAAGCGGGATCGGGCCTGCTGTACAGCCGGAGGCGGGTAAGCCGGTTCTGCAGTTTGATCCCCTCCGTGCATTCGCTGAACAAATCTCCGCATTCCAGATGCGTGGTGACTGCCTGATTGGACGAATCCCCTTCCCGGAGGGTATAGTTCGTGTCCTGGTCAATGAAGGTGATCATCTGGCGTGCGAAAACCGGATCAAACTGGGTTCCGATGCCCTTGAAGATTTCCTCCCGAACCTTCTGCTGAGGCAGAGGATCCCGGTAGCTGCGCTTGGAGGTCATGGCGTCATAGGAGTCCGCCACGGCGATGATGCGGGCAATCTCCGGAATATCCTCGCCCCTGAGACCGTCGGGATATCCCCGGCCGTCATACCGCTCGTGATGATGGTGAGCCCCGATGCTGAGATAGGGGGATTCGCTGATGCGGGACAGGATCCGGTTGCCGTAGACTGTATGGAGTTTGATCTGGTCAAACTCCTCATCCGTCAGTTTGCCGTCCTTGGTGATGATGGCATCGGATATACCGATCTTGCCCACGTCGTGGAGGAGTCCGGCAAAATACACCTTCTGGCAGTCATCCTCACTCCTGCCCAGGGCCCGGGCGATTTTCAGTGAATAGTCTGCCACCCGGGTGGAATGACCGTGCGTGTAGCGGTCCTTGGCGTCAATGGCGGTGGCCAGTCCCTCCGCGGTCTGCTGGAAAAGGCGGTAAATCTGCTTCTCTTCCTCCTGATAAGCCCGGATTTCCCTTTTCCTCGCTTCCTGAAAGGCGTCTCCCATGTCATGGAGGGCAAAGAAGTAGAGAACGATCACCATCCATACGGCAGTGAGATTGGTCAGGGACAGGCCGTAGAGGAAAAACTGGGCGAGGGTGGCGATGAAGGGGAGAAGGGAGAAAAGAAGCAGGGGAAGAGCCATGCGGCCCCGGAACTTTTTTCTGTACACAAGGACCGTCAGAATCAGCAGGATCATGATCAGGGAAGGGAACACATAGCCCAGGATCATGAGCGGGGAACGCTGATACCGGTTCTGCTCATCAAAGGTATAGTACAGTCCCGTGAACTGGGAGATGATCAGGAGAAGGAGAGCGGCCGCATAGAAATAAACGTTGAGGACCAGGGCGACGGGGGACTTTTTCATGCCGCCCTCATTTCGCAGAAGATCCATCAGGTAATGATTGAAGGAGATCAGAAGCGTAATCTGCAGGGCGAAGACCAGGAAATTGGAAACGCGCACCATCCAGTAGCCCAGAGGACTGACATCCCCCCGGTACAGATAGGCGAAGCGGTCGAAAATCAGCAGAAGGGATGCTGATATTTCAAGAATGGTGAGCAGCCATTTTCTCCTTGTGCTCAATGTCCTGAGTATGAGGGTCAAGGGAACGAGCACAGCGCAGACACCGCTGAGAAACAGCATGATATCCAGCTGAAAGACTCTGAGAAAATCGATCATGAAAGCCTCCCTGAAAGGATGGCGGGAAACAGCGGAAGAAGATGACAGACGTCATCCGCCCCTGATGATATCACAGAGAGGTTGAGTCCGGAAGATGCGATGAAAACGTTTCATGTCTTTGGGCGGGCAGGCGGGGAAGGGGAACGTGCCGGAACAGACAAAAAAAGAATGAAATCATAGTTATTTGACGTTAATCTGTTTCCATGCTATCATTCAAGGCAAGAGCTGAGCGGCGGCAATCCGGAAGTGCATAAAGGACAGAATCCCTGGTTTTCGGGCGCTTATTCGGGCATATGCCCGGGAGGAGACCGGACGACACGGAAACGAGAGCCCACAGCAGCATTGGAAAAAGGAGGAGGCCCCATGAAAAAAGTACTTTCCCTGCTTGTGGCAATGGCCATGGTCTTTGCCATGATGAGCTTTGCCTTCGCGGAGGCCGGCACATTTGCCGGTGTCGGTGACGGCAAGAATGGCGCCGGTTCCATTGAGGTCGAAGTGGACGTCAATGCTGAAGGCGCCGTAACCGAGGTACGGGTTACCAAAAATGGTGATGACGCCGGCATCAGCGATCCCGCCATCACTGCCATTCCCGCTCTGATTGTGGAACTGCAGAGCGCAAATATCGACGTTACCACCGGCGCCACCCTGACGCAGGCCGGCATTCAGATGGCTGTTCTGGATGCACTGAAAAAGGCCGGGCTGGACGAGGCTGCCTGGACGGAAAAGAAAGCCCCCGCGGCCGTGAAGAGCGAAGATGTTGAAGCCACCTATGACGTGGTGGTCATCGGCGGCGGCGGAGCGGGCCTGACGGCCTCCATCCGCGCGGCTCAGGCGGGCGCCTCCGTGGTGCTCATTGAAAAAACCGCCGCTCTGGGCGGCAATACCCTGATCGCCGGTCAGGGCTTCAACGCCGCTGATCCTGAGCGTCAGAGGAAAATGGAGATGACCGACTCTCTCCGCAAGGAACTGGAAAGCTATCTGGAACTGAAGCCCGAGGACGTGGGTGACTTCGGCGAAGTCCTGACCACTGTGCAGGCTCAGATCCGGGAATACCTGGCCAGCGGTGAGAACTACCTGTTCGATTCTCCTGAACTGCACATGCTGCACTGCTATCTGGGCGGAACCCGGACGGGTCTGGACGGAACCACCATTTCTCCCGACCTGGCTCTCATTGATGTGTTCGCCCACAGCGCGGACGCGGCTCTGGACTGGGCTGAGAGCATCGGTGTGCAGTGGGGCGACACCACCTCCACCATTCTGGGCGCCATGTGGCCCCGTTCCCACGGTCTGGTCAACGGCAACATCGTTCCGATCCTGGAAAAGGCTGCCCGTGATGCCGGCGTGGAAATCATGCTGAACACCAGGGGCAGGGAAATCACCATGACCGACGGCCGCGCCACAGGCGTGATTGCCGAAACCAGCGACGGTGCCTCCGTGGTGCTCCACGCCGCCAAGGGTGTCGTTCTGGCCACCGGCGGTTTCTCCGCCAACGCTCCCATGGTGGTGGAATACAACAATTACTGGCCGGGGCTGTCTCCCACCATGCCTTCCACCAACTCCGCAGCCATCACCGGTGACGGCATCAACATGGCCAAGGCTGTGGGCGCCGATCTGGTGGGCATGGGCTACGCCCAGCTGATGCCTTCTTCCCATCCTGTGGACGGCTCCCTCTTCTCCGGAATCTGGGGAAGCGCCGAAACACAGGTGTTTGTCAACAAGGAAGGCAAGCGCTATGTGAATGAATATGCGGAGCGCGACGTGCTTTCCAAGGCGGCTCTGGATCAGACGGACGGCATCTTCTACATCATCTGCGACGCCAAGATTGCCTCCAACCCCGAGCGGATCGCC
Source organism: uncultured Eubacteriales bacterium (assembly GCA_902774025.1). GTDB lineage: Bacteria > Bacillota > Clostridia > Christensenellales > Aristaeellaceae > UBA2943. Next base: position 27,849 of record CACYGY010000035.1, read on the forward strand.
AGCATGGAAGCGGCGGGCAATGTGGTTTCTGCCGATACCCTGGAAGAACTGGCCAACAAGCTGGGAATCCCCGCGGACACCTTCCAGGAGACCATCGCGCGCTACAACACCTTCGTGGAGAACCAGGTGGACGAAGACTTCGGCAAGCCCAACTTCGGCGAGAAGATTGATACGCCTCCATTCGTGGCCACTCCCCGTTCTCCTTCTCTGCATCACACCATGGGCGGCGTGAAGATTGATCCGCAGGCCCATGTGATCAGCACCGAAGGCAGCGCCATTCCCGGTCTGTACGCAGCCGGAGAGGTCTGCGGCGGCATCCATGCCGGCAACCGTCTGGGCGGCAACGCCATGACGGACTTCCTGGTCTTCGGATCCATCGCCGGTACAAATGCGGCGGAAGGCAAGTAAGCTGAAGATCATTCTGACTCAGCATATCTCAATTCTGTGAGTTCCCATGTGCCGGGTTCTGTCGTCACTTGCGGAGAATACCCATACACCGGTTCAGGGATTCCGATCGGGCCTGCACCATGCCGGAAACGGGAAAAGCCGCTCAGCTTCTTCCGGTGTGGATACCCGGATATGAAAAAGGACCCGTGAACCGGTTCCATCGTCAGACGGTTGACCTTATGGGTAAGGGAGACCCGGTGCAGTACCGGGTCCCCCTCATTTTTTTCCCGCATCCTTCCGGATGCATTCCACCTCTTTTGACATGGCAGGGATCAAACCCATTCCGGCATTCCAGGGAGGATCCCTGTCTCAGGCGCATCATATCCTGTTACCGCTGAACCGGGGTATCAATGGATAACCGGGCAGAATGTCCTGATCCTGTTCTCAATGGCGCCATGACAGAAACAGGAAACGCCGTTCAGTTTTTTTCGGCATGGATTCCGGGACAGGAAAAGAGTTGTGCAGCCGTGGCAGTCCACTTTTTCCTTAAGAATCGGGGAGAACAGAAACAGGGGCGCGCATGAGCGCACCCCTGATCCCTCAGACAATTCAAGCCGGCATGTTCGGGCCGGGATTAATCAGAGAAGGCTTCGGCGAAAATCTCGCCGATGAGGGCATCCATGATCTGTTCCAGCTCTTCCCGGGTCTTGAGCTCTCCCATGTACTCGACCTTCTCATATTCCGGATAGGTGTCCAGGAGAATCTGAAGGGCTGAGACTTCAGAATAACCGCGGTCTTCCATGACGGTGTAATACTGATCCTCGGAGCAGCCGAACATTTCGCACATGGCCTTGACACTTTCTTCAAAGCCGTCCCCGTCCTCGGAATGGATATCTTCCACCAGTACGAAGTCTCCGTTTTCATCCTTTTCGAATCTCAGATACTCCACCTGGGCGGCGGAATTGAGGACTTTCAGCGCGTTATCGTCCGCTTTGAAATTGATCAGTTCAAAGTAGCCCAGGGTTTTAAGAAAATCATCCTCTTCACCGGGAACGGTAACCTTGACCACGATCTGAGCGTCGCCGGGCTCGAGTACTTCCTTGTACTCGTCAATCACATGAGCGTCGACGGCGGCATTCCATTTGGTGAGATCCTGAAAGTAGGGGCTGGAAAGGATATCGTCCAGGGAGAACTCATTCTCCTCGGTTTTCAGTTCGGCCCCCAGCATCCTGGAGATGGATTCGCCGATGGCATCGATGTCAAACTCGCCCTGCTCGTTCAGGAAAGAACCGAACCATTCCTCCACGGCTTTCTCGACCCTGGTACTCTCATTCATGATCTGTTCCTTGTCCAGACCGAAAAGCTCAAAGAGGGCATCCGGATTGAACTCACCCTTTTCATCCTGGAAAGAGCTGAACCACTCCGTGACGGCTTCGCTGATTTTTTCGCCCTCGCTCATGACCTGTTCCTTGTCCAGACCGAAAAGCTCAAAGAGGGCATCCGGGTTGAACTCACCCTTTTCATCCTGGAAAGAGCCGAACCACTCCGTGACGGCTTCGCTGATTTTTTCGCCCTCGCTCATGACCTGTTCCTTGTCCAGACCGAAAAGCTCAAAGAGGGC
>CACYGY010000036.1 GCA_902774025.1 uncultured Eubacteriales bacterium
GCTCGTTTCGGCGCTGACGCTTTCCTCCCTTGCGGAGAAAGGCCCTGCCGGCGCTCCGCCGGAGGGTCCGCCGCCCGACAGATGCTTCGGCACACTCTCCATGCTGAACATGACGGAAGAGGAGTACCTCACACTGATCTCCGCACGGGGACTGGTTGGCGAACGCCTCAGAGCAGACACGCGGCGGGATGCTGAGCCGACGGAGGAACAGCCACCGGAGGGACAGCCGCCGAAAAACACAATTGTCTATTATGACACACTGGACGCCCTGCTGATGGCGCTGAATGCCGGAGACATCAACAACATCGAAATCTATAAGAGCGTCGCACGGTATCTCTGCGCGGCCAACGACAATCTGATGATTGCTGCCAGCTCCCATCCTGACATAACATCGGAGACCTTTGCGGATCTGGTGCAGAGAAACTTCAGCGGCAACGACTTCGCCTTCATGATGATGGAGAGCAGCGCCGGACTGCGGGATGAATTCAACGCCGCCATCGCCGGCATGAAAGCAGATGGAACACTGGAGCGGCTGGTGAAGACGCAGATCGACGATCTCATTGACGGCGGCGGGATCAGGCCCGCTGAGATGCCGAAATTCGAAGGCGCGGAGACGATCAGGGTAGCCGTTACAGGCGCTCTGCCGCCCATGGACTATGTGGCCGCTGACGGGACGCCTGCGGGCTTCAGCACCGCCGTGCTGGCGGAGATCGGACAGCGCACCGGCAGAAACATCGAGATCGTGGTGGTGGACAGCCAGGGCCGATCCGCCGCTCTTGCCAGCGGCACCGTGGACGTGGTATTCTGGACCCGCACCAGCAGCGAAGCCCAGAAAGCTGTTACCAGAACTGAGGCTGAACGCAAAACCCGTCAGGCAGAGCTGGATGCCGGTATGACCGAAGAGGAGATCGCCCTGATGAACGAGCTGGCCGAGCGAATTGATCCCTCAGTCTACGCCGCGGCAGATATGCCCGAGGGCACCATCGTCACGGAGCCCTACTTCTCCGACGTTCTTGTGCCGGTCATTCTGGCCCGGGAAACGCCCCGGGGCTAATCGGCCATTCCGAAACCGGAAGGAGACAGAACATGAAAATCACAACCTTTAATCCATCCATCATCACCAAGGACGCGGAAGCCACCATCAGGCTCTTTGAGGAGATGGGTTTTCAGCAAACGCACAACAAGGCGGAAAACGTGGATGTGGAGTTTGATTCACATCGTATGAAAAACGAGGACGGTTTCCACGTGGACGTGGTGGAAGTGCCCGTCATCCCGCAGACCTATACGGCCATCCGGATCAATGTGGACAACTTTGAGGAAGCCTACGACTTCTTTATCTCCAAAGGCTTCAGGGAATCGAAAAACTTCAAGCCCAGCACCACGGCCAGCAGCAAATACGCCTATCTCATTTCTCCCACCGGGTTTATCGTGGACATCTGCGAGCATATCAAAAGTCATAAATGAGAAGTAAAAACAAAAGGGGCGGTTTTCCACGGTTTGAAACGAACAGTCGTTTCTGTGTGGAAAACCGCCCCTTTTGCGGAATCATCCAGGACGGGAGAAGCCTGCATATTCATGTTTTTCTCGTCTTTTTGCCTGCCTGGCTGCCCGTGTCATGAGGAAAACAATGCTCACGCACCTGCTTGTGTGGGAAACGGTAACAGCCAGATGATCCTGTCGGGCAGAAATAAGGTTATCGGGCTGTACTGCTGCTCCCGGGTAAATGCGTACCTCCCGGGGCATTTCGTTCACAGCCGCCGGGCGGCTCTGCCTGTCTGACTTCCGGTTTTCAGAACATCAGGATCCCGGAGAACCGGAAGCTGATGTGCGATTACTCACCGGCTCTTATGTTTTTCACAGTGGTTTTCTCAATGGACAGGTTTTCATAGACTCTTTTGCCGCCGTTTCCTGTCGGAGCCTGCGCAAGCAGGCCTACCTTAATCTTCCTGGTTTCAGGCATAAGTCCATATAGGTACACCCATCCGAGGCCTTTGCCTCGGATTTCGTCTGCAGTCTGAGCTATAGGATAGTTCCTGTAGCTCTCCGGGAGCAGTCTGTTATTGCGCCAGAATCATGGCGGTTGTTATTCCACCCGGAACGGTTCTGTGTCTTTGTCTTTCGTGATCAGGATGTTCAGAAGGATGGCGATAATCGCCGCCGGAACGATCCCGGAGCCGCCGAAAATATACTTCATCCAGTCGGGCATGAAACCCTGTACGGCGGATGCGGAACCAATGCCGAAACCGAGTCCCAGCGCGATCGCGACGATCGTGGCGTTGCGGCCGGTCAGCGGTTCTTTCGTGATCAGGTTTATACCGGAGATCACAATGCTGGCGAACATCATAATCGCGGCACCGCCCAGCACCGGCTGGGGCATGATGTTGATCACCGCGCCGATCTTCGGGAAAAGGCCCGCCAGTACCAGGATGCCTGCGCCCATGGCGATGGCAAAGCGGTTGACGACCTTCGTCATGCCCACCAGGCCGACGTTCTGGCTGAACGAGGTGTTGGGCAGTACGCCGAACAGGGCCGCGAAAGCGGAGCCGAATCCGTCGCAGACGACAGAACCGGACAGTTCCTTGTCGGTCACGTCTCGGTTCAGGCCGCCCTGCACCACGCCGGTGGTATCGCCGATCGTCTCCACCGAAGTCACGATAAACATGATGCACATAGGTACAATCGCGTCCAGCCGGAACTGCGGTGCCACCGGAAGGATGCTGGGCAGCGCGAACCACGCGGCGCTTCCCACCTTGGACCACTGGGTCACATATGCGTAGGTATACGTTACGCCGTCTTTTTCAAAGGTATTGGGCAGGATCCATCCCATTACCAGGGACGCGAGATAACCCACCACAATCCCCAGCAGCACCGAGGCAATGGAGGGGAATCCCTTGAACGCGTGTTTGAAGATCAGGATGGCCGCTAGGGTGATCAGGCCGAGCAGCAGGTTCCACAGATTGCCGAAATCCGGAACGCTGGTTCCGCCGCCGCCGAAAAAGTTGATGCCTACGGGAATCAGGCTCAGGCCGATCGCGATCACAACCGTGCCGGTGACGACTGCGGGGAAGAACTTCCGCAGGGGTCTGATCAGGAAACCGAGGCCCATCTCAAAAACGCCGCCGACGATGCACGCGCCCATGATTGCGCCGTAGGCAAAGATACCGGCGTTCGCGTCTGACGTAATGGTTCCGGCCGCGATCCCGGCCATCATGCTGCCGGCAATGGCATTATTTACGCCGATGAAACCGGAGGAGGTTCCCATCACGATGGGCAGCCTGGCGCCGACCGGTCCGATGGGATACAACTGCAGGAACGTGATCAGGCCCGCGATGATCATGGCGTTCTGGATCAGCGCGATGCGCAGGTCACCGAACTCGTTGCCGTCTGTCAGCTTGCAGGTGGCCATAATGATCAGCAGCGGGGACAGATTGCCGACGAACATCGCCAGCACGTGCTGCAGGCCCAGGGGGATAGCCTGCCGGAGCGGGATCCGCCCGTCAAGGTCGTAGGGAGTAGCAAACTTCTTCCCGTTTGTCATTTTTTCTCTCCTCCTGTGAAATATTCCGGACAGTCCGTCCCGGCAGACTCCGCCAGGACTTTCCTGACTTTTTCCATACTTTCGGGCGTGTCCACGTCCCACAGTTCCCACGCAGCTTCCGCTTCCACACAGTCGCACGGAATATGTTCCGCTTTCAGCACTTCGATCCCGCCCCGGTCGCCGGTATAGGCAATTAGCTTTTCCCGGCAGAACGCGGGAAACAGAACCGGACTGCCCGGCGTTTCTTCAAAGCTCAGCCGTACGGCCCGGTCCGGGCTGCGAAGGAACTGCTCCGCCATCTTCTTCAGCGATTCCGGCCGCACCAGGGGCTGGTCGCCGGGCATGAACAGGTATCCCGCCGTGTCCGGGGACGTGTGTTCGATCCCGACATGGATCGTATCGCTCTTTTTCGGTCCGTCATGCAGGATGCAGGCGAACCCTTCCTGGTCCATCAGTGCTTTCACTTCCGCGCTCCGGGTTACGGTTACCGGGCTGAACTCTGCCCCGGCCAGGCTGCCGGCCGTGTGCAGGATCACTTCCTGCCCGCCCAGTTTTTCCAGCAGTTTGTTCTTTCCGTATCGTTCGGACAACCCGCTTGCCATGATAATACAGCTGATCTTCCCGTATTCTCCGTCCATACTGGTTGCGGCTCCTGATTGTTTCAAAATCTGATTATGCATCTCTGCCCAAAGGATACCATATCCAGAGCTTTTCGGGCAATAAAAATTCCGGCTGCTTTCGCAGCCGAAGTCAAATTATGATTGAAAAATCCATCTGGATATCAAAAGGCTCATCTCTGACACAAGACAGTATCGGATGTGTACTCGGTCTGAATCCCATCGCCATGTAAAACGCAATGGTCTCTTCAGCAGAACAGCAGGAAGCATACAATGCCCTCGCCCCACGGCTTTTTGCGTAGTCAGTGACAGTTTCAATCATCCGCCGACCGATCCCGTGCCCTCTGTAATCACGGGATACGTGAAAGCTGTCGATGATCATACGGTTTTCGTTCAGTTCCGGTAGCAGCATGATTTCGCCGACAACCGTATTGCCGTCAAACGCACAATAAGTGATGTATTGTCCCGAAAGAATCTCTGATGCTTTTTCCCGTTTCCGTTCAGGAGACCATGTTTCGGTAAAGGGATTATTCTTCAGAACAAGTTTGCCGTTTTCAATGCGGTAAAGAGTGTGTGAAAAGATTTCTGTAAATAGCTGAGAAGCCAACCGGCCTTCTATGATAGAATAATAAATCATAGGAGGCCGATTTTATGGCAAACAAAAAGAAGGAACTATTCAGACCAGGACCCATGACCGAAGGAAAACGAAATATTATTCGAGCTGTAGGCTCACGTTCACTAATTAAAACGAATATGTAATAATAGTTGCCTGCAATCACATTTTGATTTATCATATATAGCAATCAGAGCAAGGCGGTGAATTGCTATATGGCGAGGCACTCAAATGTGAAACAGATAAAATAGTCCTTGAGAAACTGGCGTTAGGACTATATCCTGAGGGAAAACAGATCATTCTGTCGGAAGATCACATTTTTCAGATCTGGGACACGATTTGCAATCATGGTATGATCGTTACTCCTGAGGATGATGAACAAACAGCATTGTTTTATCGTGATACCAGATGAAAGATTTTATGACACAGAACTTGAGAAGACCACTGATTTCTGCATTTCGACATTTCACTGGATAAATTCCTCGAGAAATATGGTTTGCGCGCACTAGTCGAAACTCCCGGCCTCATCTGCATTATGAAACCCATGGCCTCAGCCTCTTTCCTTCAGAGCTGCGCATTCCCTGCTCTGCCCGTACTGAAAATCAGGGTGAATCAGGGCTTCTGCTGACTTTCCACAGACATGAGGAAAGCGCTGCCCGTGACGGCAGCGCTTCTCACAGGATCGTCGATTGCTTTTATTTCATGCATTCCCGGATCCATGCGATGAAGTTCACCGTGGAAGAACTGGTTCGCTCCGCTTCGGTGTGACCCTGCCCCCATACAGTTTCAAAGTCCACTTGTATTCCGTCAGCATAGGCTTCTGCCGCCAGCGCCAGATCAATCTCTGTGCACAGGGCGGTGTCTCCCTGATTGATGCCGGTGCGGATACGCCAGTATGCAGCGGGTTCAGCAGTCCGGAATCCGGCATAGGCGGGGGAGAGATAATACATTGGATTATACATGCTGAGACGCACATCCACGGTGCTGCCCAGCGCGTCCCGCTTTGCAAGATCCTCCGCAAAGGCTGCTTCATATTCACTGCCCTGCACAAGTCCGGCCAGGATCGCGTCAAAGTGCGCCCCGCTGCCATCGCCATAGCCGAACAGGATGTTTTCGCCCTGGGTGGGATTCAGCTGGTCAAAGGCAGCGATCCCCTTGGATGCGTTCTTGAGCGCCCGGGTGAAGGCCGCCACGCTGGCAATGGTTACGGTATTGGTCTCTTCATCCCATGTGACCCAATCGCCCTTTGCGTTCAGGGCATCGATATAATCCTGCTTCGTCTCGTAGGTACCGCTGAGAGACAGCGCGGAAGATGTGCTTTCCGTGCGGGTGATGCCGTCCGTTTCCTCATAGGCATTTTCCCGCTGCGCTCTTTCACCGCCCGGGTCAGGCATCGCGCCATTTGCAAAGCCGGGCTTTTCGCCGTTGCCGGGCCCCGCAAAGCCACCCTCCGTGCCGCCGAAATTGCCGCCATGCATGCCGCCCCGCCCGCCAAACCCGCGGGAGGAGGAAGCCGTGTACGGGAATTCCGTGTCATTCAGGAAATGCTCCAGGGATGTCTCGATGACATCCTTCACATAATCATAGTAGGTGCCGCTCTGATAAATGCCTTCCTCGCTTTCGGCCAGCAGCAGTGCGGTGCCGTTTTCATCCGTCAGTCCGAGGCCATTGATGTATTCCGCGAAAGCCAGGGCCATGCCGTCGGAGAGGGTCTGTTCTTCCTCGCTGAGTCCGGAGCGGGTATTGCCCATATTCCATTCATAGGCTTCATCCGCGATGTCCAGATTGGTAATGGGACACCAGCACATGCTGCCTTTTACCGCGTCGCTTTCCGTCATGACCGCGCCGATGGCCGCCAGATAGGGCGTATACAGCCCGCTGTTGCCGCTGGCCCCGATCAGGGCGCTCTGCGCGCCGCCGCCGCTCATGCCCAGGGTGAAAATGCTGTCCATGTCGCCGGGGAGCAGGTCTTTGTTGAAGCGGGCATACCGGATCGCCGCCTTGAAATCCGTGACACCGGCGGGAGCACCGGCGTCACGGCCCCGGGCTCCGGCAAAGAGCACGATGATTCCTTCACCGGTGTAATCCGAAATGCTGCCATAGCCCATGGAGCTCGTATATCCTGTCGGCGCAGCCATCGCGGAATACCCGGGCGTGTTCACCGGGAGGATCAGGGGAGCTGTTGCGGCCGTATACGGACCGGCAGCGCCGGACGCGTTGACGGTGCAGGTATAGGTTCCGTCGCCGTTGTCCGTGCCGGTAAAGTAGGCACCCGGCACGAAGATGCCCATGGTCTCGGCGCTGCTGTCAGCGGGGGCGGCGGCATAGGACAGGCCCACCTGCCAGTAGACATCATCCTGGGCTTCATACTGCCATTTCGTCATGTCGATCCTTGCGGGCAGGTCTTCACTTTCCGCAAAGGAGGAAACACAGAAGGGCATCAGCATAAGTGCCATCATGCATGCAAGAAACTTCTTCATGGAATTCATCCTCCTTACTTCGCCTGCCGGAACAGCCAGTCACGGACGGCTTCCAGTTTATACGCGTAGTCAAATGAAGTCATATGCTCCCCGGCCGGGCCGCCGGACTGCCCGCCGGCAATCGTGCTGCCCGCTGTAAAGGTCACGAAATTGGCATTGTGTCCCTCATCCAGCATCGCTGTGATCGCCGCGTTCTGAGTATCCGCGTCGTCCTGAGCGCTCCACTCAGCATGGCTGCAGGCAGCGCCGTCGGCATCAAACACAGCCAGCAGCTCCGCCTGTCCGGCGGAAGCCTTTGGATCACCGGCTGCGACAATGTAAAAGAAGGGTTTCTGCTCCAGACCGCTCAGCTGGCCTGCATCCCACTGGCTGCCGACAAACAGATAGGCCGCGAAGAAATCGGGATAGGCGATGCTCTCATAGAAGGATGTCATGCCGCCCATGGACTGGCCGGTTGTATAAATCCGGCCGGTATCGATCGCATAGGTTTCCGTCAGGGACTGAAGCATCCGCATGGCTGCATCGATCTGACCGGAATGGCTGTGGTCGTCGCCGACGATGGTTTCCGTAAAAACAGGGACAACGACGAAGCTGGGGTGTTTGGCCTGTTCCGCATCCGTCGCCCAGACAAGTCCTCCCCAGCCCTGGGTCAGCACCGCATCTGTGCCTTTGCTCACGACACTGGAATCCGGGATAAACTGGATCAGCGGATAGGACTGACCTTCATCATAGTTTTCCGGAATGTACAGCTGATACTGCATTTGGGTGCCGGTCTCGGCATCCTCATAGGTCATCAATTGAAACTTTGGCGCAGTCTCCGCGATCATGGCCTGCAGTTCGGCATCGCCGGACTTATCGGTCATAAGGCCGGCGCCGCCGCGTATTCCGCCATGAACGCCGAAAGTGCCGCGTCCATTGCCGGGGCCTTCACCAAAGGCCACAGCAGAAGTGCAGAGAAGAGAAAGTGCAAGAACCATCAACAGAATCCTTTTCATCATGGGTATCCTTTCCATTCTTATTCTGATATCTGGTCTTACGCTTTCGCTGCTCGATACCATGCCTGCATTCTATACCCGAAACCTAAAATGAACTTTAAACCCCTGATCCGGTTGATGATGTGCACGAAAAATACCGGGCACTTCCATGTGAATCACGGAAGTGCCCGGTACAGAGGAGGAGATTTTCCGATTTTCCCCACGACCCGGCAGGGACAGTCACCGCACCTTGTCTTCGCAGCGAAGGACGATTCCTTCACGATGCCGATTCCGGAGGGCGCTGATCCGGGACGGAATCACGCTTATGATGCATGAATTCATACAGCGGGGAAAGAGTGATTCCTGTGTCCGTTTCCCCGGCGCTACTGACCTGTTTTACGCTGCGGCTTCAGAATGCCTTTATCCACCATATCCGATTTCCAGGCAGTCATCAGAAGCTCAAGCTGCAGACAGTATCCGTTTATGGCAGGCAGGAAATAACCTACTGTGGAGGCAACGATGACAGCGAGCGGCATCATGGACAGATCTGTGCCGCATGCAGAGAACAGAATCGGCATGACCGCAAAGGCGGAACCCGGAATCGGCGGAGCGGCGATGGCGATGACCGTTGCCACAAAGGCGATTTTCACCAGTGTGGTCACGTCCACAGGTCCGCCGCTCATCACCGTCAGGACCCAGGCCAGGGCGCCCAGCATGATCGCGCCGTTGGGCATGTAAATGACCACGCCAAGCGGAAGGCCAAAGTCAACCAGTTTGGAATCAATGCCGAATTTTTCCTTGCAGCATTTCATGCTTTCCGGAAGGGCGGATACCTGAGAACTGGTGGTGAGATTGATCATCAGGGAAGGAAGCTGTGCGCTGAACAGCTGCTTCAGACTGCATCGGGTCGTCACGAGGGTCCGGATGATCGTAATCCCGATGACAATCGCAGCTCCGACAAGTGAAATGAAGACGATCAGGGAAACCTTCGGGATGCCTTCGAACCGCCTGCCGAGAATAATGTTGCTCAATCCAAGATACACAAAGATCGGAAGTGTTTTGCAGACAAGCCGCATCATATTGTTGAAAAGATCCGAAAGCTCTGAACAGATCTCCCTGACACGGGAAATTCTTTTCCCCATCAGCAGCATCACGAAGCCGACAAAAATGGCAAGCACAATGACCTGCAGATCGTTGTCTATGCGGAAAGGCTCCACAAGATTGCTGGGGATGATATCCAGAACAAGCGTGATCAGCTGCGCGGATGCATTCCCCCCGGAAGCAGAGGCATTGACTCTTACAAGTCCGAAGGGAAGACCGAGGCTGACCATCACCACCATTGCAATCAGGTATGTGAAAAGCATCCTTTTCAATAATCGTACACCGATCTTTCCGAAGGAATACACATCCCCGATCCCGATAATCCCGTTCATGACCGCAAAGAACACCAGAGGCGTTGCCAGGGCGGCAAAGATATCGGAAAGCTTTTTGAACACCTCCGAATAAGCAGGCTGAATATAGCTTTCACGAATTTCCGGGGGAAGAAGACTGACGATCCATCCCGTGAGGAACGCAAGAAGCACGGACAGGATCAGATGGAGAAACAATGCGTTTTTCCGCGGCGGCAGCTGAACCGGAACGGTCACATGATTGACGGAATTCGAGACCGCGTAGGAATAGTGCGGTTTCAGCCCGAGTCTTACCAGGATATCATAGGATACGTCCGGATCCTCATGCGCCAGGGGGTTGATGTGACTGCCCTGCTGTGCGATATCAAAGTGCAGGGCATTATGCCTTTTATAGCACTTTATGGTGCACTCCTTTTCAGTGCCGTAACAGTCCCGGAAACGCAGCAGGGTTTCTTCAACGCCAAGCAGAACCTCATAGCCGGGTTTCCCTTTCCGCATGGATTCCTTATAGACTTTCTGCGCTTTTTCTGTCCATTCCGCAATGGTTTCATTGGTCAGAATGGCTTTTTCCCTCATGACCAGCATGGTCTGTCCCCTCCTTTTGATTTCAGCAATGCGTTGTTCCGCAGAACGCGCCGCCCGGGCGGATGCATCCGGCGGGAAACCTCTGATATACGGCGATGGGAACAACGCATTTTCCATCGGACGGATCCTGAATCCTCCCGGGCACCCGGAGATCTCCGCATCCCATTCCCGGGTGGTTTCCCCATCGGCAGGAATCCGGGCATCCGCCTCTTCCATTCCTGCGAATCATGATTTTGTCATCGCTGTAAGATCATCCTATTCTTCTCTTTGCCCTTCAGCCGGATCACGGTTTTTCCTGCTGATCATGTCCCACAGGATTTCCTTCCGGCTCATGCCGTAATTCAGGATCTTCCATAAGGCATCCACGGCATGGGGGCCATAGCTCTGCATATAGGAGATATGCATCTGCTCTGCGCCGAAGAAGATCAGGTCATATTCCTCTTCCGGGATCCCTTTTTCACCATAGTACCCTTTCAGGAAGCTTTCCGCAAGGTCAAAGCGGTACTTCATTTCTGACGTTTCATGATTGAAATCCACAAACTGCATGATGAACGCCCATCCCAGGTCCAGATACCGGCTGCCTGTGCCGGAATCATCCAGGTCAATGAAGATCACGCTGCCCTCCCGGCTGAGCATTGCATTGTGCGGGCCCATATCGGAGTGGATCAGGCATTGGTCGAGCTTTTCAAAATCGGGAAGGGTGTCCAGGATTGCGTCAAATTCTCTGACAAAAGGACGATCCCTGAACCATTCACGGAAGCGTTCCTTTCCCTGAGGCAAAGATGATTTCACGGGACAGCCCTGCAGCGTGTGCAGCTTTTTTGCCGCCTGTCCGAGCCTGTATTCGTCCTCCGGGGTTTCCTCCAGCTGCCTTCCCTCCACAAACTCCATCAGGTAAAACCAGTACCCCTGATCACGGAGAACATACCCGCCCTTCTTCAGCGGAAAAACACGGGGGGCGAGGCCCTTTTCATTTCCCAGGAACAGATGCGCCTGCACGCTGCCGCGGACCCTTTCTTCCGGCGTATCACAGGGATACCCCTTCAGAACGAACCGGCCTGAATCCGTTCTGATGGGATAAACCAGTCTGGGTGGTTTTCCATTCAGACGTCCCTCCGCACGGGGATTCCGCAGTTCCCAGTGCTGAAGAACGGTCCGGATCTGAATCGTTTCTTTCATGTCTCTTACCCATTCGTCATCAGACTGGCTGCACAAAAACGGGTCATGGGAGAAAATGTGCCTTCATCCGGTCAGGAGAAGCGATGGCTGCATCTCCATACCGCTCATGGCGGAGGTGACCGGAAGAGATGGGCGATCCCTGTTCACAGCCAGGCCGCAAGGACTCAGTGCCCGCCAAGAGCGGGGCGGATTCGATCCGTCGGACGGGATCTTCCGATGGCCCCTCCCGAAAGGGCATGACCCGGCGTGAGCGGAATCCTGCAGCGGCCGGGGCGGAAAGGGAAAGACCCTGCCCGCCGGACACACTGAAATCCCCGGAATGCCCATGTTTCACAGGATTGACTTTCTGTCCTTACTCAGGGCGGATCATCTGCATCAGCAGACGTGCGATCTGTTCGGGGGACTCCCGCTGATCCTTGTTCAGCCAGATGTACAGGATTCTGAAGGCACCGTAGGTGACGAAATTGAAGCTGTATTCCATCATGGCCTCATCGTGCATTTCCGCACTGTTCTCTGCGGCCAGTTCCCGCAGTGCAGTCATGGAAAACAGCTTCTGGGGAAAGAGGGGATCCATGTTGTTGTTGAGGATCAGCCGTCCGAATTCCAGGTGATCTTCCAGATACCGGCAGGCGGTTTCAATGATCCTTTCGGGATTTGCGGCGTGCTCCGTAATGGTCCGGGCCAGAAAATCCAGAAGGTCCTTTTCCATATCCGCCAGCAGATCGAACTGACTTCCGTAATGCTTGTAGAAGGTGGACCGGTTCACATCGGCCCGCCGGCAGAGCTCCCGGATGGAAACGTGATAAATGTCCGTTTCCCTCAGCATATCCGTCAGCGCGTCCTTGAGCATTTTTCTGGTCATGGAAACCCGGCGGTCCTCTCTGCTCTCCATGGGATCCTCCTCTTTCCGCCATCCGCGAAATCCGGGGATGGCTGTCTGATCAGCACCTGCTGTCTCATTGTGGCCGGATGGACTGTACCTGTCAAGGGAAGGCGGGGCATGAAGGGTCGGGACCATTCCTTTTTTGCGATGCGGGAAGTTGTGACAAACAGGTGTCTGTGCTATAGTTGCATGGAAAAACCGGCGTGTCTGCGCTCTGCTGAAGGAGAACAGTGCCGGAAATCCTCATCGCGCCGGGATTCTTCCGGGTGCGGTCCGGGACGGGAGGCGGAAGCATGGCATGTGCCGGGACAGGTGAAGCCGGTGAGCGCCGGAAGGTGCTGGAGGAAGCGCTGACTTTCTACGGCAGCTATGGGGAAAAAGCCCTGGAACAGACGCGGCGCCTTCTGGGAAAGCTCCGGGAAGGGGCCCGGGAAGCGGGAGAGCGCTGGGAGAAGGTTCTGGAGGTGTGGCGGCGTCTGGAGCATATGGAAGCGGGGAACGGGACGCTTCCGGAAGATCTTCCGTCCCCTCTCTGCCTCGTGGTTCTGGGCTTTCAGCTGAACCCGGACGGCAGCATGCGGGCGGAACTGGTGGAGCGCCTGAAAACGGCCCTCCGCTGTGCCCGCCAGGTTCCCGGTGCCCGGATCCTGTGCTCCGGGGGCGGTACCGCGGGGAACAGTCAGGTCACGGAGGCCGGACAGATGACCCGCTGGCTCAGGGAGACGGGCATTGCGGGCGAAAGGCTGATTGAGGAGAACCGGTCTCTGACCACCGCGCAGAATGCCGTCTGCACCTGCCGTCTCCTCCGGGAAAGGTACCCGGAAGTCAGGAATCTGGCGCTGGTGACCAGTGACTATCATATCCCCACCGGCATGCTGGTTTTCGGCGCCTGGTCCATCCTCTGCCCTGAGGAGGCGGGGCACCTCCGTGTCATCGCCCACGCTTCCTGCCCGGGCGGAAGAGAGCCGCTGTCCCGCATGTTCCAGGCCGCGGCGCTTCTGGAACTGGCGGGGGACCGGGAAACGGCCTTCAGGATCTACAGAGACACCTATCACGTTCATTCTCTCCCGGAAATCTGATCCGGGTTCCCCCTGCACGGTCTGACGGGACGGCGGAAAAACAGGTATTGCCCCTCCGTCCGGGAAAGGGCCAGTGTGCGGGACAACGAACTGATCAGCCAGGATGGTGATTCCCATGTATGTGTTTTCAGACGAGATGAGAAAAACCTGCGAGGCCATGCCCATGGCCTGCGCATATGTTCAGTGTGCGGAGGGGAAGGCCGTTCCCCTGCTGGTTTCGGACGGTTTCTGCCACCTTTCGGGCATGGACCGGGAACAGAGTATGAAATGGCTTGCGGACGTCCTGCCGGATGCCCTGTGCCCGGAAAGCGGAGGGGACAGCCCTCTGGATCTCCTTCTCCCGGGGGATGGGAGGCGTATCCGTGTCCTGGGCAGGCTTCAGACCATGCCCGACGGAACGGAGCTTGTCCTTCTTGAATGTTCGTGTTTTCAGACGGATCCCGTGTCCGGTCCGGAGGATCAGTTCTACCGGGACACCCTGACGGGACTCCCGAACCTGAACTATCTGAACCGGTATGCGGGGGAAAAACTCAGTGACCTGAAGGCGCAGGGAAGCATATCCCAGGTGATCTACATTGACGTGATCTCCATGCAGTTCTACAACAGCCAGTACGGATACGTGAAGGGCAATGAACTGCTGTGCCTTGCCGCCCGGAGCCTGAGGGAAGTCTTTCCGGAGGGCCTCATCATCCGCGGTGCGGAGGATCACTTCATCGTCATGGATGCCTTCGAGAGCCGGGAGAGGACGGAGGCGCAGCTCACGCGGGTGAACCGGGAGATCCGCCGGAGGGCGGAGGGCGAGACCACGGGCATCCGGGCGGGCATATGCATAGGGGAGGAAGGGATTCGGAATGAGGAACTTCTGGACCGGGCAAGGAACGCCCTGAAATGGATCGGAAACGATCTGAACCAGGTCTGCAGCTTCCACACCGAGGAAGCGGAGGAAGCGCACCGGAACCGGCAGTATGTCCGGGAAAACTTTGACCGCGCCCTGGAGAACGGATGGATCCGGGTCTATTATCAGGGAATTGCCAGGACGGACACGGGAAAGAGCACGGCCCTGGAAGCGCTGGCCCGGTGGGCGGACCCGGACAGGGGCCTTCTGTCCCCTGCCGTGTTCATTCCGGTCCTGGAAGAGTATCATCTCCTGCACAGGCTGGACCTGTTCATGGCCGAGCAGGTCTGCAGGGACATGCTGCTCCGGGAGGAGCGGGGGCTCCCCATCCTGCCCGTCACCGTCAATTTCTCCGCCCAGGATTTTGATTACGCGGATATTCCGGAGCGGCTCAGCGGGATCTACAGCCGCTACTGCCCGGACCTGCATCCCGAGAAGAAATATCTCATCGTGGAGATCACCGAACAGGACATGGCCCGGGCGACGGACCGCTTTCATGATCAGCTCAGACAGCTGCGGGAGATGGGATTCAGGATCTGGCTGGACGATTTCGGCAGCGGCTATTCCTCCCTGAACGTGTTCAGCCGTCTGGACGTGAATCTCATCAAGTTTGACATGGATCTGCTCCGGGACCTGGACAGCCACAACGGCGCCAACCGGCGCATCATGCATGCCATGGTTCAGATCGCCAGAGAACTGGGGATTCATACCCTGGCCGAGGGTCTTGAGACGGAACAGCAGCGGGCCTTCCTGCAGGAGATCGGCTGCGAGCTTGCCCAGGGGTTCTATTTCCACCGTCCGGAACCCCTGGCGGAAACCCTGCGCCGCATGGAGGAAGGACAGACGCTCCGCCCCTTCGAAAGTCCGGAGGAAAGGGAAAAGCTCAACGGGAAATGGTTTGAGGAGTATGAGCAGCGCCTGTCCGTCATTGAACAGTTCGGCCATCACATGCCCGGCGGCTTCTTCATCTGCAGCCCGGACGGGGACGGGGAACTGCTGTACGCCAATCAGGCAGTCTGGCAGATCTTCGGCTGCGAAACGCTGGAGGATTTCAGATCCCTGACGGGCTTTACCCTGCGGGGAATGGTGCATCCGGAGGACTGGGGGCGGATTGAAAAGGCGGTCCGGGAGGATGCGGAGGAGGACCGGAGGAATTCCCTGTACATGGAATACCGGGTCGTCCGCAGGGACGGGGAAAGCCGCTGGGTGGGAGAATACAGCTATCTTGTGCCCTTCGGACCGACCAGACGTCTGTACTACATCTTTCTCTCCGATGTCACGGAGAAACATCTGAAGGCGGAGAGCGAAAAGGCACTGCGCTCCTCGGTCATCGAGGCCCTGACCCGGCCCTATGACGCCGTCTGGCTGATCCATGACATGGAAAGCCAGCGCTTTGAACTGTACCGGATTGACGAGACCATGGCTCATTTCGTTCCTGCCCGGGAGGCGGTGAACATGCCCCGGTTTTCCGATGCCCTTGTTTCCTACTCGGAACTGGTGGCGGAGGAGGACCGGGAGCGGTTCCTGCAGGCCGTGACGCCGGAAAGGATCACGGAGGGCACGGAGAACCTGCGGACCTACTCCGTGCCTTACCGCCGGGTATTCGAAAACAGCCTCCGGCATTACCGGCTGGAGTTTGCCCGGCTGGACCTGGGGAACGGGGAATTCAACATCGTGGGCGGCTTCCGGGATGTGGACGAGGAGGTGCGGAGGGATCAGGAGATTCAGGATTCCCTCCATCTGCGCTCCGCCGTCATTGAGGCCCTGACCCGCCCCTATGATTCCGTCTGGCTGATCCGTGACCTGAAAACCCAGTCGTTTGAACTGTTCCGCATCGATGAGGAAATGCAGCACCGCATGCCGGCCCGGGACGCGGCGAAAATCAGCCGCTTCCGGGATGCTCTGTCCTTCTACTCCAGGTTTATCCTGGAGGAGGACAGACAGTCCTTCCTGGAGGCGACAACCCCGGAGAAAATCGCGGCAAACACGGAGAACCGGCTCATGTACTCCGTGCCCTTCCGGCGGGTGTTCGGGGACGGAATCCGCTATTACCGTCTGGAGTTTACCCGGCTGGAGCTGGGACAGGGCAGATACAACGTGGTGGGCGGTTTCCGGAATGTGGACGAGGAGGTGCGCAGGGATCTGCAGATTCAGCAGTCCCTGACCCAGCGCTCCGCCGTCATTGAGGCCCTGACCCGTCCCTATGACTCCGTCTGGCTGATCCATGACATGAAGGAGCAGCGCTTTGAGCTGTACCGGATCGACGAGGAGATGGCGCATCTCATGCCGGCCAGCGCGGCGGCGAAGATCACCCGCTTTTCCGATGCCCTGCTTTTCTACTCAAAACTGGTGCTGGAGGAGGACCGGGAGCGGTTCCTGGAAGCCCTGACCCCGGAGAGGATCATGGAGGGCACGGAGAACCGGCATACCTATTCCGTACCCTTCCGCCGTGTTTTCGAGTCCGGCGTCCGCTACTACCGCCTGGAACTGGCCAGACTGGAGGAAATGAACGGGGAAACCTGCACCGTGGGCGGATTCAAGAACGTGGACGAGGAGGTCCGCAGGGACCTGCAGCTCCACAAGGCCCTTCAGGACGCCATGGATCTGGCGGAAACGGACCAGATGACGGGGGTCTACCACCGCACCGCCGGGGAAAGCCGGGTCACGGAACTGCTGGAGAACGGCCGGCACGGCATGTTCGTGCTGTTTGACATTGACCATTTCAAACACATCAATGACCAGTACGGCCATACCATGGGGGATCAGGTGATTCTCCTGGTGTCCGGCTGCCTGAAGGAAACGTTCCGGGACGGGGACATCGTCATGCGCCTTGGCGGGGACGAGTTTGCCGTCTTTGCCCCCGGCGTCCACACCCGCAGGGCGGGGGAGAGAATTCTCAGCCGGTACTATGAGCATCTGAACCGCGCCGTGGAGCGGGAGAACATGGTCAGGATCGGCGTGAGCGCGGGTGCGGCCTTCAGCTCTGAAAAGGAAATGCATGGCTTCCGCCATCTCTATGAGTCCGCTGACCGGGCCATGTATGAGAGCAAGCGGTTCCATGACGGGCGGGCCACGTTTTCGGAAGGGGAGGACCGGCACTGAATCCTGAAGGGGATTCAACGGTCCGACCTGAAACATGGGCGCAGGGTCCGCCCGGGAAAGGTGATGATGCGGTGTATTACGCGCTGGTGGGCATCCTGTCCCTGCTGGTTCTGGTGATCACCAATTACGATGTGTTTTTTGTCAGGAAAAAGGACGGAGCGGGTGCAGTGCAGAAATACTATCTGAGGTTTCTGCTCTCCGTCAGCCTGTACTACGTCACCGACATTCTGTGGGGCGCCTTCGAGGCTTTTTCCCTCACCCTGCCCCTCTTTATCGTCACGGAGGTCTACTTCGTCTCCATGGCCCTGGGCGTTCTGGCATGGACGCAGTATGTCGTGGCCTACCTGCAGGAGCGGAACCGGTTCCGGAAGAATCTTTCCATGATCGGACTCCTCTTCTTTGCGGGAGTGAGCCTGCTTGCCTTCCTGAATCTTTTCCTCCCCGTCATTTTCCGCTTTGACCATGAGGGCGTGTATCACGCGTACCCGGCAAGGGACATCATTCTCCTGATTCAGGTTCTGCTCCTTCTGTGGACATCCGCCTACACGCTGCATGTTTCCACAGGCACGCAGGGAGCGCGGAAAAACAGGCATTTCGCCATTGCCGTCTTCGGCCTGGTCATGCTGGTCTTCATTGCCGTACAGTTCTTCCAGCCCTATCTGCCTCTGTACGGGATCGGGTATCTCCTGGGCTGCTGTCTCCTGCGGGCCTTCGTGGTGGAGAACGAAAAGGAGGAATACCGGCAGAACCTGGAGACTGCCCTGGAAAGGGAGAAGAAGGAACTGGAGGAGCTCAGCACCGCCTGGAAACTGGCCTATACCGACGCCATGACGGGTGCCGGGAGCCGGCTGGCCTTCGCGGAGGCCGAGGACCATCTGGAACGGGCGATTTCCGAGGGCACTGTGGGGCATCTCGCGGTGGTGGTGTTTGACGTCAACGGCCTGAAACAGATCAACGACAGGGAAGGCCATGAGGCGGGGGACCGGTATATTATCAGCGCCTTCAGCCTGATCACCGACATCTTCCGGCACAGCCCCGTGTTCCGGGTGGGCGGGGATGAGTTCGCCGCGATTCTCCGGGAGGGGGATTATGAACAGCGCCGGGAACTGCTGGAGCTTTTCAACCGGCGTGTGGATGAGAACCGTGCCTCGAAGGGCGTGATGGTGGCCGCGGGCTGCTCGGAATACCGCCCCGGTGAGGACGGCAGCTTCAGGCACATCTTCGCCCGGGCGGACGATCTCATGTACAGCCGGAAGAAGGAAATGAAACAGAGGAAGGACTGAACCTCCGGTAGTGAAAGGACAGAAACAGGGCCCCGGTTCACAGCGGAACCGGGGCCTTTCATGCGGAATCAGGCGGGGCGGGAGGACAGTCCCTCACGCTTGATGCGTTCCTTGTCCAGGTAGAGCTTTTCGTCGGCACGGCGGATGCAGTTCTGAAGACTGTCCGGCGCATCCCGGAGGGCGTCATACCCGATGCCGATGGAGATCGTGTAGGGCGTGCCCTCCTCTCTGCACTGCTCCGCGAGCCTTTCCCGGATTTCTCCGGCCATTTTCTCGATTTCCTCCGGATGGTTCGGGTGGGCGATGATGATGAACTCATCCCCGCCGTAGCGTCCCAGGAACACCGGGATACTGTGACTGTTGACCACCCTTCTCAGGGACTCCGCCACCACCATCAGGGCCCTGTCTCCCTCGGCGTGCCCGTAGGTGTCGTTGATCATCTTGAAGTCGTTCACATCCATCATGATGACAAAACGCATCGTGTCATCCCTGTGGCCTCCCTCCTGGGCAATGAACCGCAGCATCTGCCCGCGGTTGTTCAGGCGGGTCAGGGGATCCAGGGAAATCTGGTCCACCATGGACTTGATGTAGAAGACCAGCATGATGACGGCGCAGCAGAAACAGAATACCGGCATGTCCGGCATGGACAGCATCTGCACCAGACCGCCGAACACCACCATGAGGGGCAGGAGTCCCACCATCAGGTGCTTCCTCCGCTCCATCCGGTTCTTTTCCCGGATGGCCTTCACGGTGGTATAGACAATGATGGAGGCCAGGTACAGATACCCGATCCCGTTGAGGAAGATGTTGTACAGGAGCTGAGGCCCGTAGTCCTCCCCCACGAGGATCTCGGGGGCGGTCAGGTAAACAATGACCATGACCAGGGCGGAGAGGCAGAAGGGCAGGAGGAGGAGGAAGCGGAGGAGCGGCTTATCCCGGTTCCGGATCCGCTCCACGCTCATGAAGAACCGGATCCAGGTGTAGATGATGGCGGACATGCCCAGGTAGATGGCCAGATCGATGGCCATGTTGCTGAAACGGGTATTGGGCAGCGTACCCTGCTGGATGAGTCCCCAAAGGGCGTCCAGGAAAAAGTAGACCATAAAGGCGATCAGGGCATGGTCGAACTTGACCTGTTTCTCCTGCCTGTCCATGGAAAGGCGGTCGTAGACCACCATGATGCCGAAGATGATCAGGCAGACGATGTTCGCCTCCACATAGTAAAAATAAGCCCCAGCCATCGTTTCTATGATCCTTTCACACTTTTCCCTATCATTCTATATCCATTGAATTGTGTGCGTCAAGCATTTTTCCTTCCTGCACCTTTCCAATCCGGAAACCTTCAGACTGGCTCCGCCGCCCGGGCTGTGGTATCATGAGAGGTGAATGAAGGGGAGGAGGACGAATCCATGGAAACGATCAGAATGCCCGGCAGCCTGGGAACGCTGTACGGAGTGCTTCAGATGCCCGCATCCCGGGGCCCTGTGCCTCTGGTGATCCTTTCTCACGGCTTCGGGGGGAATTTCAGGGGTTCCATGGACTGGGCGGACTGTTTCACGGGCCTCGGTTTTGCCACCTTTGCCTTTGATTTCTGCGGGGGCGGGCCCGAATCCATGAGCGGCGGCAGCATGCTGGACATGACCGTGGAGACGGAGGCAGAGGACCTTGGCAGGGTGATGGATCACTTTCAGAGGGATAAGCGGTTCTCCGGGATGGTGCTCTTCGGCCAGAGTCAGGGGGGCTTTATCTCCGCCATGACCGCGGTCCGCAGACCCCGGGAGGTCAGTGGCCTGATCCTGGAGTTCCCGGCGATCGTTCTGCAGGATGACGCCAGGGCCAGAGCCCTTGAGGACGGAAGCTTTCCCGCCGTCAGCGAAGTCCTGGGGCACACCATCAGCCGGAAATTCAATGAGACCGCGGTGGCCTTTGACCTGTATGACCTGATCGGAGCCTATGAGGGCCCTGTCCTGATTCTCCACGGGGACAGGGACGAGATTGTTCCCCTGCGTTATTCCCAGCGCGCCGCGGAGGTGTTCCCCCATGCGGAGCTGGTGGTGATGCCGGGACAGGGCCACGGGTTTACGGGCGAGGCGAAGCGGGAGGCCATGGAAAAGGAAGGGGCCTTCCTCCGCAGGGTGTTCACGACCGGGGACAGGGAAGGGAGCAGACCCATGAAGAAGGAGAAACAGAAAATGAGCCGGGTCCGGAAACTGGAAAAGCAGGTATGGAAAGTCATGAAGAAGACGAAGAAAAAGGACTGGCAGGACCGGACCGCCCATCTCCACTGCGTGGCCATGACCGGGGCCATGCTGGCCATGAAGCGGGGAGAGAATCCGGAGATCGCCGCCATGGCGGGCCTTCTCCATGATCTGTACGCCTACAGGGAGGACAGCTATAAGGATCATGCCCGCAGGGGAGCGGATTATGCCCGCAAAATCCTGGAGAAGCTGAAGATCACCAGCGATGAGGAAACGGAAGTGATCTGCAGGGCGATCCGGAACCATGACCTGAAGGATGCGGTGGGCACGCCCATGGAGGAGATTCTCAAGGACGCCGACGTGATGCATCACTGCCTGGCGGATCCTGCGGAGAAAGCGGGTTCTCACGAACAGGCACGGTTCGATCAGCTTCGCAGGGAACTGGGACTGCGGTAAGGGACGGACGGCGGGGGAAACCCGCCCTCTGCCGGAAAGGGGTGCATTGACCGGCCGGGGCAGGACATGCGGCCATTCTGTCCGGGGAAAATCTGCTTCCGGTCCCGGATGCGGAGGGCGCGAGTGAAGCGATCCGTCATTCTCTGATATCCGCGGGAAAAGGCATGGAAGTCCTCCGTGTTCCCGGCGCGAAAACGGACGCGGCCTGCGGCTCATGCACCCGTTGCGTCTCACGGAGAAAAGGAACGAGGAGGGAATCAGCACCATGAAGGAAGAAAAAGAGATGAGCATGGAAGAATACGGAGTGGAGGTTGTCCGGAAGGATGAACACACATGGATCCTGGAGAACCAGGGCGTCCGGCTGTTCCTGCTGGAGGGAAGGGAAAAGGCCCTGCTCATCGACGCCGGCATGCGTCTGCGTCATGCCAGGGACGTGGCTGCCCGGCTGACGGACCTGCCCCTGGAACTGCTGAACACCCACGCGGACATGGATCATATCGGCAGCAATCCGCAGTTTGAGTCTTTCTACATGCATCCCGCGGAGGAGAGCGCGTACCGGGAGCATGGAACGGGCGGCCGGATTCTGCCGGTCACGGACGGCGATGTCCTGGAACTGGGAGACAGGCTTCTGGAGATCATCCATCTGCCGGGGCATACACCGGGGAGCATCGGGGTTCTGGACAGGAAGGCCCGGGTCCTCATCAGCGGGGATCCCATTCAGGAGCACGGCAGGATTTTCATGTTCGGGGAACACCGGAACATGCGGGACTACATCACGAGCATGGAAAGACTGGAAACCATGAAGGACCGGTTTGACAAGATCTGGCCTTCCCACGGGGATCTTCCCGTGAATCCGGAACGGATCGGGCAGCTGATCCGGGGCGCCCGGGAGGTGATGGATGGACGGATCCCGGGAAAGAGCGTGGACCTGTTCGGAAAGCAGGTTACCGCCTTTGATCTGGGATTCTGCACCCTTCTGTGCGATCCGGTCACCTGAGGACAGGCATGATCTGAAAGGAAGATGAATCCGCCGCGTGAGACGGGGACTGCTGTGCAGGGCGGCAGAGGATCACCTTCCGTTTCCTGTATGCTGCGGGCAGGCGGACAGGAAACGGGATGGGTCATGCCGAAGCTGTGCGGGGCGAAGTCGGTGACGTCCCTGCAGGATGCGCCTTTTTGTGTCATCCGGGACAGGACAGGAATCCAATCAGAAAGATTCGATCCATATCATACACTCTGAGCAAACCCTGGGCGGGGCGAAACCAACAAGCGGAGATGATTTGCTGAGGCACGCTGTTGATGGGGTCAAAAACGAGCAGGGTGGTGAGATGTCGTGACAAACGATGTGGTGCAACACTTGCGAAAAATAAAACCAGGCTGCATTGAAGCAGGGCGCGGAAAGGAAAGGAGTGCCGGGCTGCTGTCCGGCGATTTTGAAAAATGATAAGAAAACTGGCCGCATGGATGCTTGCCATCACAATGATTTGCTGCTGTAACACGGTTTCATTCGCCGGGGCGGAGAACACGGCGGAAAAAGCACAGCACAAAATAGAGCCCAAAACACTGACAATATATATCAGCGCGATAGAGGCTCACTTTGACATGGATTTCTATTTCATGGATGACGTGACAGACCTGCCGTGGATCGACATAGGAAGCGCCAGCGGGCTGATCATGGGCCTGGCAGGCCTATGGCGCAGCGATGAAGGGTTTGATCTGCAATGCACAGAGGAGGGTGAAACCATTACGCTGACCCGGGAAAACGGATTCTATATGACGTTCGATTTTGCGCAGAACACAATTTCCTGCATTGACTACGATATGTTCCTGCATGATTCCACGGATTCTTCCGTTCTGGATATGCTGTCCATGAAGGGATATAACGCATCCGGGGAAGCACAGCTGTTCCAGAGGAATCAGAACACCACCTTCGACCGCCTGGGAAGGGCTGTGGAGTTTGATCTTTCAGACTATTCCATCGAAATGGTTTTTCAGGATGAGCGCGGTTATATTCCGCTGCAGACCCTGGGCGACCTGATCCTGACACCCGCCTTCGGATTAAACACCTTTTATAACGGGAAGGCCGTGTTCATTGCCAATGCCAGCCTGTTCGGAAACGAGACGGAAGGATATACGCCGCTGGGAGAATACTATTATTCCGCGGAACCCTGCGAACGCAGCGAAGCGCTGGCTGAGTTCGGATACAACGAGTTGTGTCTGGCGCTGGACTGCCTGTACGGACTGAAGGAAATTCACGAGATCGACTCCTTCAACAGCCTGTTCTGGCAGCTTGGGTCACAGCGGCCCCTGAAAGACAGGAACGCCTCGGTGGCGGACAACGCCCTGTCCTTCTTTATCAACTGCTACCTGGACGACCTGCATTCCGGATTCAGCGGTCGCTCCTGGATGAACACGGAGAAGACCGTGCCGGCATATACCGGGACGATGTACAACAAATATCTCCTGCATCTTCAGGAATACAGCGATATGCGGAGCCGGATTCTGGGAGAGGTTCCCTTCTATACCGAAGTCGGGAATACTGCCTATATCACTTTTGACGATTTCGACTTTACAACGGATGGCGAAGCATACTATGACGGTCTGAAGAACGGAACCATTCCCGGTGATACGATCGGGGAGATCATCAAGGCTCACGCGGCAATCTGCCGGGAGGGAAGCCCGATTGAGAACGTCGTGATCGACCTGAGCAACAACGGCGGCGGATTCGTGGATGCGGGGGTGTTCCTGCTGGGCTGGGTGCTGGGAGATGCACCTTTCTGCGTGAAGGATACATTCACCGGGGCGCTTTCAACGGCAACGTACCGGGCAGATACCAATCTGGACCGCATCTTTGACGAAAAGGACGTGCTGACAGATAAAAAAATATTCTGCCTGGTTTCTCCCGTGAGCTTCTCCTGCGGAAATCTTGTACCCGCTGTATTCAAATATTCCCAGCAGGTGACCCTGCTGGGACGGACATCGGGGGGAGGCAGCTGTACGACCCTGCCCATGTCTACCGCATGGGGCGCCATGTTCCAGATTTCCAGCCAGAGTCGGATGTCCTTTTTCAAAAACGGTTCTTTCTACGATATCGACCAGGGCGTGGACCCGGACATCTATCTGACGAACATAGAAAGCTACTATGACCGGGAAAAACTGACCGAGTATATCAATAATCTGTTTTAAACTTCCAGCCCTGTATGTCGCATAATGGTCATGTGAACACATGACGATCTGTGACGCTGATGCGCAGAAAACGAAAGAAATACCGAAAGTCATGGAAATTCCCTTATTCAGGTGCCCTGCTCCTGATTCACATGACCATTGCTGTGTTCATGTGAATCAGGGGAGGTGACTGATTCATGCCACGAGCATTGACGGGTGGGGCAGAATCAGATGAAACGCAGGCCCCCCAAACGGGTCGATCCATGTATATCAGCGTACTGAAAATGTGATGCGGAAACCAAACGCATGGTTGAGGCGGGTAAGGATATCCCTGTCGGTAAAACACTCCCCGGTGTCCCAGGCGGAACAATTCTTCCTGCCCGCCCCGGGAAGAAACATGAAGTGGAATCTCCCTGTGACATGTCAGCCTCATTATCTCAGGCAGAGCCTGAGAACGCTGGTTCTCCTCCGCCACACGTATCAGATATCGTGGAAAGGATATTCCGGACGCTGTCGCACGCAAA
The DNA here is from genome assembly GCA_902774025.1 of uncultured Eubacteriales bacterium. Classification (GTDB taxonomy): domain Bacteria; phylum Bacillota; class Clostridia; order Christensenellales; family Aristaeellaceae; genus UBA2943. The sequence continues at coordinate 24,981 of CACYGY010000036.1, forward strand.
ACATGTATTGTTCCAGGATTGGTTTTTTGTGATCAAAGCCGCAGGAACCTGACAATCAGATGCATACCAATGGGTCAATGTCTCGGCTCTTTTGTACTTTCGGTCGATAAAACAGTTGTACCCCTGAGATCAAATCCAAATTGGTCATACACGGAAGAATATGATTCTTGTTTTGTGCAGTATGGCTGCCAGTCAGGATGTACGATCTTCTTAATGATTTCCACTGCATTCTCATACACAGCAGATGCTTTTGACTTTGTGGCCTCCAATGCAGTGTTGTCAACAGAGACTGGTTTCCTCGTACACAACATTGCCATGCTAAAAGGGGCATACAGCTTTTCAGAAAGATGGTACCAGTCCGGATGAACCTCATATTTCCGGAAGCATTTCTCACTGGCATCAGAAACTGCCCTTTTACCGTCGACAAATGAAGTTTGTGTTTCTTTGGCCGCCTACTATGACTGGTTGTGTCTGGGAATTATGTCCGGGAGTGTCCCGGAATTGCGTCTTTGCTGTCTGTTTCAGACAGTTATCTGTACGGTTTGACGAGATATGTTGTTGCCACGGGAATCTTCCAGTGAATCCGGACAGGATCGGGCAGCTGATCCGGGGCTCCGGGGATGTGATGCAGGGACGGATCCGGAGAAAGAGCGAGGACCTGTTCGGGAGGCAGTTTACTGCCTTCGATCTGGGATTCTGCACCCTTCTGTGCGATCCGGGCACCTGAGAGCCTTATGCCGTGAGATCGGAATTCTGTCTGTTTCTGCCCCTTCGGCAATCGTCTCCCTCTTCCAAAGCGCAGAGTGAACCGGAAACAGCCGTGCACTCTGAAGAGAGGGGATTTCTTTGCGTTTCCGGATTTTCCCCCTATAAGACAGGGAATGGATGATCCAAAATGGGAAGCGGTCTGCAGCCACTTCCCGTCATTTCAGAAAAGCACGGCATGCTTCTGATGCATATTTCAGGTAAGGATGCTTTTTCACTTCATCAGCCAAGAGTTTCAGGTTCTGGTAATCCCGGTCATCTGCCTGCTTCATATACAGTTTCAGCATTCCGTCGGAATAGGTTCCGCCCGGGTTTGCCAGATACGCCTGGTTGTTATCAAAGTTGGGAGCCAGACGGAGGACGGTTCCTGTTCGGGAAGAACGAATCACACCAAAGTTTCGCATATGCCGGTCTGTATTCAGAAATACCGCATCGGAGAGAAGAATGCGTTTCCATGCTTCTTCAAATTCCGTTCCCAGCGATGCGATATTCCGACAGATGACATCATCGTCGTCACCGGGATCCTCAAAGAAGAAACGGAAGGAAGCATACGGCTCAAAGAATTCTTCCGGCTGAACAAAGTTCCGGGTCCTGACCCGGTGCAGGAATTTCCCGACATAACAGTATTCTGCAGTATCCCATCCGATGGCATGCAGGACACGGCTGATTCCGACCTCAATTCTGGTCGCCGCACTGGGCTGCAGCTTGTACAGCCACCAGTCACCGTCTTCATACTTCCAGGTTTTTGTGAAGGATCCGTCTGTGGAAGCATTGGGTGTACAAATGCGGATGTTGCGAAGACTTGTATCACTGGATACCAGAATATAGTCGCTTACTGCATTCTGATCTTCCGGCCGGCATAATTGAAGTCTTGGAGTAAACCTGCCTTCTTCAAAACACGTAAATGTATCGGAAATGCTGAACATATGTGTCCGGAGCGCAATGGTCGTTCTGTCACGGCTTCCCGTCAGTTCCTTCATCAGGTTCCGATGTCTGACGCTGTTCAGGTCGATGGCCCGTTCACGCAGCCAGGAGGTGAAGCCATCCGCTGCAGCATGGCAGATCTGCTTCGGGAGCAGTTCCGGTTTCTGAGGAACGAATTCGGTAATAACAGAACTGCGCACAGAAAACACCGCAACCTGGACATCGTTATTGTAGAGTATATACCGAGTCACAATCTTCACCTTCATCTTCGGATATCCATCATATCTCTTTCTCATTACTGATCAGCACTTTAGCACCGCAATTATGAGCAGAACGTCTGCGTCCTGTTCTCTTTGATAAGATCGTTCAGGTATGACCGTGACTGCCTAACATCACAGCACCACCGGGCAGTTCTCTGAATCGGTTTTGCCGGCAGTTCACGGCCATACGGAAGGCGTATGGTTCCATTACTGCCATCACAGGCCGTCAGCTCTTCTGCAGACAAACCCACATCCTCGCCGCCCGGGTACAGACCCGGGTGCTTTTTGTCGCTGCGAAATGGATCAGGTTCTTTCCTTTCCGATGAGTGGGTATTGACCAGGAGATCCGCTCCTCAGCATCCGGGGCTGTACTGCCTCATCCTGCGCGGAATGGATTCGTCCATGCTCTGCGGTCTGATACAGTCATGATCCCGGTGCTGTCTGCTGAATTCGCGTCCGCATTTCGGGCATTTTCACATGGCCGATGTCCCCGCTTCACTGTCCGTACTGTTCTTCATGATCGTATTCGCCGTATTCGCAGCCGATGTGGGTGGCTTCCACCTCGTCCACCAGTTCCAGGCTGCCATTCTTTTTGTCATACAGCCTGATGGTGCCCCAGCCGTTGCCGCCGTTCCAGAGGCGCTGATGCCGCTTTCTGCCGTCCGGTGCTTCATAGTTGATGAGCAGCATGTCCTTCTTCAGGCAATGGACTTCCGTCTCCATGACGGCATGGATGTTTTCCTGCCGTACGTGCCAGACGACTTCCTCCTGATGCTCCTCAAAGGAGAACTGCGTTTTCACCATCAGGTGAAGATGCGAGAAGTTGAAATCGTACTCCCTGCCTTCGTAGTAGAACACGCCCAGCAGCCTGCGATCCAGCGGTACAAAATAGATTTTCGGCCTCCCGCCGCCGATGTCGAAAACGCTGTTCTGCAGCTGCTCTCCGGTCTTTCTGCTGACCAGACAGCTGGAGGAAAGCCAGACCCAGGGCGTGGTGAAATCCCGGCCCCAGTTCTTGTCCGCGTAGCCGTAACTCTTTTCCGGGGTGACAGTGTACTTCCTGCCGTTGAATGTAACCGTGCCGCTGAAGGCGCTCTTCATGCCTTCCGCATGCCAGTACATGGCGAAGGCTTCCGCGCCGCGCAGGGGCCTGCTGGCTCCGTAGCCCACATTGAAGGCAATCTGCTTGTCAATCGTCAGGCTCCAGCTCATTTCGCCGGCATCGCACATCCATTCCGGATGAGAGGCCGCCTTCTCCGGGGAGATGGATATGCTGCCCTTCAGCGCCGTTTCACAGGCCAGGCAATCCGCCGCTTCCATCCGATAAGGCGCGTCCTCATGCATCCTGACATCCTTCCAGGCAAAGAAGCGGTGCAGCTGGCAGGCATCCTCGCCCCAGGTGCCCGCCTTGACCATGAGGTAGGACGGCTTCTTTCCGTCAGCCCTGTTCTCCGGCAGCTGACCCAGCACGGGCTGATCCGATGCCAGAGCCGGATTACAGACAAAGAATTCGATGAAGAAAGGCTTATCCTCGCCGGTCTCCGCGTCCTGCGCGGTGAAGGAATGCCACCACCAGTCGTAGCCCTGATGCGCCAGCGGACCGCGGAGCATACAGGCATCGCGGGTGATATCATGATGATTGAACATTTTGGATGCATCTCCTGTTTTCGGATCAGCCGTTTCCTGCATTGAAACATACCCCTGAAAGGATGCCGTGATCTCCTTCATCCGTTCACACTGACGGACATGGAACGGGCACCTCCGGTCACAGTGAACGCAGAGAGCACAGTCTGACGCGTTTCCCCCGGCTTTCGGCAATGCTCCTCCGCCATGGCATAGGCCGCGGTATTGGCTGATCTGGCTGAGATCAGGCCCCGACGGGCAGGGACGGCATTGGCGGGATACGCACTTCCCGCCGGCTTAAGCCGGCGCAAAGCTTCCCATTGATGCTGGTATCCGGTGCTTCATCAGGCTGAACATCGCATGCGAACAGCTGCCTGACATTATCCGCACGCTGAACACCGGGCAGCACCGTCAGCAGGTGCGCAATGGATGCACCGGCAGGGCGTCGGCATCTGCCAGGTGCCTCACGGAAAAGGGCTTCATCACAGAAAGGCCGTTCCCGTCCTTCTCCCACCGGCGATCTACCCCTCATACGCCGTGCGGAGCGCCCGGATGGCTTTATCTGTTTTCACTTGATACGGAAGGGCGGAGTCCATGCGGTCTCACGGATCCGGTCTCCCGTGGGTGGATGGATCCGGTATTTCATGCTCTGAATCTCCTGTGAGCCATGGATTTTTCAGCCCTTTCCGGATTATCGGATCTCTCTGTGCTCATCCAGAATCTCAGCTTCCGTGTTTTCTTCCACAAAAGCGGAGATTTTATCCATCAGACTGTCCGCCATGGCGCTGTGCGGCACGATCGCCGCGGCACCGATGACGATGGTCTGATATGTGTCCTGCTCATCGATTTCCGCCGCAGAGACATGAAACGTATTCTGCAGCTTTACGATGAGGCTCCTGACGATCATCCTCTTTTCCTTCAGGCTGTGCACCCAGGGCGCACGAAGCCGGAAGGTTATGGCCGCTATCAGCATCGGAACCTCCACATCCATGACCGGATTTCCCGCCGGATCTGTGATCCCTGCGGCCCTGATCCGAAGGATTGTGTACAAGGCCTGTCAATCCAGGCGTTTCAGCACACGGGTCATCTTTTTTCCGCCGCTCAGATCACGTACTGAACCGCTTCCGGCGATTCGGCATTTTTCGGTTCAACAGGTCACAGGAATGCCCATGGGCCTCTCAGGGCAGGAAAGACCGGCCGGGCACGGCATCCATTTCAAGGAGCACCCGGTGAAGGGCGGGGAGGGAAAGATTCCGGACATTGCCTGCAGGCGCCATGGAAGCGGCGGTACCCGCGGCCTGACCCAGAGCCATGGCGGTGGGGGTGATGCGGAGGGAGGCCGCCGCCTGATGGGTGGCGGATACGCACCGCCCCGTGACCAGAAGGTTGCCAAGATTCTCCGGCAGCATGACTCTGTAAGGCACGTCAAAGCAGCTGGCAGGGTCCGTCTTCGTCCAGTGGAGCTCCTTTCCCAGGGGATCATGCAGGTCGATGGGGAAGGCGCATATGGCCACTGAGTCGTCGAAAACTGCCTGATTCAGGATATCCTCCTCCGTCAGGGTGTAATCGCCCCGGATATGCCGGCTTTCCCGGACCCCTATGGCATCCCCCGTCTGAATGAGCCGGGCCTGCTGAAAGCCGTCGATTTCCTCCCTGAGAAAATCCATGATCTCATCCGCCTGTCTTCTGCCCTCCATTTCCGCCTTCGTCAGATCAAAGGCATCCGTGCTTCTGTGCCGGACCACCCGGCTCATGTTGAGGATGACCTCTCCCTCCCGGACGCCCTGGAAGAACAGCACCCGGTCCCGGGGAAAGGTCAGGGTTCCCTTTTCCCGGGCGCGCCGGACTTTGTCAAAATACCCGGACACGGCCACATAGGGCATGTCCAGGGCGTCCTTTCGCAGGACGAACTGATCCGGACAGAGGCGCATGGTCCGCCGCACCCGATCAAGGTCCACCCGGTCCGCCCGGATCACCAGCGTCATGGGCTGGGCAAAGCCGTCCTCAGGCCGTCCGTAGACGCAGGGCACCCCTGCCAGATGCGCCACATCGGCATCCCCGGTGGCGTCAATGAAAACGGGAGCGGTGATGTCCGTCTCCCCGCCCTTGTGAACGGCCCGGAGGCTCCGCAGCCATTTTCCTTCCCGGTGTGCTCCGGTGACAAAGGTATGGAGCAGAAGGGTGATGTTCTTCTCTTCCCGGAGCATTTCGAAATACACCTGCTTCAGGATTTCCGGATCAATGGGGGTCAGGGTGGAGGTCACCCCCAGAGGATCCGGCAGATGCCCCAGGGTGCCGCCCCGCCTCTCGAGCCGGTCAACGATCTCCTGGGCAAGCCCCCGCACCACCTGCTTCTGACCCGCGTGAAACCCCATGAGGGGACCGACCAGGGACTGGGTGTTGGTTCCCCCGGGAATGCTGCCCTTCTCCAGAAGAAGGACATGACTGCCCAGGCGGGCGGCGGCAAGGGCCGCGCACATGCCGGAAGCCCCGGCTCCGGCCACCACAACGTCAGGATTCATTCCGCTCATCCTTTACCTCCGCAAGGATTTCAAAGGTCCGGCCCCAGGGAAGGGAAATCCGGTAATCCGGGAGAAACCTGAGGGGCCAGAGGTCCGGGAGCATTCCTGCCATTTTCTCCCGGAGCATCCCTTCGGCCCTGCCGGGATCCCGCAGACGGTAAACGTCCTCGCCCAGCGCCTCCAGGTCCTTTCCCAGGGCGGGCCGCACATGGGTCTGATACACATAGTCATCCAGGAGCCGCTCCCGGAAAAACCGCTCATGCCTTTCGCCCCGGAGATGGTCCGAGCGGATCTGGGCAAGGATCGTGCCCAGGGCGTTGCCGGCGGTGTTCCAGGCGGCATAGCCCCACAGACCATCCGCGGGGGCAGGTGTAAGGGCGCGCATGAGGCCCGTACTGCCCCCGTTGGCGGCGATCACGTCCAGGACATAGACACGGTCCCCCGCATCTGCCCGCTCCCGGATCTGCCGGGCGTATTCCGTACAGACAGGACTGTCCGGGGCGTCTGAGGCTTCCCGCTGAACCCCGTCCGCCGGGCAGCAGACAAAGAGACAGACAGGACTTTGGTCATCCGGGACCAGGTTCAGCTGCTCACAGGCACTTTCCAGATTCTCCCGGAAGGGCCTGTCCTCATAGAGGGCCGTAAAGTCCCCGGCTCCGAGATACCGGATCTGAAGGGGCAGGGGAGAACCGCCTCCCATGGCCTCCATGGCGCAGACCATGCTGCACTCGTCCGCGCCGTTGCGCAGAAAAACCCGGTTCCCCTCTTTCATATGGCTGCGGATCACCCGCTGGTCCCTGCGGGGGAGCCCATAGACCTGGCAGTCTTCCTGCACAAGGGTCAGGGAGCGGGCGAGGGGAGCGAGAAGGTCAAGGGCGGCAAGGTGCACCTGCAGATTGCGCCGGCGCACCCGCAGAACCCTGTCAAGGATTTCCGGCGGGATCCTCTGCCGGGCCTGCTCCGCAAGCAGCCGGTCCTCCTCAAGGCCCAGAAGGTCATACCGGTCCGAATGCACGGAATAGTCCGTCATGGCGTGATACACCTTAAGGTCCTTCAGGCTCAGGGCGGACACGGAGGAGCGGAGGATCACGCTGAAGAGATAGATGCGCACGCGGGGATGGGCAAGGAGCAGGGACTGCAGTTCACGGAGGCGGGACAGGGCCATATCCGTATCCGTGTCCATTTCCCGGGAGGCAAGAAGCCCGCCGTAGCACCACGCGTCCAGGCTGATGACTGCCGCGTCGCAGGCGGGGAGCTCCCTTTTAAGAAAGCGAAGACTCCCCTCATAAGGCGCCTTTTCCCGGCCCCGGGGGGATTCATCCGGCCGGGGAAAGACACACTCGCCTCCCGCAAAGGACACGAGGCGGTCCGCGAAAAGGGTATTGCAGGGGCGGTGATCCAGGGGCAGACAGAGGAGGCGCATGGCTTACACCCCGTCAATGGCTTCACGGAAGGTAGCTACGGCACGGGCGATGGATTCCGTCCCCCTGCCCGTCACCACCGCGCCGATCATGAGCCCCCGCACCCCGGCACGGATCAGAGCAGGCACTTCCCGGGGCTGAATGGCCCGCTGTGTGGGAACCACCACGGGGAGGGAAACCGTATCCGCGATGCTTCTGTATCTCATCAGATCCCTGAGGCTCAGGCCCTGACCGTACTCATCCCCCGGAATGACGGAGGCCTCCAGCACATCCACCCCCATGCCGGGCATGGCGCGGATCTCCTCCGGAGTGTACCCATTGTCGCAGGCGGCCATGAGGGGATGAATGTCCAATGCCCATGCGGGCAGGTGATGGGCATAGACGGAACAGAAGGCAAAGGGACAGGCCCGGACCTCCTCAGCGTCCAGGGAGGCGTTTTCCAGACTGCCTCCCAGCACAAGGCCCACGGGACCCAGGTCAGGTTCCAGCATGGCCTCAAGTTTTGCCCGCTCCTCCGACCATCGCCCGAAATGCGTGCCGCTGGCCCGGTGATGCACGTTGATGTGCCCCTTCACCGCGTCCGCGCCGTTTTCAAAGGCTGCCCGGCACCATTCGGGATTGTTCTCCGGAAGACTCATGATCAGGACCATTTTCTTCCGCTGAAAAAGAGTCGTGAAACCGTCCTTCATGCTTCTCACTGCCTCCTGCGTTTCACCCCCTCCCGAAAAGGCGGGAGAGATTATCGTATGGAACATGCCTGTCCGGGGACAAATACCCGCATTCCTTTTCCCATGCGCCCGGGGGCGATTGTTTATCCGGATGAGGAAGGAAAAAACCTGTTCCCATCATACCAGAATCCCTTTCCTTCCTCAACCATGGCTCTTTTGTGTTTCCGGATGAATCGTGATAGAATCCCTGCAGATGAAAGGAAAAGTGAAGTCTTTCCGGAGACGGGGGAGTCTCTTCTCCCTGCGGGCATGGTCTGCCCCACGCCTCCGGAAAAAGTGCAGGGAGAATATGCCATGAATCAGAGCCGTCTGGAAAGGGAAATCCGGGATCTCATGCAGCGCTACCGGGAGGCGGGGTATTTCCCCTCCGCTGTGGTGCGCGTCTTCAACCGTCGGGAGATGCTGTGCACGGTCTGTGCGGGAGACGCCAAAGAGGACAGCGTCTTTGACCTGGCCAGTCTCACCAAGATCGCCACCGCCACCCAGATCCTGCGTCTGTGCCTTCAGGGTCTGTCATTGGAAACGGAGATCCGGGAGGTGCTGCCCTTCCTCCGGGAGGACGCGGAGCTTTCGGCGCGGACGGAGGGCATCACCCTCCGGCGTCTTCTGACCCACACCTCCACACTGCCCGCCTGGTATCCCTTCTACGCCCTGGGGGACATGCCCTTTCCCGAAGCACTCAGAACCGTTCTCCGACGCGTCCCGGCCTCCCGTGGGGTGGAGTATTCGGACCTGAATTTCATGCTTCTGGGGAAGCTTCTGGAGGAAATCCGGGGAAAGCCCCTTCAGGACTGCCTCCGGGAGGATCTGGTGCTGCCCCTGAACCTGGGGACCATGACCTATCTTCCGGACAGATCCCTTCCCCTGATCCCCTCCAGCTTCGGCAATCCCATTGAGGAGCGGATGTGCCGGGAGCGGGACTGCGTTTTCACCGCCTTCCGGAGCCGCAGCGTCCCCGTTGTGGGTCAGGCCAATGACGGGAACTGCCACTACTATTTCCGGGGCGTGGCGGGGCACGCGGGCATTTTCGCCGATGCCGCCGCCTGCGAAAGGCTTTGTCAGTATTACATGAACGCCCGGGAGGAACTGCTCCTTGAGGCCCAGAGGGAGCAGAGGGACGCCCCGGGACGGGGCCTTGGCTTTCAGACCGGCACCGCCTATCCCCGGGGATGCGGCCACACGGGCTTTACGGGCACGGGCCTTTACTTTTCCCGGTCGGGGAACGTGGGGGCCGTCTCCCTCACCAACCGCCTCTTCTGGGGAGATCGGTTGACGGGCGGGGGGAAGATGATATAATTCTCTCTAAAGAGACAGGATGCCATGGGAAAAGACCTCACTGCCCGGGCTGATAACGGATAAAGGACGGAGGAAGACATGGAACAACTGAAAAAACTCTGGGAAAAGCCTGTGCTGCGGGTCATCGGCCTGATGAGCGGCACTTCTGCGGACGGCATGGACGCGGCGCTGACGGAGATCAGCGGATACGGAACCGGGATCAAGGTCCGGTCCCTGGCCTTTGCTTCCCTCCCGTACCCGGAGGAAGTGCGCCGTGAGATCCTGCGCCTGGCTTCCGGCACGGAGGGAGGCAGCCGGGATCTGTGCCTGTTCAGCTTTCTTCTGGGAAAGCTCTCTCTTGAGGCCTGCCTGAAGGTCTGCGATATGGCGGGGCTTGCCCCCGGGGATGTGGACCTGGTGGGCAGCCACGGCCAGACCCTGTACCATATTCCAAAACCCGTAACCTACCTGGGGGAAAGCCTCACCGCCACCCTTCAGACGGGGGAAGCCTCCGTGATCGCCGAGGGCCTGGGCTGCGTCGTGGTGAGCGATTTCCGGGTCCGGGACATGGCGGCGAAGGGTCAGGGCGCGCCCCTGGTGCCCTATGTGGAATATCTCCTGTACCGCAGGGAGGACAGGACGGTGGGCCTGCAGAACATCGGGGGCATCGGGAACCTGACAGTGCTGCCCCGGGGCGGGAAAATGGAGGACACCTTCGCCTTTGACACGGGCCCCGGCAATATGGTCATGGACCAGATTGCGGAGCGCATCACCGGAGGAAGGCTGCGCTGTGACCTGAACGGGGAACTCTCCGCCAGGGGACGGTTTTCCCCGGAGCTCCTCGGGGAAATGATGGGGGATCCCTTCCTCACCCGCCGGCCGCCCAAAACCACGGGGCGGGAGGACTACGGCAGGGACTATGCGGACCATCTGATGACACGGGGCGGCGAGCTGAATCTCAGCGGGGAGGACATCCTCATGACGGCGGCCCGCTTCACCGTGGAGTGTGTGCACTTTGCCATGGATCATTTCTGCCCTGTCCGCCCGGACGTGCTGGTGATCGGGGGCGGGGGCAGCCGGAATCCCACGCTTCTGCGCCTGTTCAGGGAAATCCTTCCCATGCCCGTTCTCATCAACGAGGACCTGGGCTATGACAGCGACGCCAAGGAGGCGGTGGCCTTCGCGGTTCTTGCCAGCGAGTGCATTCACGGCAGCCCCAACAACATGCCCGGGGTCACCGGGGCGGACCATCCCGTGGTGATGGGGAAGATCACCCTGTAGGACCGGATCCCTGGCGCGGATGCGCCTGGAAATAAAGAAGAGAGGTGCTTGTATGAAGAAACTGTTCGCGGTGCTCCTGGCCATGATGATGCTCCTGGCCCTGACGCCCCTGTCCCTGGCGGAGGAGAATGTCCTGCGCTACGGCGTGGACGCCGACGCGGCGGGCGGCTTTGACCCCCACACCATTTCCGCCGTGGCCTCCATGCGCATGATCGGACAGATGTACAACACGCTGGTGGACGTGGACGAGAACCTGAACGTCATTCCGGAGCTGGCCGTGAGCTGGGAGCAGCCGGATGACACGACCTACATCTTCCATCTGGCCAAAGGCGTGAAGTTCCACAGCGGCCGGACCATGACCGCCCAGGACGTGAAGTACTCCTTTGAGCGGATCCTGGATCCCGCCACCGGCGCTCTGGGCAATTCCAGCAGCTATGCCGGGGACATTGACACGGTGGAAGCCCTGGACGACGAGACCGTAAAGATCACCCTGAAGAACATCAACGCTCCCTTCCTGGCCAATCTCTCCTCCTCCTACTGCTCCATCGTGGACAGGGACGTGGTGGAGAAAAACGGCGGAAGCCTCCTGCTGGCCGACGGCGGCACGGGCCCCTACACCCTGGGGGAATGGGTGCCGGACAACAGCATCACCGTGAAGGCTTTCCCGGACTACTTTGACGAGGCGGGAAAGGCCACCTTTGACGCCATTGAGTTCTATGTCCTCACCGACGCCAGCGCCCGTCTGGCCGCCCTGCGCACCGGCGCGGTGGACCTGATCGTGGCGGACACCGCCATGCTGGACCTGGTGGAGAACGACGATTCCATCCAGACCATTTCCTATCAGAGCCGCAACTACACCGGCCTGTTCCTGAACGTGAACCGGGCGCCCTTTGACAATCCCCTGGTGCGTCAGGCCATCAACCTGGCCCTGAACCGGGAGGAGATCATCGATTTCGCCTTCAACGGCAAGGCCCTGGTCTCCGGCTTCGTGCCCGCCTCCCTGGGCCACTGGGCCGTGGACGTGACGGAGAATGAGTACTACACCCAGAACCTGGAAAAGGCCAGGCAGCTCATGGCTGAGGCCGGCTATGCCAATGGATTTGAGACGGAGATCATCGTTGGCCTGCTTGACAGCATCCGGGATACGGGCCTGGTGGTGGAACAGCAGCTGGGTGAGATCGGCATCAAGGTGAACGTGCAGGACGTGGAGCGCGGACAGTATCTGGATGCCTGGAACGGCCACAACTTTGACATCATGGTGTGCCAGAACGGCGCCGGGTCCGATCCCAGCCGCGCCGTGGCCTTCTTCTTCAAGACGGGTTCCTCCGCCAACATTCAGGATTATTCCAATGCGCGGGTGGATGAGCTGTGCGAGCTGGCCGTGGCCACCACGGACACCGCCAAACGCGAGGAGTATTACAAGGAAGCCATCAACATCATCCTCAACGACTGCATCGTGGCCATCGTGGCCAGCCCCCAGGAGTACTTCCTGGCCTCCACCGCCCTTCAGGGCTTTGCCCCCAGTGCCTCCAACGCCAACAATTTTTCCGGTGTAACCCTGACCCGATAATGCTTCTTTCATGAATGCAGGCAGGTGCGCCGTCCGGGCGCACCTGCCTGATTTTCACAGGGAATGAGAATCCGGAACAGGAGAAATGTATGCGCGATTACATCATACGAAGGCTGCTGACCCTGATCCCCATCCTCATCGGGGTCAGCATCGCCATTTTTGTGGTGATGCAGCTGATTCCCGGAGACGTGGTGTCCGGGATTCTGGGCATTGAGGAAACACCGGAGCTGCGGGCCATGTGGGAGGCCAAGCTGGGCCTGGACAAGCCCCTGATCCAGCAGTACTTCTCCTGGATCGGCAGGGCCGTCACCGGGGATTTCGGCGAATCCTTCCGCACCGGCGCCCCTGTCTTTCCGGAGATCATGAACCGGTTCGCCATCTCCGCGGAACTGGCTATCCTGGCCTGCATCATTGCCTGGATCATCGCCCTGCCCCTGGGCATCCTGTCCTCCCTGAAGCGCAACAGCTTCATCGACCGGATCGTCCGGGTGGTGGCCCTTCTGGGGGTTTCCGTGCCCAATTTCGCCTCCGCCACCCTCCTGATCCTCTTCTTCTCCAAGGCCTTCCATTACTACACCCCGGTGAAGTATGTGGGACTGTTTGAGAACTTCGGCACGAACATGGAGATCATGATCCTGCCTGCCTTCATCCTGGGCTCGGTCATGGCGGGCTCCGTGATGCGCATGACCCGCTCCTCCATGCTGGAGGTGCTGCGTCAGGACTATATCAAGGCGGTGCGGGCCAAGGGCTCTCCGGAGCGGGTGACCATTTTCCGCCACGCCTTCCGGAACAGCTCCATTCCCATTGTCACCCTCATCGGCATGCAGATCGGCGCCCTCATGGGGGGCACGGTGGTGATTGAGCAGATCTTTTCCATTCCGGGCCTGGGGCAGTTCACCCTCACGGGCATCTCCCAGCGGGATTTCCCGGTGGTGCAGGGATGCGTGCTGTTCATCGCCTTCCTTTACGTGATGGTGAACCTGCTGGTGGACATTCTGTATACCTTCATCGACCCGCGTATTTCCTACAGCTGAGGGGGTGTGGACATGAAAAGGAAAGACAGACCTGTGGCAGGACGTGCCCTCCCGGGGAACGAGAGCATCCTGCGTCAGCTGTGGAGAGACCCCATGGGACGGGCGGGGATGATCGGGGTGGGCCTGGTGATCCTCATGGCTCTTCTTGCCCCCTGGATTGCAAGGTTTGACGTGGCGAAGATGAACTCGAAGGCCAAACTGGCCGCTCCCGGAGCGGAGTTCTGGTTCGGCACGGACCATTTCGGCCGGGACGTGTTCAGCCGCATCGTCTACGGGGCCCGGGTGTCCCTGGAGGTGGGGATCGTGGCGGTGGGCATCGCTGCGGGCTTCGGGTATCTCCTGGGCATGATCGCCGGGTTCTTTGAGGGACGCACGGAGACATTGATCATGATGGTGATGGACGTGATCTTCGCCTTTCCCTCCATTCTCCTGGCCCTGTTCATCGTCTCCGCCCTGGGCACCAGCATACTGAACACCATGATCGCCATCGGGATTGTGAACATCCCCGTCTTTACCCGCACGGTGCGGGCCTCGGTGAAGACGGTGAAGTCCACGGACTATATCGCCAATGCCCGGTCCATCGGGCTGAAGAAGATGAAGATCCTCTTCCGGCACGTGACCCCCAATGTCCTGGCCCCCTTTACCGTGCAGGCCACCCTGGCCCTGTCCGGCGCGATCCTCACGGAGGCCTCCATGAGTTTTCTGGGCCTGGGCATTCAGCCCCCCAATCCCTCCTGGGGCAGCATGCTCAGCGACGCCCGCAAGTATATGGAGCGGGCGCCCTGGCTGGTGCTCTTTCCGGCCCTGTTCATCATTCTGACCATTCTGTCCTTCAACATTCTGGGGGATTCCCTCCGGGACGTGCTGGACCCGAAACTGAAGCTGTAAGGAGGGCGCGGGATGGATCATCTGCTGGAAATCAGAAATCTGAAGATCACCACCCTCCGGGGAAAGGACAAAGTGTACCTCCTGGACAGCGTGGATCTCAGCATCCGGAAAAAGTGCTCCTTCGGGGTGGTGGGGGAGTCGGGCTGCGGCAAGTCCATCACCGCCAGTGCCATTCTGGGACTTCTGCCCTATCCCCTGCGGGTGGCGGAGGGGAGCATCCGCTTTGACAGCCGGGACGGGGAGAAGGAGCTGCTGAAGCTGAGCCGAAAGGAAATGCGCCAGGTCCGGGGAGAGGAGATCTCCATGATCTTCCAGGAACCCATGACCTCCCTGGACCCCATCTTCACCGTGGAGATGCAGATGTTTGAGGCCCTGTCCTTCCATCATCCGGGGATGGGGAAGGGGGAGATGCGGGAAATCGCCCTGGAGATGCTTCACCGGGTGAACATTCCCCGTCCGGAGCAGACCCTCGCCAGCTATGCCCATCAGCTCTCCGGCGGGCAGCTGCAGCGCATCATGATCGCCATTGCATTGATCAACAATCCCAGGCTCCTCCTGGCTGACGAGCCCACCACCGCATTGGACGTAACCATTCAGGCCCAGATCCTGCATCTCATGAATGATCTGAAGGAACAGCGGGACACCTCCATCATCATGATCACCCACGACCTGGGGGTGATTGCCGAGACCTGCGAGGAGGTGGCGGTGTTCTACGCCGGCCAGATCGTGGAACAGGCACAGGTGGTGGAGCTGTTCACCCATACGGCCCATCCCTACACCAAGGGCCTGCTCCGGGCCGTCACCTCCCTGGGAGGTGCGCAGCGGAAGCTCTACACCATTCCCGGCATCGTGCCCCCCGGCGGGCAGTGGAGCCGGGGCTGCCGCTTTGCGGAGCGGTGTGAACAGTGCATGGAGAAGTGCCGGGAGGAAATGCCTGCCCTCCGGGAGATCGCCCCGGGGCATTTCTGCCGCTGCTTCCTGCAGGACAGGGAGGTGGAAGCATGACGGAAAGGAAATCGGAGTTCCTTCTGGAGGTCCGGAAGCTGCAGGTGTATTTTCCCATCCGCAAAGGCCTGATGAAGCGGGTCGTTGGGCACGTTCATGCCGTGGAGGACGTGAGCTTTTCCGTCCGTCCCCGGGAGGTCTTCGCCCTGGTGGGGGAGTCGGGCTGCGGAAAGAGCACCACCGGCTCTGCCGTGCTGAGGCTCATTGAGCCCACCGGCGGACAGGTCTTCTTCAGGGGGGACGAGCTGGGCCGCCTTTCGGAGGAGGAAATGCGGCTGAAGCGCCGGGACATGCAGTTCATTTTCCAGAACCCCTACGCCTCACTGAATCCACGGATGAATGTGTGGAAGCTTCTGAGCGAACCGCTGAGGATTCATTTTCAGCTGTCCCCCGGGGAACTGAGGGAAAGGGTCGGGGAGATGCTGAGGCTCATCGGCATGACGGAGGATCAGCTGGAGCGCTATCCCCATCAGTTTTCCGGCGGGCAGAAGCAGCGCATTTCCATTGCCAGGGCACTGATCACCCATCCCAGCTTCGTGGTGGCGGACGAGCCCGTCTCCGCCCTGGACGTGTCCATTCAGGCGCAGATCCTGAACCTGATGATGGAACTGCAGCAGGAAATGGAGCTTTCCATGGTGTTCATTTCCCACGACCTGAATGTGGTGCGGCACATCAGCGGCAGTGTGGGGGTCATGTATCTGGGCAGCCTGATGGAAACCGGAGACACGGAGGAAGTGTACCGGCATCCCGTGCATCCCTATACCAGGGCCCTTCTCAGTGCCGTGCCTTCCCACGATCCCCTTCACAGGTCCAGGCATATCGTGCTGGAGGGGGATGTGCCCAATCCTGCCGACCCGCCCGGAGGCTGTCCCTTCCATACCCGCTGCAGCCTCTGCAGCGGGCGATGCAGGGAGGAAAGGCCGGAGCTCAGGGAGATCGCACCGGGACACTGTGCCGCCTGCCATCATGTGGAATAAGGAAAGAGTTTCATCCCTTCGGGCCTTCGGGCATTCCCGGAATTACAGGGAGGAAAGCGCATGAAGAGAATCAGGAAACTGTTCAGCCATGGCATTCAGAATAAGATCTTTCTTCTGATTCTGGTCACGGTGCTGCTGCATCTCGCCTTCAGCATCACGGTCTCCGGTGTGCATGACATGGTCACCGGCCAGATGAACGCGGAGTCCGAAGCGCGCCAGCAGGCGGCCATTTCGGAGATCACCTCCGCGGCCATGGATTACGAGGTGGAGCAGGTGCTGGAGCGGGCCAACTGGACGGAAGCCCGGGCGGTGGATGAGCTTCTGGACCACGCCCGGGACCGGGTGAGCTATCTGGCGGACTATACCCGCAAGCTCCTTGCCCACCCTGAGCGGGTCGTGCCTCAGCCCTGCCCGGGTCCGGAGGAAGGCCGGAACGGGGAATGGGGCATGCACATGATTCCTGCCCCCGGGGTGGACCCGTCGGATCCGGAGCTTGCCGGCAGGGTGGGCATCCTCGGCAGCATGTCGGAGATGATCATTTCCCTGTGTCAGGCCTACGATGCCGCAAATGTCTACATCGCCATTCCCGAGGGTGTCCATCTCTCCGTGAGCGATCAGCCGGGCAAATGGCTGACGGAGGATGGGACGGTCCGTTCCTATGATCCCCGGGAGCGTGCATGGTACCGGCAGGCGGTGGAAGCGGGCGGCGTGATTCTCACCGACGGGGGATCGGACGCCAAGACCGGAGCGTACTGCCTGGAGTGCGCCGTGCCCGTGTACGGACCGGATGGGAATCTCCTGGCTGTGGTGGGGACGGATGTGTACCTGGACGATATCTGGCGTGTCATGAGACTCTCGGCTCAGGAGGGAGAGTTTCAGCTGCTCCTGGGGCGGAACGGGGAGGTCGTGCTGGATCCCCAGGAGGGGCATTTTCCCGTCCCCACGGAGGAGATGGAAAAGGACATGAGGCTTTCCCGGTATGAGCTTCTGTCCGATACGGTGACCAGAGCCCTGAACAGGGAAAACGTGGAGGTGGTCAAGGGCGAGCTGCTGGACGGCACCTATTACGTTACGGCCTCTTCCATTCCCACCAACGGATGGGCCCTTCTGTCCGCCTACAGTGAGGAAGTCGCGGGGAGGATGGGCATTCTTCTGCGGGATGCGAACCACACGATTCAGGAGGAAGTATCGGAAGCCTACCGCGGGAAACTGGTGAACTACAGGTGGCTTGCCCTGATCCTGCTGGTCCTTGTGACCCTGATGGTGCTCGTCGGGTCGCTTCTGGTGGGCAGACGGATCGTCAGGCCCCTGAAAACCATGACCGCTCAGATCGCCGGACTGGGGGGCGAAAACCTGAAATTTGACATGCAGGACGTGTACCGCACGGGGGATGAGGTACAGGCCCTTGCGGAGTCCTTTTCCACCCTCTCCCAGAGGACAATGGAATATCTGGACACCGTCCGGCGAGTGACGGCGGAGAAGGAAAAGATCGGGACGGAGCTGGCCCTGGCCAATCAGATCCAGGCCTCCATGCTGCCCCAGAAAAACCCGGCTTTCCCGGACCGCACCGATTTTGATGTCGCCGCCTCCATGGATCCCGCCAGAGAGGTGGGAGGGGATTTCTATGACTTCTTCCTGGTGGACGAGGACCATCTGTGCCTGGTCATCGCCGACGTGTCCGGAAAGGGCATTCCGGCGGCCATGTTCATGATGTCCTCCAAGATCATCCTGGCCAATCTTGCCATGCAGGGAAAATCTCCTGCTCAGATTCTGACGGATGCCAATATTGTCATCTGTGAGAACAATCAGAAAATGATGTTCGTGACCGTCTGGCTGGGGATTATTGAGCTCTCCACCGGAAAGGTGAAGGCCGCCAACGCGGGGCATGAATATCCCGTCATCCGAAGGCCAAACGGAGTCTTTGAAGTGTTTAAGGAGAAGCACGGGCCCGTGGTGGGCTTCCGCAAGACACTGAAATTCGATGAGTATGAGCTGACTCTGGAGCCGGGTTCCACCCTCTTCGTGTATACGGACGGGGTGCCGGAAGCCACGGACGGGGCGGATGAAATGTTCGGGCTGGACCGCATGGTGGAGGCTCTGAACCGGGAACCTGCCGCGGCACCTCAGCAGATCCTGAAAAACGTCCGGAGTGCGGTGGATGACTTTGTGAAGGACGCCGAGCAGTTCGATGATCTGACCATGCTCTGTCTTGAGTACAGAGGCAGCGCACCTTCCGGGGAGTAAAAAGGGGAAGGGCAAGGACGAAACAGGATCGTGTCCGTGTTTTCCCGATCACGGTGTATGGCATGGAAGCAGCGCTGAAGCTGATTCAGTCTGCTTCACAGGATACTTCCATCGGTGCCATCAGCCTTTGGCTGCTGTAAAAAAAAGCACCACGGGAACACCGGGAATGCTCTGTACGCCAGCGTGGGTGGTGCTGCCTGTTGCTCATCGACTGAACGAAAAAAAGGGAAGCAAACATGGATGATTCCATCCATCAGTTTGCCCGGGAGACAGGTAAACATGGGTAGTTTCCATAAAGCGGATGTGCATTCCATTCAGAGATGGAGAGCACTTCAAACGCTTCCAGCAAGTTTTCCCCCGCTGCCATATTGCATTGCAATACAAAGGGCAACTCTTTGGCGATTCTTCCTCTGAGCCTGGCTCTCATGGTGGAATCACTGTTTGCCGCTTCTATGATGTAGATATACCGTTTGGGTTTATTCTTGCCTTTCAGCTGCAGGTAAGGCAAAGAATCATAATACTTCAGTGCGATGTCATTTATCTTTCTGTCATCTGCCGGATGAAAAGCCTGCAGGTTTGCCGCATTGCTGACTGTGGCGTTTTTATACGCCACAATCAGCAATGCAGTTTCGGTTTCGATGATGAAATCGGCATTCTTCAGCACATGAATCCTTGCATTGAAATACTGATCCCGGATCTCATTTGTCGCCCATAACGCTTTGGTGCAGTCAAACTGACAGACGCCGTTCTCTTCAGTGAGCATCATATTCATGCTTCACCCCGCAGATCATAAACTTCGTTCAGCAGGCTTTCGTCAGCGCTCATCATGTGATTGAAAGGCAGATCATCCATGCGGTATGCCGAGACGCTGTAAATCACCTGTCCGTTATTCACTTCCGGGGACACACTTTGCATGGCATCCGGCAGTCTGGCGCTTCCACGGTACAGGTTGTGGAACTGCACCTGTTCCTGTTTTTCCCGTCGAATCTCCAGATATTTTGCAAAGTTATAGCTGTGTGTTGCGATAAACATCTGCACTCCGTTTTTCCGGAGCTCCAGCAGCACATCCGCCAGCACAGGATACAATTCGGGGTTCAGATTTGCTTCCGGATTGTCCCACAAAAGAATTGAACCGGGCTCAAGAAGACCATTGCGAATCAATTTCCATAGCAGGCCAAACTTACGGTAACCCTCGGCTTCCAGGGAGAAATCAACCTCACTGCCATCTTTCTTTTGAATATAAAAGATGTCATCCTTCTGAATGACAGTGCCGTTAATGACCTGGCTGAGCTTTTGGAGCACATTCTTCATCGTCGCAGAAATGTCTTTTGTTTCCGGCAGCGAAGCGTTCATGATAATGTCAATCTGCGTTCCATCAAAAGGCATATTGTACTTTTGATTCATCGCAAGAAAGCCTTTGGCGTGGGAGAGCATCTCTGTCGTGGGAATGAACACAGCCGGGATATTGAGACCGGTCCAGTTGTCATAGTTAAAGGACCCACCGTTGGACAGCAGGCTGTATTCAAAGCTATGCTTACCGTCTGACACTCTGAAACTACTGTATTCATCCTGATGCCCCATGGTTTTCATAGCGTTATGATCTTTTAAGTGTTCAGAAAAGAACTGCAGGAGCTTCCTCGTATTTCCCGGATCGGTCTGCTGGAAAGACCATTGAGTAGCTGCATAGATCATTTTGAGCAGGGATGATTTCCCAACGCCGTTCCCGCCGATCAGGACATTGATTTCATCGCAGAAATCCAAATGGAAGCCATCACGGAGCTTATCTCCCTGCTGGATTGGTGCAGACCTGGGATCAGCATTGTTCTCGCGCCACTGGCGCTGAAAAACCAGAACGTTCAGAATATCGATGGATCGAATTGCCATGCGCGTCTTTCCTCCTTTACTGAATCGATGTCCGTATATTGGCACGCTTAGTCTGCCTTATAATCGGATGAGTTGTTTCAAGGTTTCCTTGTGACAGTATAACCCCAGCTTTGCATTCGATGCGAAACGACCCTGGAGTTTGGGAGAAATCTGGGCTGTTTCCGCTGCACGTACACGATCTGTCCGGACATAGGCAGATGAACCGGCAGAGCGGTCCATGGAGATGATTCGTAACCACCGGGCAGCAGAAGCGAGGCGCAGCTGTTCGGACGACCTGAACGAAGCAAGGACCGGAAGAACACCGTAAATCGGTTCCTTCCTCCGGGAAATGGCATATAGTCCGATTTCTCTGCCGGATGCGTGAAAGCAATAGAACAAAGCTTTGTCCATTCGTGGAATCAGACGTCTGAAAAAACGGAAGGTGGTGTAATTGCAGGTCCTGAAGGCTGATTTCCTGTTGTTTCCGCACCCTGCCCCGGGGTGAAAGTCCTGTGCTTTATGCGGTTGCTGATTCTGCAGCAACCCTGAACCAGAAAGATGCATCGCAAGATTCCGGTGCCTGAAAGAACGAAAAAGGAGAGTACATTTGAAACGCCAATCAAAGACAGGGAGGAAAAACATGATTTACAACACATTGCTGAGTGTGGATAAGAAAGACAAACTATTATTTTGCCCCAACTGCCGTAATTCAGAATTCGATTCTGATGGCTGTTACTGTAAAATATGCGGTAAACCCAGAGTAAACTTCTGTGCTGATGAAGCGCACAGGAATTGCGGGCGTCAGAACAGGCCAAATGCACGTTACTGCGAGTACTGCGGATCCAAAACAGTATTCTTCCTTGCCGGCTTTCTGACTCCATGGAAAGATGTTCCTGAAAAGGAAAAGACGGAAGACCCGTCTCAGGAAAATGTCACCTTTGAACCTGTGGTGCCTGAGGACGATTTACCATTTTAAGGTATGGTTCCCTGCACCCACACGAAAATAAGCTTCAATGTGTCATTGTTTCCATGATCAGGGCTGTTGAGATTCAGGAACTGTATGAAGCACAGGGCTACACTCAAGGCAGGAGCTGCGGAAGCGACAGGAAAAAACCTTCGGCTCCCATCCCCATCCATTTCACCACATGCCAGTTCTTTCATGGCTTTTTTCAGACGTTTGATTCGACGACTGAATGGAAGTGCGTTTTTTCGATTCCACCCATCCGGCAGTAAAACCGTGCTGTATTGCTTTTTTGAAACAGGAAACAAACGGATTTACGGCGCCTTTCCGGACGGTATGAGACAGAGGAAGGTTTACCAGAAAAAGGCTCCGGAGGGGAGCCTCTTTCATAATCAGGAAGAAGGTTTCAGCCCTGACCGGTTGTCACAGAGGCATACCCCTCTCCGGTTCTGCGGATCAGGGCACGGAATGGATGTCTTTTCCCATGGAGGATTCCCGGTGCTCTGTCTCCGGAGATGCCCGTGAGATCTGCAGTGTTTCCGTCGTTTTATGGATTTCTTCCGCAGGATAGCGGAATGGGTCAAGGGAACGTCTATACTGGTACTCGATCCTGGAGATGAAAAGGATTACGAATTCTTTTTCTCATCCAGCTGTCTGCAGATGTCTTCGTAGGTTTTCTCGTCCAGGGTGTAGTGCTTCTGATAGAGCACATAAGAGGCAAGCCCGAACAGCAGCGGGATCAGGACCATTGCCAAGAGCAATCCGGTGATCTGCCCCGCATCAACCCCGCTGATGACCTCACGGATACCTTCCATGCGGGCTGTGTCGGTGATGGTTCCCAACTGTGCCTGCTGCTCGAAATCGGCAATGGCGTTTGTCTTCTCGGTCACGCGGAAGATCAGATAGGTCAGGGAAGTGAGGGCCACCACAATGGCGCTGCCCATCTTGGTCAGCAGCGGGCGCATGGAGGTGATGATGGCCTCGTTCCTGTGGGTGGTCAGCAGCTCGTTGTATTCCACGGTGTTGATAATGGAAATCATCATGATGAGGTAGAAGCCGTAGAGGCCCAGGTTCACGATCATGTATCCCAGGGTCAGCGCGTAGAAGCTGAGGTTGTTCGCCGGCATCAGCAGACCGCTGATCAGCTCGATGGCGCTGCCCACGAACACAAGGATCATCAGGCCGCGCATCATTTTGCGCCGTGTGTATTTCCTGGAGAGGGCAGGATAGACCAGCATCAGCACCGCTGTGGCCGCCACGCCCACCATGGAGAAGAGCGAGTAGAGTCCGCCTTCATAGCCGTAACGGAAATAGATAAAGCTGGATCCGATTCCGCCGAAGACCAGGGAGTTCCCGATCTGCTGCAGCAGGAAGATGAGGATCATCCAGCGCAACTGGTCGTTCTGGCGGATGGTGCGGGTGATGCGCCGGAAATTCAGCTTCATCTTCGGCTCTTCCTCACCCCGGTGCTCCTTCACGCCCAGGACAGTAAAGAGAATGAACAGCGGGCCCATGCAGGCGATGATCAGGGCGATGATACCGTAGGCCGTACCCGCATTGCCGCCCAGTGCCTTATCTCCTGTGGTGAAAATGGGGATCAGGACAGAAGCCAGGGTCGAGCCGATGCCCGCGAACAGCGTGGCCCGTGAGGTGTACTGATTTCGCAGGTCCGCGTCCCGGGAAAGGGAGGGAATCATGCCCCAGTAGGAAATATCGTGCATCGTGTAGGTGATGCTGTAGGCAAAGTAGATGATGCCGAAGAAGATGATGAAGGGCCATCCCTGCAGACTCGAATTGAAGGCCAGATAGATGACGATGGAGGTGGAAAGAACGGCTTGAATTTTCCCCAGCGGGATCGGGTCCGCTCAATAATGTTCCCCATGATGGGATCGTTCAGGGCGTCAAAGACCCGCGCGGCCACCATGATGACCGTGATGGCAATCAGCTGTTCCGATGTGAGCTGCTTGGTGAAGAGAATATAGGTCAGGATACAGTTATTGAACAGGTAGTACATCATATCCCGGCCGACGGTGCCCAGGGGATAGAAGAGCAGGTTCTTTTCACGCCTTTTCCGCTTCTTTTCAGAGACCGGCTGGTCCGGCGCGTCCACGTTATGCTCGACAGGTTTGATCTTTGCCATAGTGCCCTCCTGGATTCGTTTTGATTTCATCCATTGTATCATCGGACCGATGAAAAAGACAGCATTTCAAAAAGGTTCAGACGTTTTCCATGAAAGAGCCTGCCGTGGAAACTGCTATCTCCGGATGTGCATCTTGACTGCTCTGATGGTATCGTTTATTACCATGATTGATTGCGCATCTGGAGGATTGCTGCGGGATACGGGGAAGCCTCTACAAGTAAGAGTTTGAGAAATCGATTTACCGCATCAATCAGACTCAATTTATAGTATGGATATTTGCTGCCAAAAAAGAAATGCCTCAATTGCTGCTGTTGGACCTGATACTGTCTGCAACTGCTTGAAGAGTCTTTTCTGCCTTGCCCGCTTTTAGTTCGCACTCCCAAACGGTTATTACATTCCATCCAAGACTATGAAGCGCTTCAACATGCTTCTGATCATTGGATATATTCTTTTGAAATTTACTCTCCCAAAAGTCAATTCTGGTTTTTGGTGTGTAGCAGTATTTACATCCTTGATGTCTGTGCCAGAAATGCAGGCGGAACGTGATTCCGGACAGTCAAGACGCATATCCCGGACACTCCAGGACATAATTGCCGGACAAAAGTTGTCATAATTGCCGGACAAGTCTT